>JAGWBY010000074.1:36586-36988 GCA_021295675.1 Candidatus Latescibacterota bacterium | reverse complement strand
CACGCAACAACAAACCCTCCACCAACTGCGTCTCCCCGCCAACCACCAACCCGTGATCCGAACCCTCCCCCGTCAAATCGCGACGAACATACTGAACCGAAACCAACGACTGACTGCTCAGACGATACCCCACCCCCACGTGCACGTCCATCGGCAGCGCACCCGCATCCGCGTCCCCTTCCACTTCGCCATAGGCCACATTCGGCTGGTTGATATTCTTCAACATCACCCCCACCTGCGCCCCTTGCACTGGACTCTGCCACAGCAAACCCAAATCGACCCCGACGTTGCCCGCACTCTGGTTCGACAGCGGATCGGCACGGCCCTCATCATCGGGTATCGACCCCACACTCCAAAACAGATACTTGGCCGACAAGCCCACCTGCAGCCGACGCTCCACCT
>JAGWBY010000074.1:27309-36404 GCA_021295675.1 Candidatus Latescibacterota bacterium | reverse complement strand
ACCCGGCCGGATTGGCAAACACCGCATCGGCGTTGTCGGCCACCGCCACAAAGCTGTTGCCCAACCCCTGCGCACGCGCACCCGATCCTACATTCTGAATGTTGACAACCCCTTCACTGGCCGTTGCCAGCAGGGCCGCACAGGTGATGCTAATTGCAATTTTCATACGCTTGCCTCCTCCGCTTGGTGAGATGCGCTTGTAATGTATTGTCATATTATAAATATATAGACTATTAACCGTCAACAAAATAGTCCCGTATTCGCCTAGGCCACTTCCTTGACGAATCAAGGCCGGATGGTCGTTATTATGAGTTTTCTATGGAACTTATCTCTAAACTCACGAGGTGAACTTTGACTGCTATTAAAGCGACTAATATCGTCCGGCATGAGGGACATGTCAGCCGCCAGCAACGCGAACGCCTATTGCACCAACAAGGGGTATTGCTCTGGCTAACGGGCTTGCCGAGTTCGGGCAAAAGCACGATTGCCTATACTGTCGAACACGCTTTGTCCGCCCGCGGCCATTTGGCCTATGTGCTAGACGGCGACAACATCCGCTTTGGTCTTAATAAAAATTTGGGCTTTTCTGCAGACGACCGGGCGGAAAATATCCGGCGGATCGGCGAGGTAGGAAAGCTCTTTGTCGATGGGGGTTTCTTAACCCTCGCCAGCTTTGTCAGTCCCTATCGAGCCGACCGCGACGGAGTACGGGCGCTGATGGCAGAGGGCGATTTCGTCGAAATTTTTGTCAATACTCCAATTGAGTTGTGTGAAGAGCGAGATCCCAAGGGCCTCTACAAAAAAGCCCGAGCCGGTGAGATACCCAACTTTACCGGTGTCTCAGATCCCTATGAAGAACCCGAAAAGCCTGAATTGGTCATCAAAACCAACACAGCAACGCCCTCGGAGGCGGCAGTGCAGGTCATCGACCTATTAGAGAAAATGGGCAAAATTCAACCCATTCAGGATTGAACAAACCCACCCAGCCTATTCCTTTCACCATGCAGCAGGGGATCGCCAGATCCCCTGTTTTGCGTTTGCCAGAGCGATGCACAAGATACTAAAACAATCCCTCCAGTACGGGCTGAGTTTGGGCTTAATGGGGCTTTTTATTTATTGGGCCTTTGAGGGGATAAACCGCGGAGAACTCTGGGACGCCATGACCGGCATTTCGCCGGTTTGGGCCGCTGTCATGTGCGTCGCAACGCTGGGGACCTTGGTATTGCGGGCTTGGCGCTGGCAGGTCCTCATGCGACCCTTTGCGCCGCAAGTGAACAATCTCAACGCGTCGCTCGCCCTAGCTATATGCTATGCAGCCAATGTGGTCGTGCCGCGCTCGGGCGAAATACTGCGATGTGTCAGCCTCAAGTGGACCACTGGGACGAGCATCAGCGCCTTGATGGCCACGATCGTGGTGGAGCGCATTCTCGATCTATTTTGGCTCATCGTCTTGTTCTGGCTCATCGTCTATATCGATATCGCCTTGCCCGCGCTTTGGACGTTAGTCGGTGCAGATCGGGACACCATTGGCCTACTGGCCCTAGTTGGTTGCTTGGTCGCGCTGAGCGCCTTGGTCTTGGTATCCATTTATCGGGAAAAAATCTTGGCTGGAATTCGCCCACTGCTCGCTCGGATCGCCTGGGGACGCGGCGAGCGGATCCTCAAAATTATCGAGACCTTCATCGGTGGGCTTTCCGCTCTGCGGCAACAGCCGACGGCGTACTTTGAAATCCTAGTTAGTTCGGTCCTACTCAATGCGGCCTACGTATTTATTATCTACGCGGCTTTTGTCGGCATGGGCTTGGACCAGACATACGACCTCGACGCAGCAGCGGCGTTAGTGGTCATGGCCATATCGTCTATCGGAGTGATCATTCCAACGCCTGGGGGAATCGGTTCGTATCACTTCCTCTTTGGCGAGGCCATGCATCGCCTCTATACGGTGCCCCTTGCCACCGCTTTGGCCTGCGCCACGTTGACCCATGCTTTAGCGAATCTGACCTATGTCTTCGTTGGCGGCCCAACTCTGCTATGGCAGTGGCACCGGAGCCGCCAGAATAGTTCAGAAGATCCAGACGATTAGGATCGATCCGCCCACGTAGCCAAAGGCCTCTATCAGCCCGGCACCCACATTCGGCTGCTCTTCGACCTGTTCAGCACCCAAGCGCACACTGGGTGCCAAGAGCATATCGGTCAATTTGTGGATGACGTAGAGCGCGACAAAACCAAAGACCACGTCCATGCCAAAAATTTTGAGGCTTTCAAGCCATCCTGCGTAGTCGCCGGCCGCGGCGATGCTGACGATATTGCCCATGCCCACCAGCACGCCGCCGAAGGCCAAGCCAACCGCAGCATTGTCGCGCTCTAGTTCACGGTGAATCGAATGTGGGGTAATCCACTCGTAGAGCAGCCCAGCCACCACCAGCACCACTTGCGCCAGCAGCCAGAAAACCACGCCGCTCCACAGCGGCCCCTCGCCCTGCACGATAGCCAAAACAATCAAGCCATTGGCAATGTGCATCCCCGCCTCGACAAAGGCCGTCCCCATATTCTGATCCTCGACGATTTCCTTGCGGTTGTCGAAGTGGGGCAGGAGCACTCGCTCGCAGAGCACACCAGCGACGAGCATCAAGACAATCGCCAAGAGGCCGTACTGGGCAATGCCAATCAAGTCGGCTTGCCAGCCCAGCGAAGGGCCACTCAACGCCCCCCCCAGCGCCAAGCAAATCCCAAAGAAATAACCGCCCACCGCAACGGCCATCGCGTGGTTGTTGCGACCGTAGAGTTCGTCTTTGAGATCAACCCGGCGAAAAACCCGGGCATAGACCTGCTTGGCAACAAAGAGCAGAACGAAAGCCTCTAAGAGATAAACTAGGGTCTGAGCCATCGTCATTAAAGTATCCACTGCGTTCCCCCTATTTTCCAAAGCGCGAGGCACCGCGTCCCCACCCAGAGGTGGTGCGGCCCATGCGGTTTTTGACCTGGCCACTAAAGGCCTGGCGGCGGCTTTGTTGGCGCTGGTAGAATTGCGGTCGCGTCTTTTGAGTCTGCGAGCCGCGCGACCCAAAAGTGGGTCGGCCTCCTTTCGTCGGCCCGTAGTATGGGCGACCCCTTTCCCGGTTGCGGCGGTAGTCCTCCCAATCGCCGCGCCCAACGTTCCACCCCCCCATTAAGCTGCTCATCAGCGCGTACTGGCCGTAAAATTGCCAAAACCCACCACCGCCCCAAGACCCGTAATGGGGATTACCGACGTACTGATAGCTGGGCGGGTGCGCTTGACTGGTGCCGGTGCGGCGGCCGTCTAGCGACTTGGAGGACACGACCATGCCGACGTACTTTTCGTATCGGTAGAACGTCTCTTCTTTGACTTCCATCCAATCGGTGCGACGCTCCTCGTACACGATGGTATCGCGCTCGGCGACGCGCTGCCCCGAGGGCGTAGTCGGGAAAAAACGAGCCTTCGATACGAGTATCATCGACGATCAGCGAGTACTCGGGATAGCGATCTAAGTCGCGTATTAGTTCCCGTACCGGGTCTTTTGAGCTGCAAGCAATCAGGCCCCACAGCACCAAGGCCGCTACGCGCCAAGCCATTTCAAGTGCCCTCCTCCACCGGCAAAATGTCGGTGAATTGGTATTCCTCTACTTCCAAGCCTGCGTACGCGGCAAAGTCGCGCTCGCCCCACTGGCTAATAAAAAGCACTTTGCCCTCTTCGCCTTCAAACGACCAGCTGACAAACTCGCGCTCCGCGTCGGTGCCGTCTTTACGGTACAGACCCGCGTCGCTCGTACTCCCTGCGTATTCATCACCCTCAAACCGGACAGTTTCAGGCGGGTCACCGTCGGCGATAATCGCCGCGGCAATATCGCCTTCGATCTCGTCGATGCCAATCGCCCGCGTTAAAGTCCAATAGGCTTTGCCATCTTCTACGGCGCGTTCGAGGAAGCACACCTGACCATCGGCTTGCAATTCCCATTCTTCAGTACTGTAGCCTTCGTAGTCATAACCTCCACGGCCTGTAACTTGCCAAGTTTTGAGGTCGTAATCGACGAGAAAGCCCATCTTCATGGTGCTGAGCGAATACTCCTGATAGGTCGGTTCGTCCTCGTCTTGACGACCGCCGAACCATTTCCTTAAACCCATCTAGCATGTCCTTTCAAAACTGAGTACCCATACCCTGTCGATAATAACGCGCTAACACCGGCCGATCAAGTCGGTTGGCCTGCACGGGTAAGCGAGCCATATCGCCGTCGAACACCGCGAGGGCATCCCAGACTTGGCGATCGATGTAGCGCGTGGGAACCGCAAAAGCAATTGCCGTCGGATCTAGCCCGGCAGATCCTGCCAAGTGGAATCCCCACTCGCCAAAAGAGGGTACGTGTAAGTGGTAGGAGTGGACGGCAAAGCCCGCTTCCTCCAAGGCGGCGGCAACGCTCCAGTACGCCTCGCGGACGTGATACGGACTAGAAGCCTGGGTCGCCAAGACGCCTTGCGGGCTGAGTAGCTTGCGGCACAGCCTATAGGCCTCGACCGAATAGAGTTTGGCCAAGCTCTCCTCACGAGGGTCGGGCAAGTCGATTAGTATCGCGCCATACGGCATGTGTTCGCGCTGCAAAAAGACAAAACCATCTTCGTTGATCACGCGCACTTGGCGGCGATTCAAGGCATTGTCATTCAGCCGGGTTAGATAAATGTTGCGCTGGGCCAACCGCGTTACCGCCGGGTCGAGATCGACTAAATCGACGTGTTCAACCTCGTCGTACTTGAGCACTTCCCGCGCCGTCAGCCCGTCCCCTCCCCCGATAATGAGCACTCTTTCGCGGGAGGGTGCCAAGGCCAGCGCCGGATGGACCAGAGCTTCGTGATAGCGGTGCTCGTCAATGGAGGCGAATTGCAAGTGCCCGTTGAGATAGAGCCGCAGGTGTTCGTCGCGCTGGGTCAGGACGATTTGCTGGTAGGCCGATTGCTCGCTGTGGACGATGCGGTCCTCGTAGAGGTCGCTTTCCCACCGCGCTCGCAACCCTTCCCCCTGCCAAGCCAACGCCCCTAGCGCCGCAATAACCACAAGCGCTTGCGCCCCTAGCGAGCGGAAGGCACGCTGCTCTAGCAACGTCCCCTTAAACGCAAGCACCACGCCGAGGCCGAGGCCGGCGTTGACCAAGCCAGCGACCAGCGCCGTATGCAGGCTACCGAGAAAGGGCAACAAGATGTACGGGAATAGCAACGAGGCCAACAAGGCCCCCAGATAGTCGAGGGATAAAACGTTAGACAGCGCCGCACGCAGTGTACCGTGACCGCGCAACAGCCGAGTGATCAGCGGCACCTCTAGGCCGATCAACGCGCCAATCGCCGTGCTCAATGCCAACATGCCGACTCTGAAGTGGTCGGTGTATCCGTAGAGCACGTAGAGCACGCCAACCGAAACCCCACCCAAAAGCCCCAGCCAAATCTCTAGCTGGGCTAGCCGCGTCAACAGCAAGTCGTCGGCGACAAAGCGCGAAAGCCAAGAGCCAAGCCCCATCGCGGCGAGGAAAAAGCCGATCGTCAGGGAAAACTGCTCGACGCTATTGCCGAGGAAGTAGGACGACACGCTGCCGATGAGTAACTGATAGACGATAGCGCAGACCGCAGCCGAGAAAATGGCTACCAGCAAAAACAGCACACCCAGTCTAGGCATCCGCAAGCCCTCCCAGCGAGGAGGAATACGCCACGCCGAGACGGTCCATGGCCTGCTCCGCCGCCAGAATACCGGAAAACATGGCTTCTTCGCACAGGGGCAATCCGGTTGCATCACACGAAGCGAAAAATATCCGCTCCATTGGCTGCTGCCGCCAACCAGCCATCGGCTCCCATAGCGACCCAGGACTAGGCCGCATCATTCCATGCCCCCAGCGATACAGATCGACGCGCTCGACGAGGTCGTCGAGTTCTGGATGGACCCGGCGCAAATCAGCCACGATCTGTTCGGTCCAGAATGAATGGTCCTGCGCGAGCAAGGCGTTCCGGGCGTCGGCGAGTTGATCGACAAAGGGCCAATAGTACATCAACACGCGGCCACTTCCCTGCTGGTGATCGGCGACCACATAGCCCAGCGATGGGCTATCGTACAAAACATTGTCCCAAGTAGTCTGTTGGGCTGTGAGCGACTCTTTGAGAAAAATAGCCGCCACCAACCAAGGGCTATACTCAATAGCTGCCATGACCTTGGCCTGTGCATCCGGCAGGTCTGCAATCGCATAGGGAGCCGTGTGGAGCTTGCCAGCGTACACCACCGCCCGCGCAGTCAGTTGCCGCTTTTCCCCGGTGGCCAAGTCGATGTATCCCAACCGCACCTGCGATCGCTCCTCAGCTAGACGAGCCACTAGAGCCTGTCGCTTTATCTCGTTCTTCCCCAACCTATTAGCGAGTTGCGTAACGAGATGCCCATTGCCCTCGGGCCACGTCAGCGTATGCGCTGGATACGCCTCCTCGATCCGGTAGTCGTAGAACCGACAGGCATAGTAGTGAATCCCGGCCCAAGCCGAGACCTGAGCTCCCGTGCTACCATAATCGTCGCGGCAGGCATAATCGACCAGCCAGCGGAGCCGATCGTCGTGCCATCCCTCTTCGCGGAGGTACTGGGCCATGCTGATCTGATCCAAACGCCGCACCCGGACATCGGCCGTGCTGTAGCGCAACGGCATGGCAAAGGCCCGGCGTCCGTCCCGGCCGCGGTGCAAGGCCCAGCGCAGCATCTCGTCTTCAAAGCGCAACAATGCTTCGCGCTCCCGGCTCGATGCGTCGATAAACGGATCTAATCCATCGGTCCAGCGACCTCGATAGAAGAGCCGCTCGTGCGGCCAGCGCAGCATCGTCCCAGCGGCGGCCATCGGCCGATGACGCCTAGATCTTGCAGTATTTCGTGGATGCAGTCGGCTTCGGCGGGAGGGATGTTGATGTAGTGAGCGCCCCAAGGAAATACCTGGTCGCCCCATTGGCCGCTGCGACTGGTGCCTCCTAGCTGGTCTTCGAGGTCGAGCAGGAGGATCCGCTCCACCCCCGACCGGCGCAACTTCCACGCCGCAGCCAAACCGGAGATCCCACCGCCGACAATAGCGACATCGCACGCGTAGTCTGTCGGGGTAAAATCTGCCCAAGAATGCACATCGCGCAGCAGGTGTCCACGCGGCGGTCCTTCGTTGACGATCCGCCCGGGAACCGGCCGCCGCTGGTCAGACGAGCAACCGCTCCACGCGGCCCAGCTACCAGCGGCGGCGAGCGTACCGAAAAATTCCCGGCGGCTAAGGGCTTTCATTCCATCTCTGCGCCCATCTGCGTTCATCTGCGGATAATCAGCCGCCGGGGGCTTTAGAGCGCAGCCCTTATTTCGCCGTCTTCATTCTGGCCTTGAGCTGGGCCAGCGAATCATCGACCTGGGCTCCCTTGCTGTCGGCGAGGGCCTTGTCGATCTCGTCTTCAACGGCTGTTCCAGCGTCTCCCATATCGCCATAGGCCTCGGCGAGGGCTTCCTGCTCTTCGGCCTTTTCCTTCATCCGTTCGAGCAGGGCTGTGGTGCCCTTTGAGTCGATATTCGCCAAGTGCTGGTTGATTTTGCGGGTGGCGTTGGCGGTCTTGGTGCGTGCCTTGAGGGTTACCAGATCGTTTTCGTACGAGGCGATTTTCGACTTCAGATCGTTGACGTTGCTCTGTAGCTTGTCGGCCATCGCCTGTTGAGCTTGGGCCTGTTGGGAGGCTTCTGCATGCCGACCCTGAGATTCCTCGACGCGGGTCAGTGATTCTCGGGCCAAGCGGTCGGCTTCGGCTTCCTCCATCTGGCCGGACTCGGCCTTTTGCAACAGCAGCATGGCCTTGCGCTCGTAGTCTTCGGCGCGCCGCCGGTGATCTTCGGACTCGCGGCTGAGTCTGATCGAGATCGCCTTGACCTCGGCGAGGGCCTTGAGACTGTCCTGCAAGTCCTTTTTTAAGTCGCGGATTGCTTGCTCGCTCATCTTGATCGGATCTTCGAGCTTATCCACTAAGGCGTGAGCTTCAGCCTCCCCCGTTTTAAACAAGCGTTGAAATATACCTGCCATGTCTTATCCTCCTATTTGGCGGCAAACCCCAGTAATTCCTCCCCGTGCTCGGCCAAGCCGAGGCTGAGGGAGTTGATTGTGCTTTCCAGTTCGTTTAAGTCCAAATTCTCCAGCGCCAGCGTGTTGCGATAGAGCAGCGAATCGCCTTCCTCATTGAGGACGAAGGCACCAAAGACCAAGTCGCGGTTCATCTGTAAAATCCGCTTATACGTCTCGGCGGCTCCAGCAGCGACCTGGAGGATAAGCTGCTCAATCACCAGCACCGTCTCCTCGCAATCAATAACTAAGTTTTGTACCCCCCGCTCCTCGTCGTTGACAATGATGATTTCCTCGGCGGGAATCTCCTCGGCGATGGCCAAGCCAAGCTCGAGGACGTACTCCTTTACGGTGGCAAAATCTGCCATAAGCTTCCTCCTATGCTAGTTTAATTAATGGGTCGTCAGGGATTTCTCTAGCTCTTTATAGGCTTGCGTCAACTGAGCGCAGAGCGCATTGGCAACCTCGCGCTTGGCCGGATCTTGGGCGTGATGGTCGGGGTGGTACTGCTTCATCAACCGCTTCCAAGCCGCCTTTACTTCCTCCAGATTGGCTCCATAGGGGAGCTCCAGATTGGCGTAATATCCGGCGAGGACCGGGTCTTCGGCAGGGGCCGGGGGCGACGCCGGAGGCCGCCAATGCCCGTAGGCATCGCTCGGCTCCCTAGCCTTAGTGTGCGCCTGCACAACGCGGAATATGCGCGTAAACAAATCCATAAATGGCGAAGATACAAGGGCTAATAGACCTTGTCCACCCCCTCAATAGGCGAGGGAAGAAACGGCCTTTTTGATCATCGCCAAGGCAGCGCTGAACATGCCGATCAGCGACATGCCAACCCCGAAGCCCACGCTCAGAACCATGGCATAGCGCCGCCAATCCTGCTTGCCGTACCGCTTCCAAAAGTAGTGTCGGGCGATCAAGGCACCGATGATTTGCGGAATGAGAAAATGCGGAATGCCGTTGACGCTCTGGACGTATCCCCAGAT
>JAGWBY010000074.1:24575-27300 GCA_021295675.1 Candidatus Latescibacterota bacterium | reverse complement strand
AATACGCCGTCAGGCCAAATCCCGCGCCGCCGAGGATGATGGGCCACTTCTTGCCGTCGAGGGGATGGTGCGTATCCTCATCGATCAGACCGTCGCCGTCGTCGTCTTCGTTGTTGAGCAGTTCTTCGTCGAGGCCCTCGACGACCCCTTCCCGATAGGTCAGCCTCGATTGGACAGGCGGCAAGGCGACCACCCTACCTTGGTGTCTGTCTCCATCCCGCTCCCACTCGACCAGCACCTTTGTAGCAGTCTCCTCCACGACCGCAGCAAAAGCGGCCACCACCTCCTCGCTGCGCCACGTATCCTGGTCGATACCCTCGCCGTTAATCGTCATATCCCAAACGGGGACCCAATCCCTCCTCAGCTACGGTGGCGACGCGCACCGCGTCGTATTCGGTCCAGCTTTCGACGAACGACGTGTCCGCCGCAAACTCAAGTCCCAGTGCTTCCCCCGGTCGGCGCACCACGGCTCGACGCATGGTCTTCTCATCCCGCTCCCAAGCGGCAAACACCGAGTCCGCACCCTGAGTAAAATACCGGTCGATCCGCTCGGTATCCCATTGGGGTATGCGGAGTTCGACGCCGTTTACCGCGCGAATGCGGTCGCCTTCTGTCAGCCCGAGTTGGTCTCCCAGCCCCTCCGGCTCCACGCCCGTGACGATGGCCGCGATGTTGAGGTCGCCGTCGTCGTCTTTGAGGTCGCCCGTAAAGCGCATGTCCTGCCACAGGACCTCAAAGAGCAAGGGCCGGTCCGAAGAGCGCTGCAAAAACTCGCCGTCAAAGCTGGGCAGGCGATCCACTTCAAAGTAGAAATCAACCGAATCGCCCGGAGCCAAATTGACCGCAACTCGGAAGTTGGGGTTCGGCGTGGCAATGGTCATGCCGTTGGGGGGCCAAAGCAGCTCGGGGGCATCCGACGAAGTACTAGCTTCAGCAGCGAGTTGCTCAGCAGCCTCCGGGGGTGGCGGTGCGCCCCCACCGTCGAAGTTGGTGTAGAAGTACCCGGTCTGCGACCAAGGTTCATAGGAGCGCTTTACCGGATCCGGTACCTCAAAATCTCTAGTAGTACGCACCCGCCAGTACCACCAACGGCCATCCTGCAAATTGCTCGGGCTCCACACGGCTTGGCCGCGGGGCACAATATCCCCTTCCAACTCCTCTCCGGCGCGCCACATTTTGCTGTACATCGTGCTAGATAAATAGAGCGCCTGATCAAAGGCCCGCAGTGGCCACATGAGCTGCGCGTATGGATAGCTCTCCGAGGGAATAGGAGCGAGGCGCCAGAGGAAGGTCCAGTACATCATACTCACCACCAAGGCCTTGAGCAGGCTGGTAAACTTCATCCCAACTAACTCGACGACCCTAAACCCCTCGGCGTGCCCGCCGAAGTTGCGGGCTGGAAAGGGCACGAACCAGATTTCGACCCCGCGAAAGCCAGTCATAAAGCGAATGGCCTCATCTACGTATGGGATTGAAATCTCCCGGCCGACCAAGCCGTCGAGCCGGGCACTGACAAAGGACATGATCGGCGCATAGACAAAGGCGATGAGCACGAAGATCACCAACAGGCCCGTGCTGACCAAAGTGGGAAACAAGGTCTTGGCCAACACGATCGGGTAGATCGCCGCTACGCAAAACAGCGAAGCGCAAATCCACAGATTGAAATCGCCGCGGCCGAGGTGCTTTAAGCAGTATCCCCTCACCTCGGACGGGCGGTGGCAGTCCGAATGCTGACACACCGTTGGCTGATCGGCCTTCTCAAGTTGCAGCTTCTCTCGCAGTTCGGCCCGCTTCTCGCGGCCAGTGCTAAAGAGTTGGTAGAAGCTGACGATGGTCACGGCGATGGTGATGCCAATGGAAAAGGCGCGCCAAAAGTCGATCCCGGTGGCGATCTGGGTGCGGATGGTGTCCATGCCAACTTCCCAGCGCGGAAGATAGCCCAATTCGTAGAGAAAGGGGCTAATGGCCGTGTGCAACATCACCCCAGAAAAGGAGCCAACCACCGACCAGAAGGGCATTAGCAACCCAGAGAATATCGGACCCAAGTGTACGGCGATCCCCAGCGGCGTGGCAGGTAAGATATTGCCGAAATAAGGAGTCAGGTCCCAGAAGGGAATCGGCAGAATCTCCACTTTGGATCCCCAGAGCTGGGTGACCACCGGCACCCCTACATAGATGGCTCCAAATGACGCACCGATGGCCGCGCCAATGCTGAACACCGGCCACTTCCACGTCTCCCGCTCGGCCCCCGAATCCTCGGCCAGTGCCATGGCGCTCAACGCCGACATCGGCGCGGTGGGAAAGGGCAATTGCTCGCGGTCGGAAGTGAGTCGGAAGAGCATGTAGCCGGACGTAAACCAAGCGATGCGGCCCATGATCGTCCCGATCACCAACAGCAGGATCGGGGCCAACCAGTCCCGGTGAAGAAAAGTCCGCTCGGCAATGGCCTCCGAATCGGGCGATGGTGCCCACCACCACGGCAAAATGCGCGAGATTCCAAATTGCTCGGCTTCGGCTGAGCGCACGAAATACTGACGCCAAAGTAGGTCGAGAAATGCGCCTTCCTCGCGGGCGATCAAAGCGGACGCCACGTACACCAGCAGGTAGATCTCTTGGCGCTTGAGCGAGGTAAACGAGCGCTTGGAAACTTCTAAAAAGAGGATCACCGTCACCCATTGTGCTGCCGCGCCAACGCCGCCACCTGTGTACAGCCCGAGGAACATCT
>JAGWBY010000074.1:0-24553 GCA_021295675.1 Candidatus Latescibacterota bacterium | reverse complement strand
TCGTAAAACCTTCATCAAAGCGGTTGGGCTCGGGCGCTTCGAGTAAGGCGCGGTACTCTTCGACCTCCGCCCACTGGCGCTCCCTTTTTGCTTCCCGACGCCTTTTCTTTCTCTCGTCTCTGTTTTCGCTCATGCGCTGTGCTCAGTTTCTGCGGCCTCAGCCAACATCTGCTCGGCGACCCCGCGATGGTGGGCCTTGGACTCTGCGGCGAGGGTGTGCCAGAGCAGGAACTCTTTCGGTGGTTGACCCGCTGCCAGAAGGTGTCCTGACCGCTGATCCGCTGAATGTAAATCTCCACTGTATATACGGATTTGACTTCGGTGGGCAAAAATTCGAGCTGCATGAACTGGCTCACCCCCATGTCGAACGGCGCCAGCCACAGCAAAAGCTGCACGGCGTACTCCGGCCCGCGCTCGCCGGCTTCCTCGACTAACTGGACCTTCTCGGCGTAGAAGTCGCCAATGGACTCCTCGCTATAGGCGCTGAAGTAAGCGGCCAAGAAGCCACACAAACCCCGCACTTCCCCCTCGCTAACCATAAAGGGAAACTCCATTTCCCAGCGGTCTCCATCAGGGTCCGGCGGCTTCCAGCGCCGCACCGTATCCGGCACGGCCGTGCGGGCTGCAATCCTAGCCGGGTAGATAGTCGAAAGCAGGACTACGGCCATCACGATCAGCGCCGAGACAATCGCCGCCATCGACGAGTAATTGAGGCTTATTCCCTGTAGCAAATCCAACGCAAGAAGTGCTTTGCCCAAACTCTGGCCGAGAATGTAGCCTAAAGTAACGCCAATGATTGCATAGACACAGGCCTCGGCCACAAAGAGCAGGGCGATGTGCAGTGGAGCCAATCCCACCGACGAATAAATGCCGATCTCGCGGAAGCGCTCATAGACAGCCCCCATCATCGCATTGAGCACAATCAGCGCCGCGATGAACATTGGTATCACCAAGGCCCCCAATCCCTCGACATCGGGAGACCCAATCGAGGTATAGGAAAATACCTTAATAGCGGATTCGCCCGGCTCCTGTAGGCCAGCAAAGAGCGTAATGGCCAGACGTAGAAGAAAATCCTCGACCATTTCCTGTGCGCGTGCTCCGTCCTCCATCCGCACTGCTACCGAGCGCAGCATCCCCCCTGCCTCTCGCAATGTCCCATAGGGCAAGACCAGCACGTTATCGGACTCTAGGTGGATGAACGGGCGAATATCGAGCGCGGATTCATCTATGGCGATGCTCATCTTGTCCTCGACCACCGGCCCTAGGGCTTGAGCACTCGACATCTGGAAATCCGCTGGCGTCAGCGGCTCGTCGTCGAGGTCGCGCACTGCCTCAAAGAGGTCGGGATCAAACACGCCCCGCACCACTAAGTTCCGGCCGAACACCCGAACCGTTGCCGTGCCTAGCTCGGCCGGCCCGATGCCCAGCGCCTCGGCCATGCCCTCGGCCATCAGGCAGGTTGCTTCGTCCTCACGTGTGAAGAAGCTCCCCCCCACCAGCGCTTGATCAATGCCAGTGACATGCACTTCCTCCGGCATCAGCCCCAGCATTCCAGTCGCCCGCACTACCGAAGTATCGCTGAAGACTTCAATGTATTTCTTCTGCTCGTCGTCAAAGGCGACGTACCAGTTGCGCGGCACGACTACTCCCTCGGTGGCAAAGTGGGAGCGGGCGTAGTCGAGCGTCGGGCGGTTTAACACATTCCAATTGCGGTCGCGGATCAGTACCCCTTCGTAGGTCCCCTCGTGGTCCATTGCAAAGGCCATGTAGCGGATCTGGGTATTGAACGAGGTGAAGGAAAGCACCGTAAAGGTGAGCAAGACCAAGGTCAGCAAGGTCAGCCCAGTGCGCAGCTTGCGTCGGCGCATATTGGAAATGCCGAGCATAAAGGCCGCGTAGCTGGCGCTGGCACGGTTGATATCGGTCTCGTGGACGTGAGCTTCCCTTGCCTGATACGCCTTCATGTAGCCGTTGAAACGGGAGCTAATCATGGCCATGACAAACGCCGCCATCGCCATGATCGCAAAGGCCAACAAAATCACCAGTGGTTCGGCGATGGCAAAGGCTGGATGGACCTGAGAGATGGCGACCCAAACCAACAGCAACAACCCCCCAAACCCCGCTAGCTGCCAGCGAATATCGGCTGCCGCAAACAGCAACCGCTCCCCTAAGAAGGCCGTTGGGATGACCAAGGCGAGAAAAAATACCATCCCGGTGATGACGTCGTTGAGCGTCTGTAGGACCTCTGGGTATGCACGGGACGTCACCCCTAGCGCGGCCCGGACGAGCCCGACATAGCGTTCCCAATCTCTGGCCTCTTCGGCCTGTCTCGCCTCTTCGATCAGGCTTTTGCCGCGCTGGTGCAATCGGGCCAAGCGCTGGTTTTCAATGGCGTGCTCGCGCAAGGTGCGTATCCGCGCCTCGTTGAGTTGCCACATGTCTTCAACGGCCAGCATCCCGGTGCGGATTAGCGATTCCTCTCGGAGCGCGTAGCCCCGTCCCCGCGCCTGCGTCTCGTTTTCGTTTCCCTCGCTATTGAGCAAGAGCATGCGGTTGTCGATGATCATCTTGATGCCGTCGTCTTCGTCGGCGTCCTGCGCTCCGAACACCACGCCGACGGCCTCGACGTCGTCAATCCCCCGCGCCAGTCCGAACTGCCGAGGTTCCACTCCACTGCGATCGACGATTTTGATCCCCTTGAACGACCGGAGATAGCGCGGATCAATCATGCTGTAGAACGGCCGCGAAATGGTGGGAAAGACGACGATGATCTTTTCGTTGATATTCCAGCGAATTTTGCTGTCGATCATCCACCCGTTCACGATCCCGCCACTGAACTTTTGCGCCCTTTCCGAAAGGTCGGGCGCAAACGCGATCTCCCCAGTCTCCGGCTTGACTTGATAAGCCGCCACCGGATAGGCCCCGGTGCGCAATCCGGCGATATGGGCGACGCCTTGGTCGTCCGTGAGGTGGTACTGCGCCCAGCGCACGCCCTTGTGCGCTTTGAATCGAGGATCCACTACGACAATGGCATCGGCGATGGGACGGTCCGGCACTTGACTGCGGCGCGGAAACGAGCGGACCTTGACCCGCAGGGAGCGCAATTTGTCCTTGAGCACGGGGCCAAAGTCTTCGAGATCGGCAAACAGGTCCTCGTCGTTGACGGCCCGCGCCAGCATGGCGTTGAGCAGGCGGCTTTGGCGGGCCAGATTGTCGATATTCATCCGCTCTGGCGTATCGAACGGGGTATCGACGATGTAGCGGGCGTCGTTGACGGTCACAAACGACAGCGAGACAATCCCCGCGGTCAGCGCCTGCTCCCCACTGACCGAGACCCCACCCGGCACGAAGGTTGACCAGTCCATGCCGCGAATCGGGCTGATCCCATTGGCCAGCGGCCGTTCCTGCTCCAACCCCAACCGAGCGGACTCCTCCTCGGCATAGGCTGTAAAACGCCGTCCAAAAGGCACGAAGAACCGCTTGAGATCGTAGCTAAAGGTATTGTTCCAGATCCCAAGCCCATCGGACTGACTCGTCAGATCAATGCAGATAAAGAGCTTGGGTTTGAGCGGCTCTTCCATCCGCTCGGCGTAGTAGGGATGGCGGCGGGCGTGGCGATCGAGGAAGTGGACAATCCCCTGCTTCGCTTGGAAATGCGCGCCCGTGGCCACCAGCACGACCGGTCGGCGCGGCGGGTGACGCACTAGGTGCTCGGCCAACGCCAGCAACACAGCGATGCCGCTGGTCGCTTCGGCCGCCGGAGCCAAGGCGGGAACCACCGACATGCCGTCGTAGTAGCTTTCGATGACAATGGTCTCGTCGGCCAGCGCCGGGTCGGTGCCGGGGAGCCGGCCCCAGATATTCCAAGCCGTTTCGCGCTGCCAGTCCATCCGCCCCTTGAGCACGACGGAAGTTGGCTGCTGGAGCAATCGCTCTTTGAGCTGTAATCCAGCGGCTCTTTCGATCCAAAAGCGCGGGATGTCCAGCGGTGCAGTGGAGTACTTGGCCGCAGCTTGGTTGCGGGTAGTCTCCTCCGGCTCGATAAAGACGATGGCGCGCGCGCCCAGCGAAGCGGCCTGCAACCAGCGGCTCCAGCTATTGAACTCCATCAGCACTACCCGGCCGTCGAGTTCAAAGCCCGCGAAATCCTCCCACTCGCCGTCCCCGCCGTAGATCATCTCTCCCGTGTACTCGGGTAGTGTTGAGGTGCGGACCAAGTTGGGCCACAGGCCATAGAGTGCGTAGCGCTCCCCACTCTCTGTGAGCAGCAACTCCCCCCCTTGATCGATGGGCACCGTGACTTCAAAGGATTCGCGAGTCAGCTCGGGCAAGCCAATCTCGCGCAGGCGCTGCTCGACGTAATCCGCCGCGGCCGCGGCCCCAGGATAGCCGCTGACCCTAGAGCCAAGCGACGACAGATAAGCGACGGTTTCGCGCACGCCGTCCTCGCGTGCCCAACCGCCGTTTGCCGTCAGGACGAGAACGCAGAGGATGTAATAAGCCGAGTGCTTCATGCCCAAAAGATGCTGTTCCCCACTTTGCCCGTGAAGTAGTCTATGACCAACCAAATTCCATTACACGAAACCTGCCCGCAGATCAGCCCTATAAAGAACATCTGACTGCGGCGATACAAAGCCACCCCGCCAAAGCGCATGATCATCTTCTTGATAAACCAAGCTAAGAACACGCTAAACCACACGTAGTTGAGCATGCCGTTGGCCCCAATGGGAAAGCCGATGGGATGCACCGGCCACCAGGGCAGGCGCTGTCGCGCCCACATCATCACCCCCATCACCAGCCCACCACCGGCCAAGAATCCCATTCCCGGCCAGTGTACGCCCGCCGGCTCCATGTTGTGAAACGCGGTGTTGTACGCGGCTTGGGGTGCGCCTTTGAAGAACCAATCGTCGAGGTTCACTCCGCCGTGCTGATAGGCCATGTGAAAAATCATCCAAAACGAACCAAGGGTACCGATGAACAGTGCGAGAATAATAGCCCAAAACACCAGTCGCCGCAGCCGCGGCTCCATCTCCTCGATCAGTTTGAGGGCGTTGGTGCAGGTTGCCATGACGAACACTCGTATATCCGCGCCCCACATATAGGCCAACGACAAGTTCCACACCCCGGTCCGGGTCACCAGATCGGTCCCCAAGCCCATAACTACGAGGTCCGGTGCGATCATCGGGGCGCGCACGGCCGCCAAGCCAGCTTCGGCGACAATCCGCGTAATCCCCAGAAAGACGAACAGGGCCAAGACGACAAAAACAAACGCCACCCACAGCGGCGTCCCCATGATCCACAGCCACCACGACATGACCAAGACCCCGCCCACAGCACCCAAAAAAGACCAGCGATAGGACATGATCTCATCCCCATCCTCCACCTCTGGTGCCAAGCCGAGGGCCTTTTTACACACATTGCGGAAGTGTTCCCTCCCCACCCACAGGCCAACCCCGACCATCGCCAGCAAGGCACCGACCCCTTGGTAGGCCATCAGGGAAACGTCGTTCACGCCGAAGACGACCTTCTGCTCGGACGTCACGCCAGCAAGCGCGAAGATCTCCTTTTCAAACTTGGATAAGATGTGAAAGAACCAAATGCCGGCAGCGATATTGGCATTGATGAAATATGAAAAGCCGACCATGGCAAAGCTGACGGTCAGTTCCAAGGTTTGCTTGCCCACTAAGGATATCGACGAAGTCAGGGGAAAGACCGGAAAAGCCGGGTCGTAGCGGTGCAGAGCCTTCAAGCTGCCAAAAAAAATCGGCAGACTAAAACCAAGCCACATGGCCGGCTGGCGAAAAAAAGTATTGATCTTAAGCCCGCGCTCCTCGCCGCGCACCATCGCCAGCCCTACCTGAGTAAGCGGATAGGGCAACCGCTCGCGCTCCATCCACTGCCGGCGAACGATAACCGCGACCGACACCATGGTCACGTATAGACCAGCACAAAGGCTCTACCCACGCCGCGTAGGGAATCGCCTCCCCAGGTGCCAACCCTTCGTAAAAGGTCTTGCTGTCGCTCCCGTCATTGACGAGAACTTCTCTCTCGGAAAAGTGGGGAAAGAGCTCTTCCTGCCACTTGTTTTCCGGCGAGGCAAAGTAGAAAATCGCCGTGATCATCGGCAGAATTTGTTCGCTCAGGCCCATGGTGCAGAGAGCCGAGACGATCAACAGCATGACGTACACGAGAATCAGCTCGGCCCGGTTGAGGACCAGACTTCGCCCGAAAGAGACCAATATCATATTGAGCAGGGATGAGGCGAGGATGAAGGTGGCAAAGAAAAAACCCGGAGCAAAGGGATCGAGGGAAGCTACCCAACCATAGTAGAAGCCGTAAAGCGCACACGAGACCAAAGCCCACACTGCTGCGCCCGATGGGCTAGCGGCGACCTTGAACAGCACATTGAGCAGCCCGATGAGCACAAGAAATAAAAAAATGGCCCCTGGTGTACTGAAATCCAAGGCCATGTAGGAGCCGCGTATGATCATGTTGCCGTACGGAGCGCCGACGGCTAGGAAAAAGCTGAGAAACGACCCCACCCAAAACGCACGCATGGTTAGCTGCTGGGTACCGGGCGGCGCAAGGAGGGCTTGGTCGCGCCCAGCGAGGTGGTTCAGGTAGTGAATCGGTAAGCGTCTTAGCAAGTGGAGCCCCTGCGGTATCGCGATGGCTTGTTATAATAAGTTGCTTAACCGATTGAGACAACGCGAGTTGACGGCATTGGCATTTGGGGGCTTTTTCCTAGGTATGGAATTTGACTACCTCCAGCTCGCTCGTCCACTCATCCGCGCTCCCACAGCCCCTTTCCACGAGCATTTTGCCTACGGCATCGCGCGCTCATTCGCAGCCGCGCGGCCTCTAATCCAAATGCTCCACGACCGCTGTGGTAACAGCCTACTGCTCTACGACGGCGGGGGCCAACAGGAGGAAGACGAATTTATCGTCTTGACCGCTCATCTCGACCACCCCGGCTTAGTGTGGAGGTCCTCACAGGGACCAGGTCGCGCGCTGTTCGAAATCCTCGGCGGCGTTGAGTTGGAGCAGGCCCTAGCGACGGGCGTGCGCATATTCGACCTGAATCGCCCGGCTACTCAGCGCGGCTCCCTCGGGACCATCGTCCGAACGGTGGAAGACGAAGGAGCGCGCTATCCCCTAGTTGAAGTGGCCGCAGCACGCGACAGTCCCCAAGGCCCGGGGACCTTTGCGATGTGGGATTTGCCGGCCTTTCGGGTGCGGGGTCGGCGCTTGAGCGGGCGGGCGATCGACGATTTGGCCGGTGCGGCCGTGGCGTTGTGCGTCTTGGATTCCTTGGTGCGCCAACAAGCGTCGGCCCGCGTCGGCGTCTTGCTCACGCGCGCTGAAGAGGTGGGTTTCGTCGGCATGCTCGCCGCGCTAGAGGCCAAGTTCTTGCCTCGACGCGCACTCTATATCAACATCGAGTGCTCCAGTGTGGCGGCTGGAGCAGTACTGGGCGCGGGGCCAATTTTGCGGGTGGGCGACCGGCTCTGGGTTTTTGATCCAGACATCAGCGGCGGGATGGCTGCACTAGCTGACGAATTGGCCTCCCAACAGCCCTCTTTCCGCTACCAACGCAAGCTGATGGACAGCGGTGCTTGCGAAGCCACTCCGCTGATGCAGGCCGGTTATCGCACGGGCGCGGTGGCGCTGCCCCTCGGCAACTATCACAACTCGGGCTCAGGCGCACAATTGGCCCCCGAGCACATCGACCTCGACGACGCCAACGGGCTGGTGCGCCTCCTCGTCCACGTAGCCCAGCGCGGCATTGGCACGGGGCTGGCGCATTCGGCCGCTGCGCTCGACTCGATGCTCGCCGGCCGTCTAGCGCAATACCGCGACCACCTGCTCCCCTTGTAGAAGCAGTAGGCGCTCCACCGCCGCCTTCCTACTGACTTGGAACTATAGAAGCAAGTTGCCAGAGCAGGACCGTGCCGTCCAAGCCCCCGGATGCCAGCAGCGTGCCGTCCGGGGAAAAGGACATGGATCTGACCCAACCCGTATAAGGCAGGGTGGCCAGCTGACTACCACTCGATACATCCCAAAAGATTACCGTGTCGTCCCATCCCCCGGACGCCAGCAGCGTGCCGTCCGGGGAAAAGGACGCGAATTCGACCCTCTCTGTATGCCCTTGAAGGATGGCTAGCTGACTGCGACTCGATACGTCCCAAAGGATTACCTTGCCGTCCCGTCCCCCGGACGCCAGCGTGGAGCCGTCCGCAGAAAACGATACGAATTCGACCACAGACTTATGTCCTTGTAGGGTGGCCAATGGACTACCTCTCGACACGTCCCAAAGGATTACCTTGCCGTCCAGTTTCCCGAACGCCAGTATGGAGTCGGCCGGAGAAAAGGACACGGACCAGACTCTATCCTTAGCCTCTTGCAGGGTGGCCAGTTGACTGCGACTCGATACGTCCCAAAGAATCACATCGTTGTCCCGTCCCCCAGACACCAGCATGGAGCCGTCCGGGGAAAAAGACGCCGGACCGTCTGGGGAAAAAGACGCCGTACTTTCTCCTCGCAGGAAGCCCAATTGCCTGTGACTCGATACGTCCCAAAGAACGACGCTCCTCCCTCCTCCGGCTGCCAACAAAGAGCCATCCGGAGAAAACGATACCAGACTGCCCGCTCGCAGGATGGCCAGTTGACTGCGACTCGATACGTCCCAAAGAACGACGTTACCCCCCCCTCCGACTGCCAACAAAGAGCCGTCCGGGGAAAACGATACGGATTCGACCCTCTCCTTATGTCCTTGCAGAGTGGCCAGTTGACTGCGACTCGATACGTCCCAAAGGATCACATCGTTGCCCTGTCCCCCAGACACCAGCATGGAACCATCCGGAGAAAACGACACCGGACCTCTCCCTCGCAGGGTGGCCAGTTGACTGCGACTCGATACGTCCCAAAGAACGACGTCGGGGCCTCCTCCAGACGCTAGCACGGAGCCGTCCGGAGAAAACGACACGGAAGAAACCCTCCAGCTATCCCCTTCCAAAGTAGCTAACTGACTTTCGCTCCATACATCCCAAAGGATCACCGTGCCGTCCCCTGACCCGGACGCCAGCATGGAACCGTCCGGAGAAAACGATACGGATTCGACCCCAGCCGTATGTCCTTCCAAGGTGGCTAGCTGACTTTCGCTCCATACATCCCAAAGGATTACCGTGCCGTCCCCTCCCCCAGACGCCAGCATGGAGCCGTCCGCAGAAAACGACACGGAAGCAATCCAAGCCGTATGTCCTTCCAAGGTGGCTAGTTGATTGCGACTTGATACGTCCCAAAGGACTACGTCGAAGCCGGACCCGGACGCCAGCATGGAGCCGTCAGGTGAAAACGACACCGGACTGTGCCCCTGCAGGGTGGCCAATTGACTGCGACTCGATACATCCCAAAGGATTACTTCGGAGCCCCCGGACGCCAGCATGGAGCCGTCCGCAGAAAACGATACAGATCGGACCCCAGACGTATGTCCAGTGAGAAGCGCCAGTTCACGGTAGGTCGCCACATCGTACAGCCAGATACCGATGCTACTAGCCACCGCCAGCACCTGCCCATCGGGCGAAAACGCCACCGCCTCAACCGTTCCTTTTCCCAGGCGGGCCAGAGCCCCCTCCGGCAAATGCCACGTTGTATAATCGGCGACATCCAAGCCATCTGTAGAGGCAACCTCGCCGTCTTCCTCCCGAAGCTCCATCGCGTAAATTTTGCCGTCGCGCCCAGAATCAAAAACGATATAGCGACCATCAGGCGAAAAGGAGGGGGAGCCGTCCCATGCCGTGTGGTGGGTCAATCGGGTCAGGTTGCTGCCATCGGATCCCATCACGTAGATCTCCCGATTGCCATCGCGCTCGGACACAAAGGCGATGTGGCGACCATCAGGCGAAAAGGAGGGGGAGCCGTCCCATGCCGTGTGGTGGGTCAATCGGGTCAGGTTGCTGCCATCCGAATCCATCACGTAAACATCAAAATTGCCATCGCGGTCGGATACAAAGGCGATGTGGTGACCATCAGGCGACCAAGAGGGAAAAAAGTCGGCAGCCGAATGGTCCGTCAGGCGGCGTGGATTGCTACCATCGAAACCCATCACGTAGATCTCCCGATTGCCATCGCGCTCGGACTCAAAGGCGATGTGGCGACCATCGGGTGAAAGCGAGGGAGAAAAGTCGTCGGACGGGTCGTCGGTTAGCCGGCGTAGATTACTGCCATCCGAACCCATCACGTAGATCTCCCAATTGCCGTCGCGCTCGGATGCAAAGGCGATGTGGTGACCATCGGGCGAAAATGAGGGAGAAAAGTCGTCGGACGGGTCGTCGGTTAGCCGGGTAAGATTGCTGCCATCCGAATCCATCACGTAAATATCAAAATTGCCGTCGCGCTCGTCGCTATGGGACGTGAAGGCGATGTGGTGACCATCGGGCGAAAATGAGGGAGAAAAGTCCCATCCCGAGTGGTCGGTCAAGCGGCGTAGGGCTCCGGCTGCCAAATTTCCGCCACTAACCGCCTGCCCAATTCCTGCCGGCAGCGACGGATCGGACGGATTGGCACTATAGGCCGCAATCAGCAGCACGTCGGCGGTCGTAAGCTGGTCGTCGGCATTGACATCGCCGAGACTGATATCGCCGTTGTTCGGTGGCGTTATGGACGAATCAATAATGTACAGAGCCACTGCCAGCGCGTCGGCCAGATCAACTTGGCCGTCGTTGTTGACATCGCCCAAAATGCCGCCGGTCAGCACCTTCGCCCGTGGCGCGCTATCCAACGTTTCCACCACAATCTCCACCGGCACCGTCCCCACCCGAAAATCCGCATCTACGTAGGTCGCCAAGCCCGCACCCACCACGGCAAGACCATACTTCCGATCCACCGCTGCCGTTGGAAACGTCGCCGCTGAAGCTACGCCAGCCGCCACCCCAGCCTGCCCATCAATGAGCACCATCCGCCGCGTATGCTGTTCCCCACCCGCTGTCAGCCGGTACATATACACCCCGGCGGCCACCGCCTGCCCAGCCGCATTCGTCGCGTCCCAAGCCGCCGCGTGAAAACCTGCCGGCCGCTCCTCATCCACCAGCGTCGCAACCCGCTGCCCCAGCACATTGAACACCTCCAGCCGCACCAGCACATCAGTCGGCAATTGATACGGGATAATCGTCGAAGGATTGAACGGATTCGGATAGTTTTGTCCCAGCGCAAACCCCCGCGGCCGCGCAGGACCGCCCAACGACGCCAGCGCGAAATGACCTTCCGCATCGGTCGTCGCCCGCGCCACCGGCCCGCGCCGCAAATCGGTCAGATCGAACAACAGCACCTGCGCCGCGACCGCTAGTTGGCCCGAAGCAAGGCGCACCCGCCCCTCCACCAACGGCTCGGCGACCACAGGGGCCGACAACGCCAGTCCAACCAAAATGGCGACTAATTTCTGCATCATCGTTCAATCCTATACGATTGAACGATCCGAGCTGCGGATCGTCTCGTTCCTACATCTGCGGATCACTTAGACGATGGTCCATCCCCCATCCACCACCAGCGTATGCCCGGTGATCATCGACGCAGCATCCGATGCCAAAAAGATCACCGGTGCCGACATTTCCTCCGGCTCGGCCAAGGCACCGCGCAGCAAATTTTTGGTCTTCACTGCATCGGCAAAGGCCTGGCTCTCCCTCATCGCGGTCTCGGCCAGCGGAGAACGGGTCACGGTTGGAGCGACCGCGTTGACCCGTATCTGATACTCGGCCCATTCCGCGGCCATAGTCCGCGTCAGGTTGTTGACGCCGCCCTTGGCACCTGAGTACGGGCCGCGCTCTGGTGCGCCGACCACGCCAGCTTGGGACGAGATATTGACGATATTGCCGCCCCCTCCTTGGGCGATCATCTGCCGCGCGGCAATCTGGCTACAGAAAAACACATTCTTCAGATTGGCATCGACGATCAAGTCGTAAAGCTCTTCGTCGTAGTCGAGAATTTTGCCGACCTTGTTGTAGCCGGCGTTGTTGACCAGCACGTCAATCCGCCCAAAGTGCGCTACGACCGCGGCCATAAAACGCTCGATAGAGCTTACGTCTGTCACGTCGAGCTGATGGTGGAAACACACCTTACCCGCACCCTCAATCTCCGCAGCCAACGTTTCCAGCTCAGCCGTGGTGCGGCTGCCAACGGCGACGCGCGCGCCCGACTGGGCGCATTCTAAAGCAATCGTCCGGCCAATCCCCCGGCCAGCCCCGGTGACAATGATGATCTTGCCCTCTAGACCAAAACGCGCTAGCGGTGGCATTCTTTCTCCTTTAGAATTTGGGATTCCTCGTATAAACCGAGGGCAACCACAAGGGTTGCCCCTACTCTCTAATAACCGGCGTCGGCGGCCCGTTGCAGCGCGCCGGCCGGAAAGACCGACACTTTTGCGTCAGCCCCGTGGTAGTTTTCCAATTCGCTCAGTACAGCCTGCCAAGTTTTGCAAAAAATAACCCCCTCGCCAAAGAGCGAGGCTGCATCCCACTTGTTGATCCCAGGCGAAAATAGAATGGTGCGCCGGGCAGGAGGGCTGGGCTTTCCTCGCAGCGCGGTACCCGGGCCCAACACCGAGTGCCAGCCCAACCCCTCCGGGCTAGCCGAGCACATGACAGTGGTCGAGTTTTCGTTGAAAGGATTTTTCTTGGTGCCGCTCAACGGCGTCATTGCCAACCCCGCTTGGCACAGTTCCGTATCCTTGGGGAAGGCGCTGAACACCCCAATATCGAAGGAATCGGGCACTTGGGTAGCATACTGTTCCCGCCCCAACTCGCAGCCCCGCGCAAAGGCTGCGTCCGTGTCTCCGGCGACTAACCCCGAAATCTCCAAGCTCTCGTTGAGCAACGGATTGACGATATAAGTGACCCCTGCCATTCTCGCCACCTCGGACAGGTGTTGGCGAAAATTTTCGTGTACGTGGCGGTGATTGAGCATAATCGTCTGCTGCCCACAAGCACCGGGGATAAGCAATTTGGCCCCGCCGCCGAACATCCCCCCGCGCGGCGTGATCATCCCCAAGGCAATGCGAACCTCGCAGGAGGTCATATCGCGGTTGACCCAAATCGGCACTCCCCGGCTGGAGTAGCCTAAGAATTCCAAGTTCTCGTAGGCATTGTGGTTGAGCACCTGCATGGTATCGACGATGTCCAACCCGACCTTCTTGACCAAGTCGTCGCGGGTCATCGGACGGTGGGCCGCCAGCGCGCAGATGATCTTTACGGCATCGGCCCCAATCCCGGCCGCAGCCAACTCCTCAAGTACATAAGGCAAGAGCCGAAAAGCCGGCGTCGGGCGCGAGAGGTCGTCAACCAAGATGGCCGCGGAAGACCGACCGCGGGCGAATTCGCGCAGCGGTGGAGCGCCGATGGTCTCTTGCAGTGCTTGACGAATGCCGGCGTCGCCAATGTCCGGCCCGCCGCGCATGTGGTGAACATCCACTTCCCAGTGATCGGGAAATTCCATTTTGAAGGGGGCCTTGCCGTACCAAGCGGCCCACGGGACAAAAATTTCCTGCATGATTTTCCTCCTAGTCCAAGCCCATGGCCCGCAGGTTGCGCAGGCTCAGACCCAAGCTGTCAAAAGGGTCTCCCGGGCAGGTGTCTTGCTCGATTAGGTACCACTCAATCTGTGCTCTTTTACAGGTCGCGAGAATAGGCTCCCATTCCAAGTTCCCCTCCCCCACTTCGGCGAAGCATTGCTTGGCACCGTCCATGCTCAGGTCTTTGAGATGGACGATGTGCATGCGGTCGCGGAACTTGTCCAACCACGAGACCGGGTTACCGCCGCCTTTCAAAGGAAAAGACGGCTGGGTCGCTCTCCTCGCGGAGGATGTCCAGCCCCGTGCGCCCCTCAAAGCGCTCCAGTTCAAAGCTGTGGTTGTGGTAGCTAAAGGTCAGACCCGCGTCAATGAGCGGACGCGCCGCCTCCGAAGCCTCTGCTGCAAAGCGGGCAAAGCCCTCGCGGTTGCGGTATTCCTGGGGCAAGCCGCCGATGGCCACGTGGCAGCACCCCCACATCTGGTGCTCTTCGACGACGGCTTGAGGCTCATCGCAGATGCGCTGGTAGCTAGTGTGCGTGGCAGCGATCTGCACTCCCTCGGCCTTGCTTATCGCGGCCAGTTCGGCCGGCGAGATCGCCCCAAAGGCCGAGGCTTGCACGGCCTCGTAGCCGAGAGCTCGCACCTTGGCAAAAGTCTGGCGAATGTCATCCGGGGTTTTGGTATAATCGCGCACTGTGAACAATTGCGCGCCAATCGTTGAAGTGGGCATATCGTCTCCTATGTCTTGTGAACTCCGCGCAATATAGCCGCCGTCTCTGCTAGCGTCAATTCAGCAGGAACTAAACTATGGTCAGCTTGTCGTGACTACTCCCCTCCCTACAGACGTTGGGCTTCTTGCCGGTATTCTGGCTGCGATTGTAGTACCAAGAACAATAATGTATTCGTTGCGCCAGCATTTTTCGGCGTCGATATCCACCCTAGGAGTAGTCTTGCGAGGTATAGGCTAGGTTGACGGCGGCCAAGATCCTACCAGCTTCATATCCCGCAATTCAAGTCTTGGGCTTTGCGGTCTAAAGGCCATCTAGTAAGAGGATTGTCAAAGTGTCGAAGCAGAAACAGGAGGTGGTAGTAAACTTATTTTTGTCGGTGTACGCGCCGGCCCTGATCCTGTCGGTCTGCCGGGGTCTTCTATTGCCCGTCCTGCCTTTGTTCGCCCGCTCTTTCGAGGTATCGTACAGCTTAGTGGGCGTGGTCCTAGCCGCAGACGGGATCGGCACTTTGCTGGGCGATGTGCCCGCGGGAGTGGTGGTGCGACGGGTGGGCGAAAAGCGCGCCATGCTGTTGGGGGTGGGCTGCGTCCTAACGGGGATTTTCGGCCTGCTGGTGGCCGCTGATCTGTGGCAAGTGAGTGCCTGCCGTCTGGTGTCGGGGATCGGTACGGCCCTGTGGAATATTTCGCGCCATACGTACCTAGCCGGGGCCATTCGGCCGGCACTGCGGGGACGGGCCATTGCCGTATTCGGGGGCATAGGACGCATCGGCTACTTTGCCGGACCGCTGCTCGGCGGCCTGGCGGCCGGGGCGTACGGCTTTCGGGCCGCCTTCCTGTTGTACGGGATGTTGGCGGTGGTGGCTTTGCTGGCGGTCTTGCTCTGGGTGGAGGACCGCGGGGCCTCCCCGGGAGCAAGCCACCGATCCAGCGGACGGGTCGGCGATGTTGTGCGCGGCCACTACCGCACCCTGCTCACTGCTGGCTCGGCCCAGTTGTGCGCCCAAATGGTGCGCACGGCCCGCATGGTCATCGCGCCGCTCTACGCTGCTGATGTCCTCGGTTTGGGAGTCGAGGAGGTGGGGGTGATCATAGCCATTGCCGCGGCCGTGGACATGCTCATGTTCTATCCGGCGGGCATGATCATGGACCACTGGGGGCGCAAGTACGCCTCGGTGCCCAGTTTTTTCGTCCAGAGTATGGGCATGGCCGCCATTCCCCTAGCGCAGGATTTTTCGGGCCTGCTCTTGGCCTTGGTAGTAGTGGGCCTGGGCAACGGTATAGGATCGGGGACCATGATGACTCTGGGCGCGGATCTGGCCCCGGACGACGGGCGGGGGGTGTTTTTGGGGCTGTGGCGCTTTGTCGGCGACCTGGGCGGGGCAGGCAGCCCCCTGGCCATGGGCCATATTGCCGATTGGGTCGGCCTAACCGAAACTCCATTGGCAGCCGCGGGCATTGGCCTAGCCGCGGCCCTCACTTTGTGGTTGGGGGTGCCCGAGACCCTGAAAAGGGCAGACCGTCTGTAAGCTGCACGTGTTCGAGGAACAGTCACCTCCGGAGGGTGGAGCCGGTCGATCTCATCTGCTTTGCCCTCCTCAGATGCCGCCGCACGAACTGCAACTACTGCACGAGCTGCAGGACGCTCCACTATCGCCGCTGTCGCCGCCAAAATCCAGCCACGACGAACTTTCGCCGGACTCAGTGCCCGCTTCCTGGACCGAGGCAGCATGCTCAAGGCCGTCCTGATAGCTGTGGTCCGCATGGTAATCGACATCGCTGGCGGACGGGGACTCGAAGTTGGCCTCTGGATTGAGGGTATTGCTCTCCCCGGCATGGAAACCCGCGGCCCCGACATCGAATACGGTCTGCCCCTGTTCATCTACCACGGATACGTCGTGATAGTGGATATTGTGGTGGAATGACATGGACGACCACATCCAGGCGTAAAGAAAAAACGCGTCAAAGCCGTGATAGCCGTGGAAGAGAGGAGGCGTATCAGATTGCTCGGGCCGGTCCACTGGCTCTCGGGGACGAATGACGCGAGTGTCGAGAGTCTGGCGCACATCGTCGCATTTGATGTAGGTAGCCACGGCTTGGTTGAGACGGCTGATAAAGTGGCTGAAATGAGCTTCTTTCTGGCGCTGGAATTGTTCGTACGCGTCCTGATCTCGAAAGACGGGCTCCATGCGCTGGCGCAGGCTGTCGGCGCTTTCTCCGGGCTGTTGGGCAAAGTCGTTGGCTGTGCCGTTGACGGTGATGGTAATGGGGTACACGTCTGGAGGGTGGAGCCGGTCAATCTCAATTTCAATGAGGTAGGTCAGTTCCCGGTCGGCGTGCTCGACGACCAGATAGAGGGCCTCAAACAATTCCGATTCGTAGTAGTCGGTCTCCATGTGAAACTGTTCCATGGCGACCTTCAGATCGTCCTCCAGACCCTGCTCGTCAAAGTAAAAGTCGTACTGGTCCTTGGCTAGGCGGACGATATTGGTCACCCCCATAGAGCGCAGGGCCATATTGAGCTGTTGCAAGATGGCCACCGCGGTGAAGGTCTCTTGTTCTTCCCGGTCGGACAGACTACCCGCAGTCAGGTAGTAGAGCATGCGGCCGAAGACCTTGGTGGGTCTGACCTTTTCGACTAGGGTCTCTTGGGACGGGTCAATGGCGAGTTGGCCGTTAAAGTACATGGAAATCCTCCTCGGTGGGCGGCTAGGAATTGGCGCTACGGCAGGCCCCGCAGTCGGCCCCGGGCAGCCAATAGGCCGCAGGCGGCGGGCCAAAGTAACGCTGGTACAGGGCCAAGGTCTGGTCGAATTGGCTGTTGTTTTCGTCCTCCATGCCCCCGGGTTGGTGGTGGATTATGCGGCCAAAGTACCGGCGGCAGAAGGTGCCGTAGATGCGAGTGCAGAGGATGAATTCGTGCCAGGCCAGATCGACGGGGCGAGAGGGGGTCAGGACCTGGTCGCTGGCGGCGACCAAGTGGAGGAAACGCAGAACTTCGGTTAGCAGACAAGGGACTTCCCGGCCCTGCACGTGGGTCCCAGAGGAGATTTTATTCCATAGAACGGGTTGTTTTTGCAAGAGTTCCAAGGCTAGGGTCGCGTGATTTAGGGCGTCGGGAGAAGGAGCCGGCCCGCGATTCTTGTCACCGCCCATCTGTGAAGTAATCCTTGGTGCCCTTGGCTTGAACTGCGTCGCCGATCCGGTTTAGGGCGTGGACGTACGCCGCAGTGCGCGGCGCTATGCCCTGCTCTTGGGCAATGGCCCAAATTTGCTTGAGCTGCTGGTTGACCTGTTCTAAGGTCCAGTACAGTCCCTGGCGATTCTGCACCCACTCGAAATAGCTCACCGTCACGCCGCCGGCATTGACCAAAATGTCGGGGAATACTATCACGTCCCGCTGGCGCAGGATCTCGTCGGCACCCGGCGTGGTGGGGCCGTTGGCCAGTTCGTACACTGCCTTGGCCTTAATGTCGCGGGCGTTGGCCTCGGTGATCTGATTTTCCAACGCCGCTGGAGCTAGGATATCGACGTCGAGCGCGAGCAATTCCTCGTTGGTGATAGTCTCGTGCTCGACGATGCTGCATACAGTACCCTCGCAGTACACCGCCTTGAGGGTGCGGGTCGAATCCTTGAACTGGCGCACGCTGGGAACATCGAGTCCTTCACGCCGGTAAATGCCCCCTTTAGAATCGCTTACAGCCACGATTTTGTAACCAGCATTGAAGAGCAATTCGGCGATGATGGCCCCGGCATTGCCAAAGCCTTGCACGGCCACAGTCGTGTCGGCCGGCGATCTATTGCCTAGCTTGGGCCAAGTCACCTCGATAACAAAAAAAGCTCCCATCGCAGTAGCCGTATCGCGCCCTAGACTACCCCCCATGGTCAAAGGCTTGCCGGTGATGACTGCGGGGGTGATCTGCCGCTTGATAATGCTGTACTGATCCACCATCCAGCCCATAATCATCTGATTGGTATAGACATCCGGCGCTGGAATGTCGATGTCCGGGCCGATGAAGTCGGCCACGGCGTCGATGTAGCCCCGGCTGAGTCGTTCCAGCTCAAAAGGGGACAATTCTTTGGGATTGACCGTGATGCCGCCTTTGCCGCCACCGAAGGGCAAATTGGCCACCGCGCACTTGAAGGTCATCCAGAAGGCTAGGGACTGGACCTCGTCGATGGACACGTCTTGGTGGTAGCGAATGCCGCCTTTGGTCGGGCCTCGGGTGTCGTCGTAACGCACCCGGTAGCCTGGAAAAATGCGCAACGTACCATCGTCCATGCGCACTGGGATGGATACTTTCAAACTCGACTTGGGCAACTTGAGCCGCTCGATGGCATCCTCGGAAATGGACGCGTACGCAAGCGCTTCCTCCAGCCGTTGGCTGGCGTCGCTAAACAATGATTGGGACATGGGACATGCTCCTTTAATTAGGCCGGATCAACGCATTTGCAAGGTAGATAGGCTAGACAAACCGTGCAATTGGGAATCCGTCCAGATTCACCTCTTACCTAGAAACCCCCGCACCAAAACCGCCGTTCCCACAATCCCCAACCCAGCCAGCAGTGCCATGACGCCCACGGCTCCTTGTGCCCCCCAAGTTTCGGCCAGCGCTCCACTCTGCAAGCGGCCAAAGGGGCCGACGCCAATGGCCACGACCAAGGCGCTCATCGCTCGGCTCCGCATCTCGTCCGAGGATTCGACCAAGATGATGCTGCTCTGCATAATGCTAAAACCCGCCTGCCCCAACCCAGAGCAAAACAGCATCAACAAGGCGAGGCCAAAGGTCCCGCTCAAGGCAAAGGCGGCAATGCCCATGCACGAAAGCAACGAGCCGGTGACAAAAAGCCATTCGTTGCTCAGCTTGCTGCGGCTTAGCTGGACCGCAGCCAAGCCCACAATCGCTCCACTCCCACTAGCCGCGCCTAACCACCCCATGGCCTCTGGGCCGCGGCCGAATACGTCGCGCGCAAAAACCGGCAGCAGGTTCATGTAGGGAAAAGCCCAGACGTTCATAAAGATCGTAATGAGAAAAACGCCGAATATCGGCGCAGAGGCCCGCATACTAGCCCACCCCTGCCGCCCGGCCCACCCTGCCGCCCACGTGCCTGCACTAGGTGCCTTGGAATCTGTCTTAAGGCCCCCCAACAAGAACAGCGCCAAGGTACCTAGCCCAACCAACACCAACAGCGCCCCCAAGCTGCCATAGGCCGCGGTGACATAGCCCGCTGCCAAAGGACCAGCAATGCGCGTAAACCCCTGAATGACGTTCTCCAGCACCATGGCATCGACTGTGCGGGCCTTGCCCACTAGATCGGGCACCATGCTGCGCCGAGTTGGCCAATCCAAAGCCCAAGAGGCCCCCAATACCAGCGACACCACGGACAAATGCCACAGCTCGAGCCGCCCCAAAAAGAGTAAGAGTGCCAAAAGCCCCGTCCCCAGCACATTGACCAACTGCAAGGTCCAAACGATGTAGCGCCGCTTAAAGCGATCGGTAATCACTGCGCCGAACAAACCCATAATCAGCAGCGGGATGGCTCGGTAAAAGCCGATGACCTGGACCCACCACGGAGAATTAGTCAGCTCCAAAGCCAGCCACCCCAGCGCCAGCATCTCCATCCACATGGCCTGCCACCAAAGGCCGTTGGCCAGCCACAGGCGCACGAAATCGCTGTTGGCCAAGGGTTCGAGGACGCTCCCTCTGGCGAATCTCATACTGTGCGTCGCTCTCTTGCTGGAAGCATTAGGCGTCCTATATTACTCGCGCCAACCAGCCCGAAGCCATAGGAGATTCAACATGTCTGTGGAGGAAAAACTAAGAGTCCTCAACCTACAACTGCCGCCGCCGCCGCAACCAGCCGGCAGCTATACCCGCGCCGTGCAAAGCGGTCCTTTGATCTTCGTCTCAGGTCAGTTGCCTCTACTAGCCGGCCAGATCCAATATGCGGGAATCGTGGGCGAGGATTTGGATGTCGAAGCGGGATATGCCGCCGCCAAGTTGTGCGCCCTCAACGCCTTGAGCATTCTCAAAGCTGAAACCGGCGACCTCGACGCGGTCTCCATTGTCCGCTTGGGAGGATATGTAGCAGCGGCACCCGGTTTTACGGCCCACGCCAACGTGGTCAATGGCGCTTCCGATCTATTGGCCACAGTCCTCGGAGATAAGGGGATACACGCTCGCTTGGCCGTCGGCGTCGCCAACCTGCCGCTGGGAGCAGCCGTCGAACTGGAAGTCATCGCCGCCGTAGGCTAGGAGACCTCGCGCTCTTCTTCTTCCGACTGCGGAGCATTGCCGTTGGCCTGCGGCTCGGCGGCGGGGGTGTCGGGCGGGGCTTCTTGTTTGGGCCTAGGTGGTAGTTCTATTCCGTTCTCTACGAGTACGTTGCGCAGTTGGTCCCCGTCCATCACCTCGTCCTCAAAGAGAATCTCGACTACATCCTCCATCGCCTGCCGATGCTGGGTGAGTAGCTCCTTGGCCCGCGTGTACCCCGCACCGATGATGCCCTTGATTTCTTCGTCGATGAGCTTGGCCGTCTCGTCGCTGTACGGGCGGTCGGCCGAGGGCATGCCCAGCAACTGTTGCGAGCGGTCCGTTCGGTGGGCCACTAAGCCAATACGCTGGCTCATGCCGAACTCTTTGACCATCCGCTCGGCCATTTGCGTGGCCTGCTGCAAGTCGTTGGCCGCGCCGGTAGATATTTCGTCAAAGACGATCTCCTCGGCCGCCCGACCGCCCAAGATCGCCGCCAAGGAATCCTGCAGCTCCTCCTTGGTCATTAAATAGCGATCCTCCAGCGGCATATTCAGTGTATAGCCCAAAGCGGCGATACCCCGCGATACAATAGAGATCTTCTGCACGGGATTGGCCTCGGGCAAAATCTCGCCGACGATGGCGTGACCGGCCTCGTGGTACGCGACGATCCGGCGCTCCTTCTCGTTGAGCACCCGGCTTTTGCGCTCCAGCCCAGCCACCGAGCGCTCAATCGCCTCTTCCAACTCGGACATGGTGATGGAATTTTTATCTCTCCGCGCCGCCAAAAGCGCCGCTTCATTGACGACATTGGCCAAGTCCGCGCCGGCAAAACCCGGGGTGCGCACGGCCAGTTTGTGCAGATCTACGTCCGGGCCTAGCTTGACTTCTTTGGCATGGATCTGGAGGATGGCGGTGCGCCCTTTGACATCGGGCCGGTCCACGGCCACAGTGCGGTCGAAGCGGCCGGGGCGCAGCAAGGCCGGGTCGAGGATTTCCGGCCGGTTGGTTGCCCCCATGAGGATCACGCCGGCGTTGGTATCGAAGCCGTCCAGTTCGGTGAGGAGTTGGTTGAGCGTCTGCTCGCGCTCGTCGTGCCCGCCAAAGGAACCAGCCCCCCGAGCCTTGCCCAAGGCGTCGAGCTCATCGATGAAGATAATGGCCGGGGCGTGTTTTTTGGCTTGTTCAAAAAGGTCGCGCACGCGCGCGGCCCCTACCCCGACAAACATCTCGACAAAATCGGAGCCGCTGAGTGAGAAAAAGGGCACGCTCGCCTCGCCGGCGACGGCCTTGGCCAACAGCGTCTTACCTGTGCCCGGAGAACCCACGAGTAAGACCCCGCGCGGAATCCGGCCGCCGAGAGCCTGAAATCGCTCGGGGGTACGCAAAAATTCGACGATCTCCAGCAACTCTTCTTTGGCTTCGTCAATGCCCGCCACGTCGTCGAAAGTAATGCCCGTCCCTTTCTCCATGTACACCTTGGCCTTGCTCTTGCCGATGGACATCAGGCCCCCGCCCCCCCCGCTCATGCGACGGATAATAAACAGCCAGATTCCCACGAAGATCAGCGCGGGCAAAATCCACGACAAAAGCTGCGTGAACCAATTGTTACTGGGCTGGCGGGTAAATTCGACCCGGTGTTCTTCGAGCAGACCGATGATCTCGGGATCGTCTATGATGGCGGTGCGAAAGCTGATCTCTTGGCCATCGACATTGGCACGGCCGTGGATGAACTCGCCGCTGAAGGTACACTCAATGACCTGCCCGCTTTTGATCCACTCCCGGAACTGGCTGTACGGGAGGGTTTCAACTTGGTTGGTGAAATAGTTTTGCAGACTCAGGAGCAAGAGCAACGTAAGGATGGCGTACGCAATGGAAAGCTGGGTCTTTTTTTCGAATTTCATGCTCTATTTTCCAATGTCAGGACGCGCTTTTCTACCCTCGGTACACAAGAGTAAAAGGGCCTGACTTTTGCGGTTTTGAAGATAACCGGCGGCCTAGATGGGGTCAAGGTGAAGAGCCACTAGCCGAGCAAACCGGGCGTTTCTAGTACTTCTTTGAGCCGCGCGAGGAAGCGAGCAGCCAACGCGCCATCGACGACGCGATGATCCGCAGCCAGCGTCAAGGTCAGTTGCGGGCGTACGGCAAATGCGTCTGCCCCCGAAGCTACTACCCTATTTTCTATAGCCCCGACGGCCAAGATCGCCACTTGGGGAGGATTGATGATCGCGGTAAAGCGGGAGACGCCGAACATACCCAAATTCGAGATGGTAAAGGTGCCGCCCAGCATGTCGTCGGGGCCTAGCTCACCGCGGCGCGCTGCGTCAATCAGCCGCGTCCCTTCCAAGGCGATTTCCTCGATTGTCTTTTCGGCCGCGTCGCGGATGACCGGAACCACCAAGCCCCGCTCGGCCGCCACGGCAACGCCGACGTTGATTTGGGAGGCATAGCGGAAATGACCGCCCTCTTCTAGGCTGTTGACGCGGGGGAATTCGCTTAGGGTGCGGGCCGTGGCTTTGACGATCAAATCGTTGAAGGAGATTTTTTTGCCTTCTAGCTGGTAGCCGGTGCGGAATTGCTGCAACCACACGGCCGATACATCCATGCTGATGTGAATGTGTGGGATCTGTTGGTAGCTAGCCGTCAGCCGCTCGGCGGCCACTTGCTCGGCCCGGCTCAACTCAATCAGCCCTTCGGCGACTGGGGTTGCCGGAGCTGGAACCGGGGCTAGCCGAGCTTGCTCGACCAAGGCCAGCACATCGGCACTGACGATCCGACCTCCAGGGCCACTACCATTGACGCCAGAAAGGTCAAGGCCGTGCTCGGCGGCTATTTTGCGCGCTTTGGGCGAGGTCTTATGCGGCCGCCGCCCATCGGAATCAGCGGAAGGGGCTGGAGTCTGTGGGGCTGGGGTTGGTGAGGCCGGAGGAGCAGCGGCAGGAGCTGTAGTTGGCGATGGAGCCGGGTCGCTCGGAGCAGCGGCGACGTACGAGTCGATGTCTTCGTCCGCGGCGGCGATGACGCCGATCGTCGTCGATACCGGTACTTCTTGGCCGACCGGCACCAGAATTTTGCGCAGAATTCCGTCGGCCTGCGCCTCGACTTCCATCGTCACCTTATCGGTGGCGATTTCCAACAGGGCCTGGCCCTTTTGCACTTCCTGGCCTTCTTCTACCAACCAAGCGCTTATTGCGCCGCTTTCCATGGTCAGCCCCAATTTGGGCATGACGATCTCAGTAGCTCTCTCAGTCTGAAGGAATGCAAAGCTCAGCCTTGTAAAATAATTGGCGAGAAAAGCTGGTCAATGCAGCGCGGGGCTATCGAGAGCTTTCGTTCTACCTTTTGACCGGCTATATTGACCTCCGGCGCACTGCAAACCCTTGTTTTTTCCTCCATCAAACGCGCGACGAGCGGACACCTTGACGGCAATCACCCGCGACTTCACGGCAACTACTTTTGTCGTCCACGAGGGAGCCACCCTCTTGCTGTGGCACAAGAAAATGCAGGCTTGGCTGCCCCCAGGCGGGCACATCGACCTAGGTGAACTGCCCGAAGAAGCCGCCCTCCGCGAAGTGCGCGAAGAAACTGGCCTGACCGTTGAGTTGTTAGGCCGACAAGAATGGGGACAGGTCGCCGTCCTGTACCAACCCGCGTGTATCCTCCTAGAGGACATCGAACCGGGCCATCAGCACATAGATCTTATTTACTTTAGCCGCGTGGTAAGCGGGCAAGCCCGCGTCAACCCCCGCGAATCCACGCAATTGCGCTGGTGCGACCACGCCGCCTTGGGCGATGCGGCCATCGCCGAGGACATCCGCATCCTCGGACGCCGCGCCATTGCATCCATCGACGCAGGAGAAGTGGTAAACTGTGGCTAGGACCGCCTTGATCTATCACCCCGACGTCTTGTTACACGACACGGGCGCGGGGCATCCAGAGCGCCGCGCGCGCTTGGAATCCATTGTCCAACACCTAAAAGACCGCTCGCTGTGGGACGAAATGCTGCAC
>JAGWBY010000073.1 GCA_021295675.1 Candidatus Latescibacterota bacterium | reverse complement strand
GCGATGCCTTTCTCCGCCAGCACGTCCTCTTCGCCTAAAGCCCGCCCAAAGGAGCATCCCTTGCCCTACGAAACCGTCATCGGCATGGAAGTCCACGTCGAGTTGCAAACAGCCTCCAAGATGTTTTGCGCCTGCGCGGCCGATCACTTTCAGGTGGCAGCCAACGCCCACATCTGCCCCGTGTGTACCGGCCAGCCCGGTGCTTTGCCCGTGATCAACGGCCGCGCCGTCGAGCTGACGGTTATGACCGGCATGGCCCTTCATTGCCAAGTCAAACCCCGCGCAAAAACTACGTCTATCCCGACCTGCCCAAGGGCTACCAGATCTCGCAATACGAGCAGCCCCTGTGCGAGAGCGGTTGGATCGAGATCGACGGCGAGAGCGGCCCCAAGCAAATCGGCGTCGTCCGCGTCCACCTCGAAGAAGACACCGGCAAGCTCCAGCACGCCGGCCACTCCAGCCTAATCGACTACAACCGCGCCGGCGTGCCACTGATGGAAATCGTCACCGACTCCTCGCTCCGTTCAGCCGACGAGAGCTATGCGTACCTGACCCAGATCCGCCAGATCGTCCGCTACCTAGGCGCGTCCTCTGGCGATATGGAGAAAGGGGCCATGCGCTGCGAGGCCAACATCTCGATCCGGCCTGTGGGCAGCCGCGAATTGGGCACTAAGGTCGAGGTAAAAAACCTCAACTCCTTCCGCGCCGTGCGCAGCGCCATCGCCTATGAGGCCGAGCGCCAGCAACATATCATCGAATCCGGCGGCCACGTCCGCCAAGAGACCATGGGCTGGGACGAACGCGCCAATATCACCCGTCCGCAGCGCAGCAAAGAGACCTCGGACGACTACCGCTACTTCCCAGAGCCAGACTTGCTCGTCGCGGAATTAGACGACGAGTGGATCGCCCGAGTCCACGCCAGCTTGCCCGAACTGCCTGCTGCCAAGGCCGCGCGCTTTGCCACCACCTACGGACTCAACCCACAGGAGATCGCCGCCTTAATCGAGGACCAAGCCGTGGCCGCGTATTTCGAAGAGGCCGCACAGGTACAAGGCGCAGATCCCAAGCAAGTGGGCAACTGGATCACCGGAGAAGTTTTCCGCCGCCTCAACGCCGAGGGCCGGTCGATTGAAGACGTGTCGAATTGCTCTCCTTAGTCAAAAAGGGCACGATCAACCAAAACGCGGCCCGCGAAGTCTTTGGCCAACTGTGGGAACAAGGCGGCTCGCCCGACGAGATCGTCGCCGCGCGCGGCCTCGGGCAAATCTCCGACAGCGGCGAACTAGACCAAGCGGTGGCCGAGGTAATCGCCGCGCATCCCGACGCCGTCGAAAAGATCAAAGGCGGCAATCACAACACCGTGCAATTTTTGATGGGTCAAGTGATGCGGACGACGCGGGGGAAGGCCAATCCGCAGCTTGTGCAAGAATTGTTGCGCCAGCAGTTGGAGATATAAGACCGGCCATCTGGTTCCGGCGCAACGAAGAGAAGTCGAGTATTGCTCTTTATCGACAACCACGTCCTCGCTTTTGCGCAATAAGGTTTCCGGCGTTTGCGATAACGTTTCGCGGACGGCCGCGACCTTCATCCACATCCAAGTCGAATACAGTCAATCCCCCGGGCTATGCCGCTACGACCTGTCGCGCCAACATCGTCTTGCCGACCTGTCGGGTACCTAGCAAGGCCACAGTCGGTGCCTCTTCGAGACCGCTAATTACCCCGGAGAGCAGTGCCGAGCGGGGAATAGATTGTTGAATATCGTTTATCTACCGTTGGATTTTCAACAAAAACATCCTATTCCACAGATGGCGTAATGAGTCATGGAGACTACTCCCTTAAACAATCCATTGACACGGTTTATTTATGCTCTGTGATTGCTTTATGATAAATTCAGCTGCCATCGCAACGCTTGATCAACAATGATATTAAGCTAGGAGAAAAATAATGCCACGCTTCAAAAAACGTCAGGCACAGTTAATGGACTTTGTAGGTCGTTTTGAGGCTGACTCTTCTTCGACGCATGTTCGCAACGCTCTTGGTGCCATAGAGCGCTTGAAGGACGATGGAGCCAAATTCTGGAATCAGGACTCAAGTCAGCTATCTCGTTGGAAAGATGGTTGCGCTGCATTATGGGCATTTCTCAATACCTTGGGGAAACGTCGAAATGTTGAAAAGCAAGATATAGCTACCGCGTTGAGAGAGTTCATTCATGAGTTTGAGCACTCCACTTGGCGCATGTACCAGATGCAGTATGGAACTCTTGAGGATCCAGACAATGATTCATCTATCAAGCAGATGCTCGACTGGTTTGACCTGGTCTACAAGTTGTCCACATATGCCTTGATTTCCGCATGGATTGACGACAAGATGGAGGAGGTTTCGGTAAGTGTTACAGTAAGTATGACTACTAGAGGAAGGATAGAAAAATGGACACGGAAGGATATGCAAATACCAAAGAACTATCGACACGCATCCAAGGATATGTAAGTTGCACAAGCGGTAATACTACGATGGCTTTTATGCGCGACACTCTCGCCCCATTCATCAAGCCAAGGATGAGAGTGTACGAAGGACTGAAGCTCGACATCTTTGGGTCACAGACGAATTCTTGAAGGAGGAATCACCTTGGCCCGCTGCACTTACATTTTTCTCGACGAGTCTGGAAACTTCGACTTCAGTGCGAGTGGTTCCCGCTATTTCGTGTTGACCAGCGTCGGTATGAAGCGCCCATTTTCGGCAGCCATGCCAATGGATGGCTACAAGCACGATTGCCTCGAACACGGAATAGACCTTGAGTACTTTCACTGCTACCTAGACGGCAAAGATGTACGCCGTCGCGTGTTCGATCTAATCGCCAACCATCTCGACGGTATAAGCATTGACTGCTTAGTGGTCGAGAAGGCCAAGGTCGATCCTGAGTTACGGAAGGATCGACGTTTCTATCCAGAGATCTTAGGCCACCTTTTGAAGTTGATCCTACCCACTGAGTTGGACGCTGATAGCGTGGAAAAGGTCATTGTTATCACCGATACTATTCCGGTAAACAAGAAGCGGAGAGCAATCGAAAGAGCCGTACGGACTGCGTTGCATAGTATGCTGCCGTCGGGAATGAAGTATCACATTCTGCACCACCAATCGCGTTCCCACTACGGATTGCAGGTGGCAGATTACTGCTGCTGGGCGATTTTCCGGAAATGGCAAACAGGAGAGAGAACTTGGTACGACCGCATCAAGCCTGCGGTGCGCCGCGAGCATGAACTTTTCCGCGCCAAGTCACAGTACTACTACTGACAAACAGTGTGACCAAAAAATGACCCCCCCGACTACTCCGTTGCCGGAGAGAGCACCCTTGGCACTCTTGTCATCGGGGGGGAACCTTTGAATGTCGGGCTAGGCGAACCATATCAAACTCGCCAAAGCCACCCAACAATTTTATTATACGCAAGCGAGAATTTGGAGTCAAGAAGGGCGTGGATAAGAAAAATAGATTGTAGAACCATGCAGCCGCAACGCTTAATTACCCTCCCAAGCTGCCAACTCCTCTTCCGGTAGCGGGTCAAAGAAGCTGTCGTCAAGTTTTATCCGGCCCTTCATAGAGCCAAATTGCCGCTTGCCTCGCTTTCGGACACGCACCATTCGGACTACCGGCGTGCCTCTACGAGCGATGACGACTTCCTCCCCTGCCTCGACCTTTGCAAGCAAACGCGATAGGTTGGTCTTCGCTTCACAGACATTCACTTTTATCATCGCCAACTCCTTGAGAATAAATCTAGCTAAGAATATAGTTTAGCAAGCCTTCAAAGCCTTGCTAACGGCTCACGTGCCCGCTTGGCAAACGCACGCCTCTCAACGCACCAACGCCAAGCGGCCCACCGCAACAAACGAATCCGCCACCAAGCGATAGAAGTAAATCCCCGAGGCCACCACGCGTCCGTCTTGGTCGCGCCCATCCCAGACAAATCGGTAGCGGCCAGCCGCTAATGACCCGTCCACAAAGTGGCGCACGGGCTGTCCCAGCGCATCGTAAAGCACCAGTTCAACCGACGCCTCCTTCGGCAGATCAAACGACAGCGCCACCTCGGCGTTAAAGGGATTGGGATAGGCCGGATGCAACGCAAAGTCGGCGGGCAAAGCCACCGCCTTAGCCCCCCCTTCTTCCGTGCGAAACGGCACCCACGCCACCGCACCCTCGATCTGCGCAGCAATAGCCGCGCTGTCAGCCCCGCTCCAGTAGTTATCTTGAGCCTTCAACTCCTCAGCACTCAAATTCTCAATGGCCATGGAATTGTTGGCAAAGGTGTTGCCGCGAATCGCCGTCGGCACCCGTGGCCCTTCAACCCGGATCGCCACGGTATTGTCTGCAAAGCGGTTACCGACGATATGCGGCGCAGAATCCACAGACTGGAGCGCCGGCGTCCCGCGGACAAATTCGCTGGCGCGAATCTCCAGCGCCTCCACGCCGGCTAGCTCCAAACCCCGGCCCCCGACAAACGAGCTCATGTCAATCGCCCCTCTCGTCCTCGGCCCCAAGCGCAGACCCGCGGCAACATGCGCCCTAAACGTCGAGTTCCATATCTCCACCAGCGACCCGGCGATTTCAGCACCAGCGCGCAAGTTGCGCTCGACCAGCACCTGAGCAAGGGCTAAGCGCGCCGCACCCCCGGCGCGCAAACCATCGCCTTGGTTGCCGACAATGCGGCTGTCGTGCAACTCTACCTCCCCCATCCACTCCTCCAAATCCATGCCGTGCGAGGTGTTTTGCTCAATCTGCGACTTCCACATCTCAATGCGTTGGCCGCGGCCGCCTATGGCCCGCACCCCAACCCGCGGATCGTCGGGGTCGAGGCGACCATTGTCAATTACGGCAACGCGGATGGCCTCTAGGGATGCGTTATTGAGCAGAATCCCCTCTTGGCCGTTGCCTTCAATCGTGACGTTGCGCAATACGAGCTGCCCGCTGCCGGCGATGAGCACGGCTGGACCGGCGATAGTGGTAAATTCGCTCCGATCTACCTGAGCTTGGCCATTGAGCCGCAGCCGCAGGCCGTTGCCGCCGCTTTCGCGTACCGAGGAATCGGCGATGCGCAGGGTCGTTGCCTCGTCAATCTCGCCGCTAAAGGCAAAAGCCGTGCGCGTTAGCTCGGCGTGCTGCACCTCGACTTGGGCACCCGGCAGCACGTGAATGCCATACCACAAGCCGTCGTTGTCCGGGCCGGGATCAGTGGTTAGCTGCACCCGCTTCCCGGCCATCCCTTCAATCGTCAGTGTGCCTTCCACGATCAGTTCGGCAAAGTCTGGGGACACGCCGCGCCGACTGAGATCAAGGCGAGGAAAAGACACGCTACTCGGGCCGATGTGCAGTTCGGACCCAGCCGGCACCAGCAAATCCGCGTACAAGGCCTGCTCGCCCAACCACTGCGTCCGCCCCGGCGGCAGGCGGAAGCCAACGACCCCGCGATGGGCGTGTTCAATGGCGATGACTGCTGGATCGACCGCTTGGCCGTCGAGCAGATAAATGCCCGACCAATCCAAGGGGCCGGTGCGCGGCGCACTCGACGCAAACGATGCGCTCTCGCCGATTTTGAGCTCGCCATAAACGATCAGCTCGCTGCGGTCTGGATCAAATCCCGTGCCCTGTGCATCGCCGCGAGCAAAACGGATCTCCGCACCAGCGTCAACGGTCAGCGTGGCACCCGGCATCACTACCACATCCCCATCCAAATCCACCCGGCCCGTCCACGTCTCGTCGCCGACAATATGGCCGGGGCGTTGCTGCCGCACCACATCGACGACCATAGCTGTGCCTTGTGGGCGGATGTTGTCTATGGCCACGCCCAACGGCAAGTTCCGCGCAAAGCCCGTGTGGCCGCTGAAGGCCGGGTTCGTGTCCCAAGCGAAACGGCGGAATCGCACGCCGTCAAAAGGGTCGGTCGCGTCGCCTTTGTTGCCATTGTGGGCTGAAGAATACGCTGCGTCCCGCGCCCAAAAGTCGAGATTATCCCGTCCTTCCACTACATCGGGGTCGCCGTTGGGGGCAAAAAGCCCATCAGCGCAGACTAAATCGACCTGTTTGTGGCGTTCTTCGTCGTTGTCTGCCTGCTCGTCTATGTGCCAGATGAGCAAGCCATCTTGCGGGATATTGCGGTTGTAGTACGAGCCGTCAGCGCGCCGATGCTCCAGCAGGAAGTACTCGTCTTGGGTCAGGGGAATTTTGTATGCCTTGCGGTCGCTGAAGATCTCCCCTATCTCCAGCCCTGCGACGCTCCCTTCCACTTCCACCACCTCTATCCAACCAAGCGTGGCTAGCGACCACGCCGAAAAGGCGTTGGGGCCATCTTCCACGCCCCAACCGAGCGTCCCCCAACCCATGATCCCCCAATTGCCAATGCCTGCAGAATCCTCCTCCGGGTCCAACTCGGCCACGGTCAACGACGTCTGATCGAAGAGATCGGGCAATCCCAACACGTGCGCGAACTCGTGGCACATCGTCGCGGCCGTAATGCTGAAGGTGTGGCCCCGCTGTGTGGTACCGCCGAAACCCGTGAAGCGACTCCGCACCCGCACAAAGCCACCGCCGGCTGCCGGATCGCCGCTAATGTAATCGGTGTCTAATCCCAGACTGGCGATGCCAGTGGCCCCGCCGATGAAGAAATCGCGGGGCGCGGTATGCAGGTTGATAAAGACGACATCGACGTACCCGTCGTCGTCACCTGAGTTGGGCACTCCGTCGGGGCCGTCGTTGTCAAAGAGACCGAAATCGGCGTCTGTATCCGCCGCGGTGAGGATCTCCAAGTTGAAGCGTCCGAATTGTCCCAAGCTTCCCGGGATCTCAGTCAGATAGGCCTCAGCACTCTCGCGAGAGCGATAGCGCCGAGGCAACACTTGGCCATCAACATGGAGTCGTCCGCCCGACATCTCGCGGTAGAAGTGGGCAAAACTGCCGGGCAACTCGTCGTCGAAAAGGCCGTTTGCCCACGAGGGCGCAGTGGTAGGAGCACCCTCATCTTGGAACTGCGCGAAAATAACTAATGCACTCAGGTGCTCCGGCGGCTGCACAACCTGCTGCGCCGACGACTCCAACGCCGCGCAGGCGAACTGGGCCGCTAGGGCTTGGGATGGAAGAAAGAAAAAAAATAAAAGGAATAATCGAATGAGGTCGCGGCGGCTAATCGGCCCCAATTTGGGCATCACACCGACTCCGGTACTCTATCCAAGCGCAGCCCATCCGCTTCTGGAAGCGAATGGGCCATTCTCAATCCGAGGATGATCCAGCCTTCAAGCGCGGACTGCAATTCTTGGCGGCATTGTTCCAAGGTATCCGCATTTGCATACACGTCTTGAAATCCAACGATTTCTCCATAAAACGTTTGATCATCGAGAATTTCGTATGTCGCGTGTCCCATAGCCGATTGGATATAGGCAGTTAACATAGAATACTCACTTTCAAGAGTGTTGCTTTCTATCCTCCACAGCGAGTTTCAGAAACTCGTATTCTAGCCTGCCCGTAAAAAAGTCACCTTCGATGTCCTCAAGTTTTTCGACCGTTGCTTTAATCGCGTGTTCTGATTGGTCAATACCTATCCAGTTTCTGTTGAGCCGCTGAGCAGATTTTAACGTTGTCCCCGAACCACAAAAACAGTCCAGCACAATACTTCCCGGATTGGAAGAAGTGCGAATAATCAAGTCCAAGAGTTCGGGATTTTTCTCCGTTGGATAAACTGGATATTGAGGATCTTTATACTCCCAAATATCTTGCACTCTCTTACCCTCTCTCTCATCTGCAAAAACTACTTTTCTTGGATTGCCCGTCGCCGACCATTCTATCAGGCCATCTTTATCCCACCGCTCTAACGTCTCGACGTCGGTCCGCCAATGTCGGCCCTTTGGTGGCATCATGCCTCTAAATGGCTGATTGGATTTTCCACGCTGAGTTTCTCCCGGCGCGTGAATCGGCACCGTAGTATAGCGCCTTCCCCGTTTGTCCGTTTTAGGGAACAGTCTCTCTATATCTTGTATCGAGTACTTCTCTTTTGGTTCATTCCATATAGGACACGATGTTTTGCTATAAAAGAGGATTAAGTCTTTTACGTTGCCATAACCTGTTCTTTTAAAGTTCTTGGGATTACATTTTACTCTTGTTATGTCATTCCGAAAATTCTCCATGCCAAAGACTTCGTCCATCATAACCTTGACGTAATGTCCTATTTTGTAGTCTATATGTAAGTAAATCGAACCTCTCACAGATAATAGTTCCCTTAGCAAGAGCAATCTCTGCCGCAAAAACTCAATAAACTCAAAACCTGTTAGTCGGTCGGAATAAGCGATGGAACCGCTGCGCGAATTGCTAATCGTCGCAGCACGGCCTTCGGTAATAGTGAAATTGCTACCCGTAGCAAAGGGAGGGTCGATGTACACTAAGTCTATTTTTTTTTGCAGATTTCTCTCTCGCAAGAGGTAATCTAGGCCCTTGATATTATCTCCTTGTACGAGCAGATTCACAGGCATATACCTCCTTTCATATTTGGTACAAAAAATCTCGCAAGACAAGAGCACTCATAATATTGTAGTCTTTATAATCTTCAGTTACTAATTTATGCATTTTATTTTTGCTTTTTATATAAAGAACACCATCTAATATGGCAACCTTTACAGCATTTACGCCTTCTGTTTCCACAGTACTAATCGCATCGTTAAACTGGGCATTTTGATGTCCACCAAAGTCCGTAAGAAATTTTGCTTCTCCGATCACATACTTATTGTTAAATCTCGCCACAAGATCTAACCCTTTATTGTGTTTATAGCCTAAATATTTTCTAGCAAAATTCATATTTTCTTCATCGCTTCCATCTAAAACTGCATCTTTATTATTTGATACAAAAGTTGCTAAATCAACAGGACTGACACCCAATGATTTCTTTCGTAACCACTCTCGAAACATAGGGCCAATTTGTCTATTGGTTTCTTTCGGTTCAGTGCATCTTTCAAAAATTTTATCAATACCCATTTCATATAACCTACCACATATCCTGTTTATCGTTCTAGGATTTCTGCCTAATGCACTTCTGTCTCTTCTCAGATAAGCAATATAACTATCTTAGGACTTACGCAAGTTTCATTTGAACAGTAGGCGTTTTGAGTTGTTGTTTTAGGTATTCGGTCAACAAGCCGTATTT
>JAGWBY010000072.1:9884-36282 GCA_021295675.1 Candidatus Latescibacterota bacterium | reverse complement strand
GGCGTGTTCGTGATCCTCTATTTTTGCCAGCAGCCCTTCGGCTTCCAACGCAGCCACCACGGCCTCGCGAGCTGCGTAGCGATCCAACCCCGCAAAACGGCCGGCCGCTTCGGTCATAACCCCGTCAAAACCGATGACTTGGATTTGCGCTAGATCGTGGCGCAAGCCTAGCTCGTAGTCATTGGGATCGTGCGCCGGCGTGACCTTGACCGCCCCACTACCCAACTCGGGATCGGCGTATTCATCGGCGACGATGGGAATGACTCGATCTGTCAGCGGCAGATCGAGTTGTAGACCAATGGTCTCTCGCCAACGGTCGTCGTTGGGGTGGACGGCCACGGCCGTGTCCCCCAGCATGGTTTCCGGCCGCGTGGTAGCGACCACGACTTGCAGTGCGCCCCCCTGGGCTGGATAGCGAATGTGCCACAAGTGGCCGGCGACTTCGCGCTCTTCGGTCTCTAGGTCAGAAATGACGGTACGGCACTGCGGACACCAGTTAATCATGCGGGTGCCACGGTAAATCCACCCTTTTTCCGCAAAGCGTTCGAAGGCCTGTAATACAGCCTCGACGTACTCCTCGTCTAGCGTGAATCGCTCCCACCGCCAATCGTAGCTAGCCCCAAGTTGGCGCAATTGGTGATAGATGGCGTCCCCGTATTTTTCCTTCCACTGCCAAATCCGGTCGAGCATAGCGTCGCGCCCCAAGTCGTAGCGATTCTTGCCCTCGACCTCTAAAAGCTCCTGTTCGACCTTCATCTGGGTGGCAATGCCCGCGTGGTCCGTGCCCGGCAGACAGAGCGTCTCAAAGCCCTGCATCCGCTTCCACCGCACCACCAAGTCGTGGATGGCGTGTTGGATCGCGTGGCCCATGTGCAACTCGCCCGTCACGTTGGGCGGAGGAATTACTATGCTGTAAGGGGGCTTGTCCGGGTTGATCCCCGCGTTAAAATGGCCGTTTTCTTCCCAGAAATCGTACCATTTTTTTTCGATCGCCACGGGATCGTACGTCTTGGCCAATTCTTTCGTCATGCCGCGTCCTTATCCGTATGTTTAATATGCAAGTTAAATTAAAAATATAACCCATTCCCCTACCCTGACAATTTTGCTCGTCACGCCCGGCTGGCTATTTTGTGTCCAGTTCATTTCACCTGTACCAGAGATTCAATATGGGCAACTGGTCCAAGCTGCAAACCGAACAGCGCAATCCAGCCACTGAGCACATCGACGAGGTCTCGACGCTGGAGATGCTGGCGATCATCAATCGCGAAGACGCCCTCGTGCCAGCCGCGGTCGCCACGCAATTGGCACCCATCGCCGAGGCGGTTGACTTAGTGGCCAGCCAACTCGGGAACGGAGGCCGCCTGTTCTACCTCGGCGCGGGTACCAGTGGTCGGCTCGGCGTACTGGATGCGGCTGAATGCCCTCCCACCTTTGGCGCAAGTCCCCAGTTGGTGCAGGGTTTGATCGCTGGTGGATCAGCAGCCCTGCGCCAAGCCGTAGAAGGCGCAGAAGACGACCGCGAGGCCGCGCCCAGCGAATTGGCCCGGCAGGTCTTGGGACCGGGCGACGTGCTCATGGGCATTGCCGCTAGCGGAGTAACTCCTTTCGTTCTCAGTGGAATGGAATACGCTACCCAGCGGAATTGTCCGACGATCTTTTTTACTTGTAGCCCCACGGCCGCCGAGTCCGTTGCCGCGTCGATCAAAATCGTCCCCGAGGTCGGCCCGGAAGTCATCACTGGATCAACGCGGATGAAGGCCGGAACAGCGACTAAGCTGGTGCTCAACATGCTCAGCACCGGCGCGATGGTGAAATTGGGCAAGACCTACGGCAACCTCATGGTCGATTTGCAACCCACCAATGCCAAACTGCGCGACCGCGCTGAGCGCATCTTTGCGACGCTGACTGGGGCCTCGCCGCAAGTGGCCGCTGCCCGTCTGCAAGCGACCGAAGGCAGCTTGAAGCTGGCGCTGGTCATGGAGCTGTGCCAACTAGATCGCGCCCAAGCAGAGCACCTTCTCGACACCTGTGGTGGAAGCGTCAAGGCCGCCACCCTCGCCACCGGAGCACCCCCTTGCAATACGCAAACCTAGGTCGCACAAACTTGCGCCTGTCCGTCTTGGGCCTTGGCACTGTGCAGTTGGGCATGGCGTATGGCTGGGACCAACTGCCGCCACCGTCGGATCACCGCGTGATTAGCCTAATCCGCCGCGCCTTGGAGCTGGGCATCAACTACATCGACACGGCCGCGATGTACGGTCGCAGTGAAAGTCTCGTGGGCCGCGCGTGTGCTGGGTTGACGTGTCGGCCCGTGATTGCCACCAAGCTCTCCATCCGAAATCCCGACGGCGCAGGGCTATTGACCGGGCAGGCGCTGCGTCAGTCCGTCGAACAGTCGCTGAGCCAGAGCTTGCAGATGCTCGGCGTCGATGTGCTCGACCTCGTGCAACTGCATAGCCTCGACACGCGCTTTGCAACCCCGGAATTGTTGGACTTGCTAGCGCAGTACCGTCAACGCGGCTGGGTGCGCTATTGGGGCGTTACCACGTACGGCGAAGAGGCACCGCTCGACGCCTTAGATCATCCCAAGCTAATTCGTGCGCTGCAAATACCGTATAGCGCGCTCGACCGCCGGATGGAACGCAAGGTGATCCCCCGCGCCCAAGAGCAGGGCACGGGCATCGTCCTGCGCTCGATTTTCCTCCAAGGCGTCCTCTCGCATCGGCTCGACTCCCTCCCGGCCGCGCTCGCTGATCTGTCCCCTTTGGCTGCCCCCCTGCTGCGGCTAGCACAGGATACAGGCATGGACCTAGCCGAACTCGCTTTGCGCTTTGCCGCCTTTGCTTCCGGCGCTCATTCAGCTATTTTCGGCACCACGAACATCTCCGAACTCGAAGCCAATATCCGCGCGGTTGAGGCCGGTCCCCTCCCGCCCGATCTAGTCGCCGCTGTGCGCGCAATCGAGGTCGCGGATTCAGCCCTACTCAACCCCGGCAATTGGAGGTTATCTACGCCGTGAATGAACCCATGCCCGGCCAAGCCCTAGACGATTTAGAAACCCCGGTGCTGCTGCTTGATCTCGACCGCTTTGAATCCAATGTGCAGCACATGGCCGCCTATTGCCGCGACAATGGCAAGGAATGGCGGCCCCACAGCAAGGCGCACAAATCCCCGGCCATAGCCCACTTCGAATTGGCTAATGGGGCCTGTGGCATCACCTGCGCCAAATTGAGCGAAGCTGAGTGGATGGTCGCGCATGGCGTACCCTCCATCTTGCTGGCTAATCAGATCGTTAGCCCGGCAAAATTCACCGCCCTAGCCCGTCTGCAACACCAAGCCGAAGTCATTGCCGCAGTCGATAATATCGCCGTCGTTGAACCGATGGCCGCCGCAGCCATCGACGAGGGCGTCCGCATCCCCGTGGTCGTGGAAATCGACATTGGTATGAAGCGGGTTGGCGTGGAGCCTGGCTCTCCTCTTCTCGCCTTGTCTAAAGCCATCAGCGACCAACCTGGGCTGGCGTTCAAGGGTCTGATGGGCTACGAGGGCCACGTGCTCGACTGCTGGCCACTGCCGGCCAAGAAAAAGGCCTGTTACCAAGCACTGGATATATTAGTAGAATCTCGTAACTTACTGGAAGACAATGGGCTACCGGCACGGGCTCTTACGAGCTCAGTGCTCTCCACGACGGGATCACTGAACTCCAAGCTGGCGGCGGCGTGTTTATGGACGTCATGTATCGCCGGAAATGTCACGTCGAAGCGCTCACTCCTGCCCTGACGGTACTCACCTCGGTCACCAGTCGCGCGGCCGACCGGGTCGTCGTCGATGCTGGCTTTAAGACGCTGTCGTCCGGCCACCAGCCGCCGGAGGTGCTGGGCCGAGACGATCTGCACTTGCGCGGCCTGTCTGCTGAACACGGCGTCTTCAACATCGTAGAAGGCCAGGCCGGGCCGGCCTTAGGCGAACGGATCGAATTACTCGTCGGCTATTCGGATTCGACGACCTTTTTGCACAATTACTTCGTCGCCGTCCGCAAGGGGCGCGTAGAAAAAATATGGGACATCTCGGCGCGGGGCCTTTTGCGCTGACGCCGAGTAATAGCAACGGAGAAAGCAGATGACTAAAGCCGAAATCGCCCAGCAGCTAGCCCGGAGTACGGGCCTATCCCAAGTGGACACCGCGGCCGTTATCGAGGGTTTTATCGAAGCCATAGCCCAAGCATTGGAAAGGGGCGACCACGTCGAAATCCGCGGCTTTGGCACCTTCAAGGTCGTGGAGCGCGCACCGCGTACCGGCCGCAACCCCAAAGCCGGCGCGGCCATCGCAATTCCCAAGCGCAAAACCCCGGCCTTCAAGCCCTCCAATGCGGTAAAGAACAGAATCGTCCAGCGCTAACATGAACCTGCTGTTGATTTCGGTCGATAGCCTGCGCTTGGATTTTGCCCCAGGGGTCAGTGCGGCCGTGCGCACGCCTCGATTTTCCGCTTTGACGCGCGATTTTCACCTCTGCCAGCACTGCTTTTCGGTCTCTTCGGCGACCCGCCCGGTCCACACCTCGCTTTTTACCGGACTGTACCCGTTTGAACACGGTATTGAGGGCCAGCACTCCCCCGCTATGCGGCAGGGCGTTGCCGACCTCTTCGACCTCTGCCATCGATCTGGCTATGCGGTCGGCGCGTTCTCAGAGGCTCCGGACATTTTCACTGGCTTGGGCTACGCCAAGCACATCGCCCCCTTACCCACCGACGAGCAACTCGTCGGCTGGCTGCAACGCCGCGAGCCGACCGTTCTCTTTGTTCACTACTGGAGCGTTCATCCTCCTTATGGTGCCGCAGACGGGCTGGCCTTTGGGGAGGTGGGTCAACTGCTAGCGGCCGGGCGCATTGGCGAGGTGCAGACGCTTTATAGCGCGGCCATTGAACAACTCTTTGAGCGGCACATCGCCCGGCTGTTGGCCGCCTTGGACCTTAGCGCATGGGCTGTTTTCATCATCAGCGACCACGGCCAGAGTTGGCGGGCCGACGAACCCTATCACGGCCAGACCCTGTGCAATGACGTGCTACGGGTGCCTTTGTACTACCGACTTCCCTCGGAAGAACCCACTGGGCGCGACCTTATCTCGCTGATGGATCTATTCCCGACCTTTTTATCGCTAATGCAGTTGGATCACCCCTACAACGGCTTTGCTCGCGACATCCGCTCCCCTTCCCCTCCCGAGTACTACTTGGCCGAAATCGACCCCGGCCCGGCCGCGCAACAAGGCCGCCAATGGTCCCTCTTCGACGCCAGCGCCAAATTCACCTGCGATCAATCAACCCAGCGCGAAACCTTGGTCGAGACGTTTAGCGAGCGGTCGCTCCCAGCACTCGATACTCGCCCATACCACCAAGCATACGCAGCGCTCAGAGCAGCTTCTAGTTATGTCCAAGCGGAGTTTGCCCCAGCCGCCGACCGCACTCTCTTGCAACAGCGGCTGCGAGCCTTGGGTTATCTCGATTGATCTGAAGGGACGAACGCGGGTTTTAGAGCCTGATAATCCGCCCCTAGACGGGCAAAGATCTCGGCCCACCGGTGCGGGTAGGATGGATGGCTGTTATTGGGCAAGAAGCCCAACTTGAGATAGCAGCGCAGGGCCGGGATGCGGAAGTCGTCGGTCAACAGATATATGGGCCGCGGACCTAGCGCCCTAGCTCGGGCTACCGCTGCCCCTACGATGAACTTGCTTAAGCCACGCCCCTGAAAGTCCGGGCGGACCGCAACCCAACCGATTTCCCAACAAGGCCGCAGTTCACGGGTGCGGTCGTTGCAACCCGTACAGGCGACGATCTGCCTCTTGTACTCGATAAAGAGCTGGACCCGTGTTTCTTCTAGCACACCCTCTAGTCGTCGCCGGTCCCAACGGCCCAATTCGCCATTGGCCTGCAATAGAGACAACCAGCCCTCCTCGTCGCCCGGTCGGTATGTCCGTAATCGATAGCCGGCCATTTCCGGTAAGTCCGGGGCCACCTCGCGCCCATACCAGAGGATGAGCTGGGGCAAAGGACTCAAGTGAGGCCTCCCCGACGCCGGAAGAGAGACGACTTAAACTGCTCGGGGCAATGGGGTTGGAGCACGACTATTTCACATTGGGGAAAGGCCTCGGCCAAGCCCGCTGGCCTCCGTTGGTCATAGCCGAGGGCAATAATCTGGGGAGCGATCTCGCCGACGATGCGCAAAAAGTTACACCCCTCGTGGCCGAGGCGGACTTCGGTGACTTCGGGCAGCTTCGCCAGCGCGGCTTTGCGCTCCTGTTGGGATTGGTCGGGATAGTGCCCCTTGATGCGTCGGACGTTCTCGTCGCGGGCGACCACGACGAACAGTTCGTCACCCAGTGCAGCCGCCTGAGCGATGAAGGAACGGTGGCCGGGGTGCAGGTAATCAAAAGTGCCGCAGCACAATACGCGAGTTTTACTCATCGGCGCGCTGGGCTATCCAATACTCGACTCCGCGATCCTTGGCAAAAATGCGGCCAAAGCGGTCGGCGTCGGCGCGGTTGGCGAAATAGCCGATCCGCACCCGCACACCGGCGTCGCTCTGCACGCTATAGGCCGGATAGCCTTCGTCCTTTAATTCGCGCACCTTCTGGTCGGATCGTTTGACGTCCCGAAAGACGCCGACTTGAATGGTGAATTGGCCGTCGGGATCAAAAAATACGGGGCTAGCATCGCTGGTATCCTCGGCGGCGCTAGCATCGCTAGCATCACTGGCATCGCTAGTATCGCTAGCATCGCTAGTATCGCTGGTATCGCTGGTACCGACTGGTGTGGACACAGAGTCAGTCGGCGTTAAGATGACTATTTCGCTGCGGCCAGCGGGTTCGGATTCGGGGGCTTGTTCGTCTTCGCGGACATCGCTGTCGGCGCATCCCCCGACCCAGAGGACTGTCCAAGCGAACATCCATAGCCGATTGGGATTCACCGCGCTCAATGTATGGCCTTGAGTGCGTCAAAGTGAATGCGAAGCGTTTCTTCGATATCCCCTTCCCCGTGGACGAGCGAAGGGAACATGCATTCGTATTGGGAGGGTGCTAGATAAAGGCCTTGCTCTAGGCAAGCCCAGAAATAGCGCTTGAAGCGTGTCAGATCGACCGTTTCGACGCAGGCAAAATCCACCACCGGTTGCGAGGTAAAAAACATGCAGAGCATGGCACCGACCCGGTTTAGCGCGTAGTTCAAGCCCAGCTTCCGCAGGTTGTCAGCCATGCCATCTGCCAAATCGGCACAGCGGCTCTCCAGCGTTTCATAGACTCCGGGTTCAGACAGCATGGTCAGTTGTTCCAAACCTGCGGCCATGGCGAGCGGGTTGCCCGATAAGGTGCCGGCCTGCGAGACCTTTATACCCAGCGGAGATACGTTTTCCATGATCTCCCGCTTGCCGCCGTACGCCGCAGCCGGCAATCCACCTCCAACGATCTTGCCCAAGCACGTCAAATCGGGCATCACCCCATAGCGCTCTTGCGCCCCACCCGGACCGACGCGGAACCCGGTAATGACCTCGTCAAAAATGAGGACGATCCCCTCTTCGTCGGCTATTTGGCGCAGCGCGGGGAGAAAACCCTCGCGCGGCGGTACGGTTCCCATGTTGCCGGCCACTGGCTCGACGATGATGGCGGCGATCTGGCCGCTATTTTCCCGCACGGCGGTGCGCACGGCAGCCGCGTCGTTATACGGCAGCGTCAAGGTCGAATCCACCACGCTCTGCGGCACGCCTGGGCTGGTGGGAACCCCTAAGGTCAGGGCCGAAGATCCGGCCTCGCTCAAGAAGCTGTCTCCATGCCCGTGCCAGCAGCCCTCGAATTTGGCGATTTTGTCCCTGCCGGTATGGCCGCGGGCCAAGCGCACCGCCGCCATCGTCGCCTCGGTCCCCGAACTGACCATCCGCACCATTTCGATGGAAGGCACCATCTCCACAATGCGCTCGGCCAGCGCTATTTCCAGCTCAGTTGGGGCACCGAAACTGGTACCCTTTGCACAGGCTTGCTGCACGGCTTTTACGACGCGAGGATGGGCATGGCCGAAAATGAGTGGCCCCCAAGAGCACACGTAATCGATGTATTCGCGGCCATCAACATCAAAAATCCGCGAACCAGCCCCCCGGTCTATAAAGCGAGGGCCACCGCCCACCGCGCCGAAAGCTCGCGCCGGACTGTTCACGCCTCCGGGGATGACCTGCTGTGCTTGGGTAAAGGCTGCTGCGGATCTAGGTGCCGACATGAGTCCATCTCAGAAGCTGTTGACTTGAAAGAAGCGCATTCAATCCAATGAATATCTGACCAACTCGACCGATGCGCAATAATGGCGAGTCCCTATCCTGTTCTCTATAGGATCAGGGCTAGCTCCACTGCTCCAATTGTAAGAGTCCAGCATCTTCCTCTGCCAAACGCTCCAGAACGACCAGCCGATACGCCCGCCCGCGCTCGTGCATCTCTAAGTCGGCCAAGACTTCTAGAGGATAGTCCTCGGTTTCCAAAAGGGCGATGAAGTGATCAAAATCAGCGACTTGAACCACGGCAATTCCACCGGCGCGCAACACCCGCGCCAATTCGGCCAACTCAGCGGCAGGGTTTTCTCCGGCCAAGCTGAACGCGTAATCGAGGTGCTCGCCCACAAAAGGCAGATGATCCAGCGCGGCGATTAGATGCGCTGGGATACCTACTAGCAGGCGCGGCACAAACGCCTCTTGTAGTGCGGCCAACTCGCGCGGGTCGCGGCGCGCCCACAGGACGCATGCCCCCGGCTGCATGGCCACCAAGCGGGCCAAGCAATACGCCACGGCCGCATTCGGCCCTATGCCCTCCCCTAGCCGCAACCCCAACAGGGCACGCCGTCCGGTCAGTTGCAAGTGAAGCCGCAGCAGGTGCGGCCCTTTGCCTGGACGCAATCCGTGCTTGTCGCGCAAAACCGCTGCCACGGCTGCGGTTAGCTCGGCCGCATTGAATCGGTACCGGCCCCGCAACGTCGCGCTCAGGGCAAAAGCGTGGGTATCAATCGCCGCGGACTGGATCTGAGCGAGGCTTTTGGCTGGAGTCAGATCGCAGCGGGCGATGCGTTTGCAGATGTATTCGAGGCCTGGTCGCCCCACCGTAACGCCGTGCATCTGAACGACTAAACCGGCGCACTGCATGGCCGAGCGCAACTGTAGCAGCCGCCCCGGGCTGCGCTTGTACGTGAAGAAAATCTGGCCCACGCGCCCGCCCGGTTCGACATTGACCTGCTGCACCTCGGGCGCGTATTCGCGCAACTCGTCGAGTACCACCGCCTCTAACCCGCTCGGCACCGCGATCCAATAGCGATAGATCTTGTCGGCCATTACTCCGCGCATCCGGTCGGCACGATCTGCATCGCGCTCTGGTGCGCTGGCGACAAACAGCTCTCCAGCACCTCGAGGATATCGCCGACCGCGATTTGCTCGTGTACGTCAAAATAGACGCTAGGAGCAGCCGCGCTAGCCGCGGCAGAGCAGAGCATATCGGCCACGTCTTCGGCTTGCTCCCACGCGCGCAGCAGCAGGCCGTAGGCTTTGCGCTTGGCGCGGCCCAAATCCGCGGCCACAACGCGCTCGTCGAGACTGGCCAATGCGGTTCCTATTTCCTCGCACAATCGCTCGCTCTGCTGGGTATATCCGCCCACTGTACAAAAGCAGAACGTCGGCTCGGCATAGACCTCGGCCCCAAAGGCATCGCCGTCAATCAGATCATCTTCGTAGTGCGCGGCAAAAAAATCGCTCGCCGGCCCCAAAGCGATGTCCAAGGCCAACTCTAAGGCCAACTCTCGCAAGAGCAAATCGCGGCCCGATTGACCCGCCTTATCGTCGCCGAAAAACAGCAAGGTATAGGGTCGGCTGACCGGCAGTGCCAAGGCCCCAAGCGGCTGCGGAATTGGCAAAACCACCGTCCGCTCCACGCGGGCCCATGCGGAGCGCGGTCGGCTGTACTTTAGCAAAGTGGACTCGACGGCCGCGTAAGTGGACTCGACGTCGAAATCCCCGCACAAGTACAGCCCCATGTATTCAGGCCGATAAAATACCTCGTGGCAACGAGTTAGCGTTTCCTCGTCAATCTGCCCGAGGCTCTCCCGCGTGCCAGCCATGTCCCAAGCCAAGGGACCATTCTGGTACAGCCCCTCAAGGCCGTGCAAAAACCCGATCCACTCCGGGTCGTCGCAGCTTATCTGTAGCTCGTGGTCGATGATTTCACGCTCTTGAGCGACGCCAGCCGGCAGGACGTGCAGGTCCAAGGCAAGCTCAAAGAGCAAATCTAGGTGGACGGCAAAGTGTTCAATGCACGTCAGAGAAAAGATGGTTGAAGTAAAACTAGTACTGGCGTTTACGTCGCCGCCAAGGCGGCTGATTTGCTCGGAGATGTCGCCGTAAGGTTTGGCAAAAAGGCGGTGTTCGAGAAAGTGCGCGGTGCCAGCGGGCGTGGTCTGTACCTCCCCAGAGTTGCGGGCGCGCAAATGCAGATCAACCGAACCGTAGTCTATGGACAGCACGGCTGCTTTTTGCCGACTACCCGGCCGCGGTACTGCCCATACATCGCAGCCACCCAAGCGGCTGCGGTACACCCCTTCCCCCAATAGCGCATCCGCGATCACGTTCTCATGTTCCATGCAATAAAAAGGCCGTGTCCGCTTCAATGCCACCGGCCACGCGGGTTAGATCCTCAACACCGACTTGCTCGATGCGCTGCCATAGCGTTTCTGGGGACTGGCTCCCTCTTACCAGTCCCTCCCGCAATTGATAGCGAAAAAAACCCTCGCGATCTTCGGCCAACCCCAACAGCCGCGCTCGCAACAAGTGACGAGCTGCTTCGATTTCGCGGCAATCAAAGGCCCCTGCGCTCAGCGACTGGAGTTCCTGTTCCACCTTATCCCGGACCTCAGGGTATACGGCGGCCTCAATGCCTGCGGTCACAAAGAGCAGGCCGCTCAATGCCTCGATATGCGATGCAATGTAATAGCATAAGCCCTCTTCTTCGCGGAGGTGCTTGAATAGCCGCGATGGACCATCGCCTCCCAGCATCAGGTTTAGGAGTGCCAAAGCCGGATAGTCGTCTGTGCCGTCCACGCCATACGCAATTTGAGTGCGATAGCCCAACACTACTTTTGCCTCTCGCACCACTTGGCATTCAAAAACCTCGCGCCGCGGCCCAGCACGACGCGGGCGTAGCAGCGGGCGCTGGGGCTGGTTTGCCGTGCGCTCCCAAGTAAAGAGCGATTCCATCAAGGGCTGAATTTGCTCCAAGTGCAAATCGCCGCTTACAAAGAGGTCTAGGCGGTCGGCCGCGGTCCGCTCGCGGTGGAAATCCCACAGTTCGTCGGCCTGCACGTCGGCAAAGTCCGCGGGGTTACCCAGTGGTGACAGGCCCGTGGATTCGCCCCGGCACATCTCTTCGCTGCACCGCCTTTGTGCGTAGCCTAGCTTGTCGTTGAATCCATCGGCGATTTGCCTCGCAAGGCGATGTTTTTCTCGCTCCAGATAATCGCGCTGGAACCCGCTACCATCGCGCAGGATGTCGCGAAGGAAGGTCAGCCCACGCTTCAGTATCCCTTTCTCTCCAAGGAAGTTATCGTCGATGACCTCTATGCACAAATGAACGAACTGATGCTCTCCTAAGCGATCAACTTGCACCGAGTAATGCGCCCCGTAGAGGTCGTCGATAAAACGGTTGAGGCTCTGTACATTGGGCAGCTTGTGCGTACCCCGTGCCAACAGTTGGCAGCTCAGCGCACACAGCGGCGTGCTCAGACACACATCCACCCGGATCGTCTTGTACAGCCCAATGCTGTGCAGATGCAAATAGACGCCGTCCGCAAGTTGGACACGAGTGAGTTCACCTGCGGTGTGCATTGGCGCGCAGTATCCTTCTTGGTTTAGTTTGGCAAGCCGCATGAATCCTCTCGACAACATCCGCGTCGTGCTCGTCGAGCCGGCGACGCCCGGCAATATCGGCGCTACGGCTCGCGTGCTCAAAACCACGGGCATAAACCAGTTGGTCTTGGTCAATCCCGGGGCATGGGATACGCCAGAAGCGCGCGCCTTTGCCCACGGCGCGGGCGACATTCTCGACGGCAGCCAAGTATTCCCCAGCCTCGCCGCGGCCGTAGCCGATTGCCACATCGTCGTCGGCACAAGCCATCGGCAAGGTCGCTTCCGCGCGGTTGATTCCGCGCCGCGCCCACTGATTGCCCAATTAGCCTCCCAAGCACATCACCGCCGCATTGCCCTCGTGTTCGGACGCGAAAGGGACGGCCTGTGGCACGAGGAATTAGCGCTTTGCCACCAAGTGCTGAGATTCCCCACAGCCGTAGCCTATCCCTCCCTCAACCTCTCCCACGCCGTGCTTCTGTTCACCTATGGCCTGTATGAGGCCGTGAGCGAACAGCCACCGGCCCCACCCGCGCAACCGGCTACGGCCGACGAACGCGAGCGCATGTTCGCGCAGATCCTGCAAGCCCTTGCCCAGATAGAATTTACCCCGTACAACAACGAGCCGGATCACTTCGACCGGGTGCTGCGCCGTTTCTTCAACAAGGTCGATTTGGAAGTTCGCGATGTGCGGGCGATTCAGACGATCTGCGGCCAGATCCGCAAGTTCAGCCGCCGCTATCGCCGCAGTGCCGGGCGTACTGGGGCCGACTGATAGGCCACCTGCTCCAAGTCCCAGTCAACCATCTGCCGGACCATTTCCTCAAAGCCGACCTCGGGCTCCCAACCGAGTCTTTTCCGCGCCTTAGTCGCATCGCCCAACAGGGTATATACCTCGGCGGGGCGCAAAAAGCGCTCATCCACGACCACGTATTGCCGCCAGTCCAAGCCGACGTGGGCAAAGGCGACCTCGCAGAATTCACCAATGGTGCGGGAGGTGCCCGTGGCGACGACGTAATCGTCGGGTTCATCCTGCTGGAGCATCATCCACATCGCGCGGACAAAGTCGCCCGCATAGCCCCAATCGCGGCGGGAATCGAGGTTGCCTAAGCGCAGCTCTTGGTCCAGCCCGTGTTTGATGCGGGCCACGCCGTGCGTGATCTTGCGGGTGACGAATTCGCGGCCGCGGCGCGGTGACTCGTGGTTGAAGAGAATGCCCGTGCAGGCGAACAGACCGTAGCTTTCGCGGTAGTTAATGGTGATCCAATGCGCGTAGAGCTTGGACACCCCGTAGGGCGAACGCGGATAGAAGGCCGTTTGCTCGTTCTGCGGCGTCTCCTGTGCCTTGCCGAACAACTCGCTGGTGCTGGCTTGGTAAAAGCGAATGGTCTCATCGCAGGTGCGGATGGCTTCAAGCAGCCGCGTCACGCCCAAGCCGGTGACCTCGCCGGTCAACATGGGCTGTTCCCAAGAAACCGGCACAAAGGACTGGGCACCTAGGTTGTACACTTCCTGTGGGCGCGCGGTCTGCAGCGCCGAAACCAGCGACTTTTGGTCCAACAGATCGCCGGAGATCAGCTCTATTTTGTCCTGCAAATGGCCGATCCGCTCGAAATTGACCGTGCTGCTGCGGCGCACCAATCCGAAAACCTCATAGTCCTTTTCCAGCAGCAATTCAGCCAAGTACGAACCGTCTTGGCCGGTAATACCCGTGATTAAAGCGCGCTTCTGGCTCATTTCATTCCTCTTGAGAATATGCCTCTACAGGCGGACAGGAACAGATCAGGTTGCGATCGCCCTGCGCGTCGTTCAGTCTCCCGACGGCTGGCCAGAACTTGTGCTCCAACAGCCAAGGGGCAGGCAGGGCGGCAACGGTTCTAGAATAAGGCCGATTCCATTCGGTAGCCAACACGACATCCATCGGGTGCGGCGCGTGGACGAGCGGATTGTCGGCGCGGTCCATCTCCCCGACGGCTACCTGCTGTATTTCGCCACCAATGGCGATCATGGCCTCGCAAAACCGGTCCAATTCGGCCTTGGACTCGCTTTCGGTAGGTTCGACCATCAGGGTCCCGACGACCGGGAAGGATACAGTCGGCGCGTGGAACCCGTAGTCCATCAACCGCTTGGCCACGTCTTCTACGCCAATGCCGTGCTCCCGCGCCCAGCGCAGGTCGAGAATGCACTCGTGAGCTATGCGCCCGTTGCGCCCCTTGTATAGCACGGGGAAGGAATCCGCCAGACGACTGCTCAGGTAATTGGCATTGAGGATCGCCACCTGCGTCGCTTCGGCGAGGCCCACGCCGCCCATCAGCCGCAAGTACGCCCAAGATATGAGCAGAATCGAGGCACTGCCCCACGGAGCGGCCGCAATGGGGCCGATCGACTCAGCCCCGCCAGTATAGACGAGGGGATGCGAGGGCAAGAACTCCACTAAGTGATCGGCCACGGCAATGGGGCCCATCCCCGGGCCACCCCCGCCGTGGGGGATGCAAAAGGTCTTGTGCAAATTCAAATGGCACACATCAATGCCGATTTCCCCAGGCCGGCACAATCCCACCAAGGCATTCATATTGGCCCCGTCCATATAGACCTGACCGCCCGCTTGGTGGACGACCGCGCAGATCTCGCCGATGGCCTCTTCAAATACCCCGTGAGTCGAGGGGTACGTCACCATCAGGGCCGCCAGCCGTTCGCGGTGTGCGTCGGCTTTCGCCCGCAGGTCCGCCAAGTCGATATTGCCCTCGGCGTCACAGGAGACGACGACCACGTCCAAGCCGGCCATAGCCGCGCTAGCTGGATTCGTTCCATGAGCCGAGGCCGGAATAAGGCAGACGTTCCGTTGGGCCTCGCCACGCGTCTGGTGGTATTTGCGCACGATGAGTAGGCCGGCGTATTCGCCCTGTGAACCCGCGTTAGGTTGCAGCGAAACGCCCTTGAGGCCGGTGATTTCGCGCAGCATGTCCTCCATTTCGGCGAAAATTACCGCGTACCCTTGGGCCTGCTCTACGGGCGCAAACGGATGCAGCCCAGCAAACTCGGGCCAAGTGATCGCCATCATTTCCGCGGTCGCATTGAGCTTCATAGTACATGAGCCGAGGGGAATCATCGCGTGGACCAAGGACAGATCCTTGGCTTCGAGCCGGCGCATGTAGCGCATCATTTCGGTTTCGGAGTGATGAGTAGCAAAGACGGGATGCTCCATGAAGCGCGAATGGCGGACGTGGCTAGGCCCCCAAGTAGGCCCTTCATCGACTGCGGCGGGCAACTTGCCGCCCAGCAAGGCGAGGATGGCTTGCAAATCGGCCTTGTCGGTCGTTTCGTCGAGGGCAATGCCCCAATGCCCGTCCCCCAGATCGCGGAAGTTCATCCCCTCGGCTCGAGCCTGTGCCGACAGCTCGTCTCCCTGCTCCCCTACCTCAACGCGCAGTGTGTCAAAGTACTGGTCGTGGACGACTCGGTAACCGGCTCCTTCCAGCCCTTGGGCGAGCGCACGCGCCTGGCGGTGTACGCGGTGAGCTATGCGCTGCAGCCCGTCCGGCCCGTGATAGACCGCATACATGCTCGCCACCACGGCTGGCAAGACCTCGGCTGTGCAGATGTTGCTCGTCGCCCGTTCTCGTTTGATGTGCTGTTCGCGGGTTTGCAGGGCCATGCGCAGGGCCGGCTGGCCACGGACGTCTTCAGAGACGCCAATGATGCGCCCAGGCACCTGCCGCTGGAACTCGGGTCGCGTCGCCAAAAAGGCTGCGTGCGGGCCGCCGTATCCCATCGGCATGCCAAAGCGCTGTGCGCTCCCGATGGCCACATCAGCCCCAAACTCTCCTGGGGGCCGCAGCAAACACAGGGCGAGCAAATCAACTGCCACGCATACCAGTGTCTGGTGGGCGTGAGCCTGAGCGCAGAAATCGGCGTAGTCGTAGAGCGCGCCGTCCGAGGCTGGGTATTGGAGCAGGGCGGCAAAGGCCCCGGCCGCAAAATCCCATTCTCTATGATCGCCTACTACAACCTCCCAACCCCGCGATTCGGCCCGGACCTTGACCACCGCTATGGTTTGCGGATGGCAGGCCGACGAGACAAAAACGCGCTGGTTCGCGTTTTTCTTTTGCACTGCCCGCAGCATGGCAATGGATTCGGCCGCGGCCGTGGCTTCGTCCAACAAGGAGGCATTGGCCAAGGCAAAACCCGTTAGGTCGCAGACCATAGTTTGGAAATTGAGCAGGGCCTCTAGCCGTCCTTGGGCGATTTCGGACTGGTAGGGCGTGTACTGGGTGTACCAGCCAGGATTCTCCAAGATGTTGCACTGGATCACCGGAGGGGTTATGCAGTCTGAGTAGCCCATGCCGATAAAACTGCGGTGGATGCGATTTTGGCCGGCCAATTCGCGCAACCTGCCCATCAGCTCGTACTCACTGATGCCTTCTCCTAGCTCCAAGGGACCTTGCACCCGAATCGCCGCCGGCAGGGCTTCGGCCATTAGATCGTCCAAGCTGTCGGCTCTCACGGCCGCGAGCATGGCGGCTACATCTGCCGCCGTAGGGCCGATATGCCGACGGACAAAGTCATCGCTAGGTCCAAATTCGTCGCCCATGTACCTCCATTGCACTGCCTAAAAGCAGCGATTAAGACTTTCAGTCCTTTTTAGGGGCCGAAGGCACAAAGGGCAGCTTGACCACCACGGCGGGTTGCCGCTTGCCCTTCATATCAATGTACACTTGAGTGCCTATTTTTTGCGCGTCGCGCTGTAAATAGGCCAGCCCGATCCCCTCGCCAAGCACCGGCGAGTGCGTCCCACTGGTCACGGTACCCACCTGCTCCCCGCGCTGGTCTAAAACCGGATAATCCGACCGTGGAATGCCTCTTTCCAACATGCGGAAGCCGCGCAGACGGCGATAACCTCCGGCCGCGCGCTGCGCCCTCAGCGCTTCGATCCCGACAAAATTTGCTTCTTTTTCTAAGTCCAAGGTCCAAGCCAAACCCGCCTCTAAGGGGGTCGTTTGCTCGTTCAATTCACTTCCATAGAGGCAAAAGCCCATTTCGAGGCGCAAGGTGTCGCGCGCACCGAGCCCACAAGGCTGAGCACCGGCTGCACGAAGTTTGGACCACAGCGCGGCGACTTGGTCGGCCGGGCACATAATCTCAAACCCGTCTTCTCCGGTGTAACCATTGCGGCTGAGCAAGGCTCTTATCCCGAAGATCTCCGTCTCCGCACAGCGATAGTAGCCTAGCGCCACGCTAGCCGGTCCAGCGAGTGCTTCAATCAGGGCAGCAGCCCGTGGCCCCTGCACCGCAACCATGCCCTGTTCATCGCTCAAGTCCTCGACCTGCACATTCGACCATCCGGCCGCGCGTGCGGTAATCCACTGCCAGTCAACAGTTTTCCGGCTCGCGTTAACCACCAAAAGGTACTCCTGCTGAGCGAGCCGGTACACTACCAGATCGTCCACGCATCCCCCCTGTTCATTACACAGCGGCGCGTAGAGCATCTGGCCGATGGTCAATTCGCGAATCCGAGCCGGCAAGAGGCTGTCGAGAAAGGCCAATCCTCCCTCCCCGGAAATGGAGATCCGGCCCATGTGCGAGATGTCGAACAGCCCAACCGCTCGACGCACGGCCCAGTGTTCGCTGCGGATGCCCTCGAATTGGACCGGCATTTCCCACCCTCCAAAGGGGGCCATGCGCCCGCCTTCGGCCACGGCGACCTCATAGAGCGGGGTCCGCTGCAAACGCTCATTTGTCATGACTGCTTATTCCTCTGCTCGGCACTGACCAATTCGCTCCACAGTGCTTTCGCCTGCACGGCGAGCGCGGTCAAGTCCTTGTTATTGTCGATGACAAAGTCGGCACGGGCCTTTTTTTTTTGCGGATCCATCTGGCGGGCCATCCGTTGCCTAATCTCGCACACCGGCAAGCCGCTGCGCTGCTGCACCCTCGATACGCACTGTTCCTCCTCAGCATCGACTACCACGATCCGGTCGAAGTTCCCCTCGTTCCCCCACTCGTATATCAGCGGCGCGTCAAATATCACGACTCCGCCGTCAGCGTCCTCCACAGCCTGCGCCAGCCGGCGCTCTATGGCCTCTGATAGTGGAGGTCGCATAATCGCCTCTAACCGCTGACTCTCCTCGTCCGACCGCAGGGCGCGTCGTCCCAACTCCCGGCGGTTCAAGTACCCGTCCGGGCCGAGCAGATCGCGGCCAAATGCCGCTTGTAGATCCTCGATCACCGCTGGGATTGCCGCCACTTCTCGGGCCACTTCGTCGGCATCAACCCGCAGGGCACCCAACCCGGCAAGCATTTGCGCCAGTGCGGACTTGCCTGCACCCATGCCGCCGGTAATCCCTACAAGCACGTGTTCCTGTGGCCAGCTAGGCCCAAGCAACAGAATATAAAAAATAGCAACACTATGCCTTACAATGGGTTATACATTTTACCTTCGGCGGGCAGCAACGTGCTGTAAGCAGAGTAAAATGTACCGCACCAACCCAGCGCGGTCAACCGACCTGAGCGGTGTCCCATTGACACTATATTAGTCATCGCCTATAGTCCATTAACCAACAGTAGGCTCTCTTCTAACAACAGAATAGCGCATGGCAATCGTACCCGTAGTAATCGAACAGACCGGCCGCTCTCGCCTCCTCAAGGAGCGGATCATCTTTATCAGCACTCCGATCGACGACCACGAAGCCAACCTCGTCATCGCCCAGTTGCTCTTTCTGACCTCAGAGGATCCCAAGAAAGACATCTCGCTCTACATCAACAGCCCTGGCGGCAGCCTCACAGCCGGCTTGGCCATCTACGACACCATGAAGTACGTCCCCTGCGACGTAGCAACGCTCTGCATCGGCCAAGCGTACAGCATGAGCGCAATTCTCCTTGCTGGCGGGACCAAGGGCAAGCGCCACGCCCTTGCCCATTCTCGGCTCATGCTGCACCAGCCTTGGGGTGGCGTCCGCGGCCAAGCGGCTGACATCGAAATCCACGCCCGCGAAATCGTCGAGTGGCGCGACCGACTCAACCAGATCTTAGTCCAAGATACCGGCCAGCCGCTCGAGCGCATCGAGCTAGTCACCGAGCGCGATTACTTTCTGTCGCCTGCAGAGGCGATCGATTTCGGCCTAATCGACGGCCTGCTGGCGTCCGAAAAAGAACTAGCAGCCCTCGCTGACTAATGCCCCAGCGGAAAGGCGATCACCTCGTTTAAGCAAGACGCGCCGGCAACGATCATGACCAACCGATCTAACCCTAAGGCCACGCCACCAGCCGGTGGAATGCCCCGCTCCATAGCCGCGAGAAACGTCTCGTCGCCCGGTGCGCCCTCTGGCCGCGCACTCCGTGCAAAACGCTCGCGCTGTTGGGCTGGATCGTTTAACTCTGTATAGCCATTCGACAGCTCCACTCCCCCCAAGTACGCTTCCGTCCTCTCAGCTACAGTTGAATCGCCTTCTTTTAATTTGGCTAATGCAGCCAATTGCCGAGGATAATCGAAAAGGTGGACAGCCCCGAGTTTGGCCAACTCTGGTTCGATTTTTTCCAGCAGGATCTTGTGGAATAAATCCTCCCAGCTATCCCCTAGTCTAGCGCTGTCATAGCCCAAGGCACAAGCATGGCTAAAAAGCGACTCCGCGTCCGCACAGGCATCCAAATCAATGTAGGCCCAACGCGCAAAAGCATCGCGGACGCTGAGCCGCTCCCACGGCGGTTGCAAGTCGATCTTGCGCCCTGTTCGGACCACGCTCGACCGCCCCAAGACGCTTTTCGCCACATGCGACACCAAATCTTCGATATCGGCCATGATTTCCTCGTAACTGGCGTACGCCCGATACCATTCGATTAGGGTAAATTCAGGGTTGTGTTGCGGCCCTATCTCCCCATTGCGGTACGAGCGGCTAATCTGGTAAATCCGCTCAAAGCCCGCCCCTAGCAGCCGCTTCATGTACAGCTCGGGCGAAGGGGCAAGATAAAGCTGCTCTTGCGACCTGTCGCCCTGGTACTCAGTGGCGAATAGCTGGATGTGTTCCTCTTGCGCCGAGGCGCGGACCAATGTCGGCGTCTCCACAGCAAGAAAGCCTGCATCCGTGAAAAAACCGCGTACAGCGCCTAACACTGCGGCCCGCACTCGCATATTCGCCCACAGCCTGCTGGCTTGGAACCGCGCCCAATCCCCTTGGTTCCAATCCGCTCGACTAGAAGCTAACAAGCGAATTTGAGTAACGTCTATAATCCCTTCCGCAGCAATCCCATATAACTCTACTATATCCCCGGCTTTTACCCCTTCTACCCGTGCCTTGATGACGAAATCAATCCCCCCGCTCTCATCTGCGATTTTCCCCCGCCCTTCGGCGAGGTGGAGGAGCCTCCCTCGCACAGCCACTTCCCCAACTGAGGTTGCCGCGGTGACTGCAGGCTGGTGCCGCCACAGCACCCGCGATGGATAATGCCTAGGTTGCATTGCGCTTTTCTCACAAAAAACCCTTCTCCTCCAGCGAACGCGCTAGTAGAGAAGGGACCTAGTTAAAGCTCAACGCCTGGTTTAGAAATCAAGCTCGCTTCTTGTTGTACACGAAAGTCGGCGGGGCCTTATCTTCGATGAACTCCTTGGTGATGACGCACTCGGCGATGTCGTCTCGGGCTGGGAGATCAAACATGATTTCAAACATGACGGTCTCTAAGACCGCCCGCAGACCGCGCGCGCCCATCTCCTTTTCTTGGGTCAATTCGACGACCTTCTTCAGAGCTTCTTCTTCAAACCGCAGGGCAATGCCGTCCATTTCAAACAGCTTTTGGTATTGCTTGACGAGTGCGTTTCGCGGCTTAAGCAGGATGTCCATTAGCGCCTGGTCACTGAAGGGGTGCAAGATACCCACCACTGGCAAGCGGCCAATCAGTTCGGGAATCAGGCCGTACTGAATCAATTCCTCGGGTTCGACTCGTGCCAACAGATTGGACTCGTCTGCTTCCTCGCGGTCGTCGAGGAGACTGCCAAAGCCCATGGACCTAGTTCCGATGCGCTGGCTGATAATTTTGTCCAGCCCATCGAAAGCCCCGCCGCAGATAAAGAGAATGTTCTTGGTGTTTATTTGCACCAAGGGCTGCTCGGGATGCTTGCGCCCGCCCTTCGGTGGCACCCCTGACACCGTACCCTCTAATATCTTGAGGAGTTCCTGTTGGACGCCTTCGCCTGAAACGTCGCGGGTTATGGAGGGGTTACCGGATTTGCGGGCGACTTTGTCCAACTCGTCGATAAACAGAATCCCGCGCTCGGCTTGTTTGACATCGTAATCTGCGGCTTGTAGGAGCCGCACGAGGATATTCTCCACGTCCTCGCCTACATACCCAGCCTCGGTAAGGACAGTAGCATCGACGATTGCAAAAGGCACTTGTAATATGCGCGCCAACGTCTCCGCCAAAAGCGTCTTGCCCACTCCGGTGGGGCCGATGAGCAGGATATTGCTCTTGCTGAGCTGGACATCCGCAGCGCCGGAATGCACCCGCTTATAGTGGTTGTACACGGCGACCGAAAGCGCCTTTTTAGCGCGTTCTTGGCCGATAATATGCGCGTCGAGATGGGCCTTGATTTCGGCCGGCTTGGGCAGGGGACGACCATTGAGACTAGGCTCGTGCTTGTCGTCCTCTGCCAGCCTCTCATTGCACAAGCCGATGCATTCACTGCATATATACACTGAGGGACCCTGAATGACCTTCTCGACTTGGTCGCCCCCCTTGCCGCAGAACGAACAGGCTATATCGGACGTTTTTTTACCCATCTTCCCCTACGGCCCGCCCTCGTCGTCTTGGGATTCCGGGACACTGTCTGCACTCTCAGAGACATCAGAGACATCGCCGTCGGTGCTTTCGACCGCCTCGGTTTCGTCGGGAGTCTCGGCCGCCTCGACCGAGTCCGTTTCCTCTTCGGTTTTGTCTTGGCCGGCCTTCATTACGTTGATGGCTTGGAACCCCTTGACGGTGCGGGTCACCATGAACTCAACTTCATCATCTTGGGTCAAAGTCCGGTCCCAAGATGAAATATCGCGCCAGTGGACGAAGACATCGACATGGCTGTCTGTCGAGATAAAACCATATCCCTTATCGTTGTTAAACCACTTGACTATGCCACGAGTCCAGGTGTTTTCCGCCAAGGCGCGGCGTTCGTGCGACGGGGGGCTGCTCTCTGTACTGCTGGGAAGCGGACGAGATGGCTGTTTCTTTCCCTCGCTTTCTAGGACACGGGTGAGTAGGTCTTGCTTGAGCCCTTGGCCACCCTCGGCATCTTGGGTTATCCATTCGACAGCCGTCATCACACCTATGACGTAAGGACTGTCGTTTCCGTAGAGCTTGCGGGCGTCCCCTATGCGTTGGGCCAATTCGCTCACCGCCGTGCTTTCTAAGTGTATTGAACTACCCAATTAATCTATTCCTCCTACCCCTTAAAGGGCCTTAATTACCTCGCACCACAGTTCGAAATGTAAGGTGTAGTTAAGCAATTGAGATAGGTTTGTCAACCTATCTCAATTGGTATTGCTTGACCCCTTCGTAGATGGTTTGACCGCTTACTTTTGCGATGCCCGTGAGCGGCACGGCGATCAGCATCCCAACGATGCCCATCAACTGGCTTCCCACCATGACGACAAAGAGGACGACCAAAGGGTGCAGTTCGACGCTTTTGGCCACCATCGTGGGTTGAATGAGTACGTTGTCTATAAGTTGAATAACCAAGAACATGACGATCACTTTGGCCACCATTGCCAAGCCACCGCCAGTAGCCAAGGCCACAATCGAAGAACAGACGATCCCGATCAATGGCCCGAGAAACGGTATTACGTTGGCCAACCCGGCGAGCAGCCCCAAAGGGAGGGCATAATAGACGCCAAGAATGGACAAGCCGCTAATCGCCAGCACCGATACGACGAGGACGGCCAAAAGCTGGCCACGAATGTAATTCCCGATCTGCCTATTGGCTTGGTACATCAGGTTTAGACACAATTCAAAATAGGCGTTGGGAACCACTGCCATCAGGCACCGCGTCAAGCGCCGTCCCTCTTTGAGAAAGAAAAAGGCCACAAACGGCACGATCACCACGAAAGTAAGGCCCGAGATCACGCCCTCGATAAACAGCGTAGTGCCTCCCAACATGGTCCTCATCAGCCGCTCGCCATGCTCCCGAATCAACTCGGCGAGGCGGAAATCGCTCCCCAAATAGGGCTGTAACATAGGCTCGATTCTTGCAGCTCTATTGCTGGTTTCCGCCAAGATCCTATCGCCGATTTCCACCAAGACGTTGGGCTCGGCCGCGCCAAAGCCAATATCGGCCCGCGAAAACACAACAGAACCCGACTTACCGGCTTGGCCTCCTGCGACCACACCGCCATTGCCGTGGACGCTAATGCGCTGACTGTACTCGTCTTGGCCCTGCGAGTACGCAATCAAGAGCGCGTTTGCAGCCGGTGCTTGGTCATTGGGCACAAAGCGCAGGAGAACGGCCAATTCCTCCATGGGAGCAACCTCTAACGGCCAGCGGGGTTCCTCTCTTAGGACAAACGGCTGATCCCGAGCATCGTCTTCCCAAGCCATCCCGTGGATGATTAGAGGTTTGTCGCCGATGTTGGCGATGGTAAAAACCCTATCTACTGTTTCTCCAGCCAGCTTGTCTCCAACCTTGAATGCGCCTAGCCCCAACCCCGCAAAAACGAGCGAAAAGACGAGCAGAGTACTCCAAGTCCGCCCCAATCCCCTTCTCTCCATCCAATCGATGATTGGGTAGAGGAAATAGGCCAAGATAAAAGCCAAAACAAAAGGCGTTAGGATGCCGCGAATCTCATATACAAACCATCCGCCGACCGCTACGGCCACCAAGGCGAGTACCACTTTAACTTGCCAATTCATCATTGAATACTGCCCGCGCGACGCGCACCTTTTAACAGGCGTTCAGAGTCGCGCAACTGCTCCGAGAGCTTCTCTATGACTTCGAGTAGGTCAGTCGAGATGGCTTGCGCCAAGCCTTCGACGATCTTCAGGGCGAGCGGGAGATTGCTGTCTATGAGTTCGAGTAAATCGGGGCGGCAAAAAACGAGGAGACTACAAGGCTGGAGAGCGTAAGCTGAAGCGGGGCGCGGCGATTCATCGACAAGGGCCTGGGCACCAAAAAAATTCCCACGGGTTAAGGTAGCTAGCTGCTTCTCAAACCCATCGTCGCCCATCTGGACGATCCGTACTTGGCCGGAGACGACGATGTACATCCCCATCCCGGGATCTCCTTGGTTGATAACCGCCTCGCCAGCGTGCCAATCTCGCGGTCCATAGAGCATCTCTTCTATCTTGTGCAGCTCTCGCCCGCTTAGTTCCTGAAAAATGGGCACTTTCTGCAAGAGCTTGCAGGCGGCGGTTTCTTCCTCCTTGCGGCCGCTCCTTACGCGCTCTTGCAGACGACGAAAGACATGCCTCCAGAGAGGATCAGACGGCATGCTTAGGACTCCCGCTTAGACAGGCAGCACCCCATGCCTCTCGTCCGCATAATTAGACTAAGGCGGCCTCTAGCTTTTCGGTGATTTGCCCTTTGGGGACGGCACCAATGATCTGGTCGGCGACTTTACCCTCCTTGAAAATAAGCAAGGTAGGGATGCTGCGAATGCCGAATTCGGCCGCTGTTTTCTGGGCCGCGTCGACGTCCAATTTGCCCACTTTGGCCCGGCCTTCGTATTCGCTGCTCAATTCTTGGACAATCGGCGCGATCATTCGGCACGGCCCGCACCACGTCGCCCAAAAATCCACGAGCACGGGCTGGCTGGCGTTGAGGACTTCGGCGCTGAAATTGTCATCGGTTAAGACGATAGGTTCGCTCACGATAGATCATCCTTTGTTTGTTAGTTTATACTTTTCAATATGTTACAAACACAACACCTTGTGTTTCAATTATAGTTGTGGCACTACCCATTGTCAAGCTCAGTGCTTCCTGCACAACTTGGTCACCAGCAGATCCAAAACCAGATGCTCCTGGCGTCGTCCCTGCGATTTCAGACGCCAATCGGCTTCGCTCAAGGCGCTCAATCCCGCCCACAGCCAAGCAGCGGAGCGGCGCTGGGCCTGCTCCAAATATCCGGGCAAAAAAAACGGCGCAACCCCCAATTCAGCGGCCATTTTGTCGCGCGATAGCGACTGGTCTATTAGCCCCTTAGCCTTGAGCAAAAGCTGGAAATGGCGGGTGACCATGGCGACGGCGCGGGTTGGCTCTTCTCCCTGACTGAGAAACTTTTGCAACAGCTTTTGGGCCAGCTTGCCCTGTCCTTTGCCGAGGGCATCGGCGAGATCGAACACGCTAGCCTCGCGCGTAATGCCAGCGACTTGTTCGACCGCAGAGGCGGTGATCGGCTGGCCCACCCCGACAAAACTGACCAACTTTTCTATCTCGCTGACTAGCTCCCTTGGCTTGGCCCCTACGTACTGGCTGAGTAGCTGGACGGCCGCAGGTGCAATTTTCACCCCCTGACGCTTGGCGTAGCGCTGTAGCCACTGCGGAACTTGATTGTCGTAGGGCGGCCTAAATTCTAGCGCGCGACCTCGTCGCGAAAATTCGCGAAAGAACTTGCGCCGCATATCGACTTTTTGGCCCACTACCAAGAGGCGACTGGTCTCCACCGGAGTTGCAAATACGCGCTCCAAGCCGCGACACTGGTCGGTCGTCAGAGCCTCGGCATCGCGCAGCACAATCAGCCGACTCTCGGCCATCATGGGATAGGTCTCATAAATCTGAAAAAAATCCAGCACCTCCAAGCGTTCAGCCCTCAGTACGTCGAGATTAAAATCCCGCGTCTGAGCTGGCACCAAGGCCTTGATCATAGATGAGACTAAGGCTTCGCGCTCGTATTCCTCGTCCCCGTGTACTAAATAAAAGGGCCGAACATCCCCTTTGGCGATTTCGGCCATCAACTCTTCGGGACTTAACCCTTTCAGCCTCTTCTTCGTCCAATATGCTGTATTCGGCCTCGGCGACTTGACTCGGATCGATGCTGCCGCGCCGGTTGGACGTGCCTCCGCGCGGGCCACCCTTTAGCTGCCGGTACACGGCGTAACACAGCAACACTACTGCCGTCGCCAGTAGCAGTTTGAACAACATGAACAACATGGCTTGTTCATCCCTTCTTTCTGCCCGGAAATTTAATGCAAAAAGCTCCCCCTGTTACCGGGGGAGCTCTATACAATGCAGCGAGCAGCGGACTCGACTATTCCACGGCTTCCCACTTGAGCGGGAACGGTTCGGTCTTGCCGGCCCTCTGCCACAGCAGCTCTAGGTTGCCATATATCTTGGTGAATTCGTCTTCGACGCGCCCAATGCTCTTTTGGGCATTGGGCACAAAGGTCGGGAAGTCCGGCTCGACTAGCTTGCGCATCGCCGCCTTTAAGGCTCGCTTCATGGCATTGTGCAAGGCCCGGAGACGCTTGTCTTCGAGCTCGACCTTCTCCAGCTCGTCGAGCAAAGTCTGCATGACCTGCTCGA
>JAGWBY010000072.1:0-9833 GCA_021295675.1 Candidatus Latescibacterota bacterium | reverse complement strand
CCCTGCAAAGTCTGGATATAAGGAGTTAACTCATCTTTTTTTTCCCCACAGGCCAAAAGCCCGCTGACGACGAGTGCGATTATGATTGAATTTTTGCGCATTGGTTCCTCCATTTCCCAAAGACATTACTACTATAAACCCCAACCTAATAATCTGTCGGGTATGAGTCAACTGGGTGGCGGCGGCGATAGAGCACCGCGTTTAATTCGCCACCCAACAATAATGAAAAAGCCAGCAAGTACGCAGATAGCAAGAGGATGATGGCAGTCCCGAGCACGCCGTAGATGATATTGTAATAGCTAAACCGCTCGATATAATCCAAGGCAATGGCAATGACCCCGGCCAGCCCAGAAGACATCACACTCCCCGGCAACACGTCCCACCAGCGCAGGCGCACGGCGGGCATGATATAGTAAATACAGGCGGCCGTGGCGACCATGCCAACCACGACCACTGCGCGCCTCAACAAGGCCACCAACGGAGAAAAGTGAGAGGAAGCCCAATAGCCTCGCAGCCAACTCTCGACGTGTTCGCCAAATATGATGAGGTTAAAGAAAAAAACGAAAGAAATTCCCAAGACGACGATTAAGGCGAGCGAGAGAATGCGCCGCTTGTAGAAGGACCGATGCTCTTGCACGCCATAAGCTCGGTTGAGCGCCATCATCGTGGTGGACATGCTAGCCGACGCTGGCAAGATGACGCCCAAGAACCCGATGACGAACAAACTTTGCGACGAGAGAAAGCTGATATTGTCTTCGATGGCCTCCAGCAGCGGGACAGGGATGACAATGCCCAAAATTTCGAGCACTTTGATGAAATCCTCAGACGATATGCCCAAGAATCCCAATAGGGCCGTTAGAACGAGAATGCCCGGGAAAATGGCAAATATAAAGTCAAAGGCCATGGCTGGAGCCGCAGTCGTACAATCGTGGCGGTACGTCGCCACCACGGCAGCGCGGCCAACTGCTAGACAGAAGGCGATCCGGCTTCTAAGCTCATCTATCACTGCCGCTAATCCAGATGCTCCATGATGGACGCAAAGAGATGCCCGTTCGAAGAAAAGGCGTCTTTGCCGTATATCGTCGGCACCCCCTGCCAATCGGTAAAGGTGCCTCCAGCTTCCTGCAGAATCGGCAGCAATGGCCCGCAGTCCCACGGATTCATAATGGGGTCAAAGCTGGCCTCGGCTCGGCCGGTGGCCACGAGTATGTGGCCGTAACAATCGCCCCACCCCCGGCGCAGCCGAATGCTGGAGACTAGCTGCTGCCACTGCTGCTCGCGGCCCTGTTCGGCAAAGCTCGGCCATGACGTATAGCAGATGCAGGCCTGGCCTAACTCGGTTACTGCGGACACCGCTGCCCGCCTGCCATTCCACCAACAGCCCTCGCCCCTAGCGGCCCACACCATTTCGTCAAGAGCAGGCATATAGCAACATCCCACGTCAACCCCATCGGGCCCTGCGGCACCCCTTGGACAAAAGATTTCGTCCCGTCTATGGGGTCGATAATCCAGCGCGTACCGGAGCTTCCCTCGACCCGCCCAAATTCCTCACCGACAATCCCATCGTCGGGATAGGCTTTGGCCAACAAGTCTCGTATCTTGGCCTCGGCTTCGCGGTCGGCGACGGTCACCGGCGATAGGTCTTCCTTCCACTCGGCGTGGATACCCGACTGGAAGTAGCGCAAGGTGATCTTGCCCGCTTGCCAAGCCGCATCTACTGCAAAATCCAAGCAACTCCGCAGCTCAGCGCTCAACTCAAAATCTCGCGGCGTAAATCGGTGAGTAGCTGCAGGGCCGCGCGGAGATCTCCCACCTGATCGGGGGCGTATTCACGCTCAATGGTCAGCGGCCCCTCGTATCCTAAATCGCGCAACTGTAAGAGGAAGGCCCGGATGTTGACGTCGCCTTGGCCAAGCGGCGCATCCTCGTACCACGGCTGGCCTGGGCGGCGCTCAATCGCGGCGTCTTTGCAGTGTACGCTGCGGACAAAGCGCCCCACCCGATCCAAGGCCTCTAGCGGCGAGCCGGCTTGGTAGAGGATCATATTGGCTGGATCGAAATTGACTGCGAGGTTCTCGCGGTCGACGGCCTCGATAAAAGTGAGAAGTTCGGCGGCGGTCTCTTGACCGGTTTCCAAGTGAAAATGCTGCCCGTGCCCCCGGCAGTGATCGCACACCGTGCGCGCAACTTCGACGACCGCAGCAAAATCCGACTCCGACTCCTCCGGCACAAAGCCCAAGTGCATGCCGACGGCATCCACGCCTAGCGCAGCGGCAAAGTCCGCGATGGCCAAGGTTTCTTTGAGTCGGTGCTCCCGGCTATCTAAAGGCACCAGCCCGACCGTTTGTTGAGCTATTTCAGGCGTGGTGTAATCGTCATCGGGAAAACCGGCGAAAACCACGCTGATTTCGATCCCAGCCGCGGCGAACTGGCTCTTAATTTCCGCGGTTTTCTCTGCGGTGCGAAAATCGCGGCCTGGCGCGTGCAGATGCACGGTGGAAACCCCTAGCTCCTTCACTGAATCCAACCCGGCCCCCAAACCCTCGTCAATCGAGGTAAATATGCCTGTTGCCCATTTATCCATTTTGGTTTTCTCCATTTGGTTTCAGACAAACAAAAAGAGGGGACAGCCAAGCCATCCCCTCTTTGGTCAATCCACGCGTCGCTTATCTCCTCCCGCTCCCTTCCTTTTCGTTGCGCCGCGTTCCCTCGGCCTGGGCAGCGTCCAAAACGGCCCGCACCCGCTGGCGAAAATTTTTGATCTGATCGTCTACTTCATCTATAGAATTCAGCAGATCCTCCTCAGCTGCATCTTCTGGCATGGCATACTCCTGCGACTTTTGGGGAGCAGGGGAGCCTGTGGGGGGTCATCTTCAAGCGCGGCTGTAGGAGCGTAGATGATCGCAGCGACTGGGGTGGCGCAGGCGGTGCAGTGCTTTCTCCTTGATTTGCCGGACTCGTTCGCGCGTAAGCCCAAAGCGCATACCAATCTGGTCTAAGGTCATAGGCTCTTCACCGTTCAACCCAAAATAGAGGCGGAGAATCTCGGCCTCTCGCTCGATGAGCCTATTCAGAGCCGAGTCAATCTGTCCGCGCAGACAGCCGCGCATCACTTGATTTTCAGGGGACTCTTGCCGCTCGTCTGGCAGCACGTCTAGCAGACTATGATCTTCTTCGCCGAGAAAGGACGCGTCGAGCGACCGCATCGAGCGACCGCATAGCAATGTCTCTTTAACCTCTTCAACCGGGACATCGAGCTGCTCGGCGATAGCTTCTGGGGGCGGTGCGTCGGTGCGCTCTTGCTGCAAGGCGCGGGACGCCTTGGATATCTTGTAGAGCAAACCGATTTTATTCAGCGGCAGGCGGACCGTGCGCGACTGTTCGGCCAACGTCTGTAGGATGGCTTGACGGATCCACCAAACTGCATAGGAAATAAATTTGAATCCCTTGTCTTCATCAAAGCGCTCGGCAGCCGTGATCAGGCCCATGTTGCCTGCACTGACCAAATCGGCAAGGGGAACGCCGCGATTTTGGTATTCCTTTGCCACGCTGACCACAAAGCGCAAATTCGCTTCGACTAATCTATTGCGAGCGCACTCGTCCCCTTGTTTGATCTTTCGCGCTAGATTAACCTCGTCGGCCGGGGATAGGGGCTTGGAATGGGCGATCTCGGCCAGATAACTCCCGAGGCAATCTTCCATATCCCAGAATGGTGCTTTAGTCATTCCCGCCATGGAACCATCCTCTTCTTTTAGAGTGGGGAGGAAAAGGAAAGCTACACGTGCATTAAACTAAAGAAGTGCTATTAACTTAGCCGGGGTCACAAAACCTGTCAAGCAATTTCTCTCAACCCCTAAGCCTTTGTAAGTGCGCTTAAAACAGACTGTTGCACGGCCAACAGACGCTCTATGCCCACCGCCGCCAAATCGAGCAACTCGACCGCTTGCGCACGAGTAAAGGGACGGCCCTCAGCCGTACCTTGGATTTCGACGATCCCCCCCGAGCCGGTCATAACGACGTTCATATCCGTTTCGGCGCGGCGATCTTCCTCATAGCACAGGTCCAATAGAGGCTGGTCCCCTACTATCCCAACGCTAACCGCGGCGATCTGCTCTGCGAGCACATCGCCGGGCAGCGTCAGCAACGCCTCTGCCAAAGCCACATAAGCCCCTGTTATTGAGGCCGTGCGCGTTCCGCCATCAGCCTGTATGACATCGCAATCGACATACAACGTCCGCTCGCCTATTTGCTCCAAATCCACTACTGCTCGCAGCGACCGACCGATTAGACGCTGAATTTCACGCGCTCGACTATTGGGCTCGCGGGTTACTCGGCGTGTAGAGGAGCCAGGGAGCATGCTGTACTCCGCGGTTAGCCACCCCTTGCCGGTCCCCACCAAAAAGGGCGGAACCCCATCGACGGGCGATACCGTGCAGAGCACCTTTGTATCGCCCATCTCGATCAGAGCCGATCCAGCCGCCGTTTTCAGGTACCTCGGGGAGATCTGCACCGGCCGCAATTGATCGTGTCGGCGTCCATCGCTGCGTTCCCAGCTTATCTCACTCATTGAGATGCATCCGATAATCAGGGCCGTCCATGGGGATCGGTTGGCACATCTCTACTAGGCGCGAATAGATGCGACCCTTGGCTAGATTCTTGAGTTCGTCGAGGGGCTGATTGGTAGTTACAACCGTGAATCGCTGATCGCCGTAGCGGGCATCTACGAGATCGTAGAGCACTTCCTGTTGCCAATCAGTCCCCTGCTCAACACCGAAATCGTCTATGACGAGATAAGGCATATTGCACAACTCTTCGAGGATTGTTCCAGTCTGGCCATAATGCACATTGTCAGGTTTATAACTGTCGCGCAGCTTTTGAAAATAATTAAGCGATAGTTTTAGAAAGCGGCCCGGCTTAGTCCAGCGCAGCATGAGTTCGTTGAGTGCAATGCAGCCCATTAAGGTCTTGCCCGTGCCGGGATTGCCGTGGAGGAGATAGCCGCGCTTAGGCTCTGCTGCTGCTTCGATCAGGTCTTGGTGAATGCGGAGATAGACCGTGGCCGCTAGGTCAATGGGCATCCCGTCTGGTGCCGCCATGCGGAAATCATCAACAAACTTCCACTTGTAGCGTTCGGGGATATTGGCTTGGTAAAACAGGCGGTTGGTTTTCGTCATTTTACGGCGATAGGGCTGGCAGGGGCACCACTGGTGGCGCGAATCGTCGTCCCAGTACCGATAGGGTGCAGTTCCCCCACAACAGCACTTGACACTAATACACTCGCAAAGTCGAAGCTCTCCATAGCGTCCTGCCTCGACTATCGGATCGTAGTACAGGCCCACCCCACGACACTTAGAACAGCGCGTCGCCGCCTGGTTGGACGCGGGCAAACTCATTGGTGGCGCTCCTTGAGGACCCGGGCGACATCGCGGTCGGCCTGGCGTTGAGCCAAAGCCTGACGCTTGTCGAACTGCTTTTTGCCGCGGACCAGCGCCAATTCCACTTTAGCTCTGCCGCGTTTGAAGTAGATCTTCAGCGGCACCAAGGTAAGGCCCTGTTGTTGTGTCCTTCCCGTCAACCGGCGGATTTCACTGCGGTGCAAGAGCAATTTGCGCACGCGCTCTGGATCGTGGTTGAAACTGTTGCCCCGCTCGTATTGGGCGATGTGGACATTGTGCAGGAAAACTTCGCCTTTTTCAACTAGAGCGAAGCTGTCCTTGAGATTGGCACGCCCAGCGCGCAGCGATTTGACCTCCGTGCCGCGCAAGACAATGCCAGTCTCGTAGCGGCCCATCACTTCGTAGTCGTGCCGGGCTTTGCGATTTTGCACGGCGATTAACTCGCGCTTGGCACCGCTTTCCATTTTGGCCATAACCCGCCTATTTCACGAAAGGAACGGGCTTGACGGCTGCAAGCCCTGCGCTTAATTTTTAATTGGTAGACGCGCATGGTTCAGGACCATGTGGGGGCAACCCCGTGGAGGTTCGAGTCCTCTCTTCGGCACCATTTTTGCTTCTTTTTTGCCCCTAACTAATTTAATCTACACGCCCCGTTCCAACCCGCGCAAGGGACTGCCTACACGCGCAGCAATCCTTGCCCTAAATTATACTCAACTCGCGAAAGGATGTCTCTATGGCCCGCTTCCTGCACACCCGCATCCGCGTCGGCGATCTCGATCGCTCCATTGAGTGGTATTGCACCCACCTCGGCTTTGCAGTTCGGAGCCGCTCCGATAAGTCGCCCGCTGGCAATCAGATCGTTCATCTCGAATTGCCCGGCAATGAACACACCTTAGAGCTGACCTATTCTGCCGATTACCAACTCGCCGTCCCCGAAGATCTCATGCACCTCGCTATCGCGGTCCCCGACTTAATCGGCTTTTGCGACACGCTGGAAAACAACCGGATTGAAATATGGCCTAGCGATTGGCGCGAAACTTTCCCTACCGGCCGCAAGATGGCCTTTATCGACGATCCCGACGGTTACGAGATCGAGCTACTCGAAGGTTGATTTAACTGGTCCTTGTCGCGCAAGTACTGCGGCAAGTAGGCGACGATAAAATCCCGCGCCGTCCGGCCTCCAACTAAATCGTGGTTGTGCCGCATCCGCCAAACCTCAAAGGCGGCCAATAATTCTTCTTCTGGCAGGTCGATCCCCGCCCGGCGCGCATAGGACAGTACCATAGAGTGATATTGTTGTCTGCTAGGCAGGTCGAGAAATACCTTGAGGGCAAAACGGTCGTCTAGCGCCCGCTCCTGATCGAGACGTTGCAGTTGTTGGGGATCGTAGAATTCAGCTTGAATGCCTTGGTTGACTAGGTTGGGACGCTCGTCGTCTAGCTGTATCTGGCCCAACCCTTGCGGACGTTCGCCCTCCCGATCAACTAGATCCTTGTAGTTGGATGTTGCATAGAAGACCAAATTGTCCGGGCACGCTTCTAACCCCCCGTCAAGCACGCGCGACAGTAGGTGCAAACTGTTATCGCTCCGGCTCAAAGACACATTATCCAGTACGCCCACAAAGCGCTGGCGACGCCCCCGGACGAGGGCAAACAGGTCGGGTAACAGATGGTAGCAAGACGGATCGATCTCGATGGCACGCAAATCGCGATCAAAGAATTGCCCTATCAAGGCCCGTATCAGCGTCGATTTGCCGCCGCCGCGCGGTCCCCAGATTAGCGCGTTGTGCGCCCGATAACCGGCGAGAAAATGGCGCGTGTTCTTCTCTAATACTTGGATCCTCGTTCTGTTGCCCTCTAGCCAGCCGAGGGGAAATTCCGCGAAATGGCGGATAGGTTCCAAGATGGGCTTAGCTTCCCTGCCGACTAGGCGAAAGGCCGGGAATCGACGCAGCGCACCCCGCCCGTGCTCGTGGATCAGGCATCCGAGCTCTCCTGCTAACCCAGCCCAATCCTCGCTGCAGGCAAAACGCTCTTTTAGTTGGTCAACGGCTGCGGGTTCCACCCCATCTCCGGGCATGGGGGCCAAAGGCTCCGCATCGCCGCCGATCAGCCGCAGCCATATTCCCCAGCGGGGACGAGCCAAGACCGCGGCACTTTGCAAATCGCGGCACGCAACCTGATGCAGCGCGGCGGGAACATTTGCTGGAGATTGCTTTTCGCAAGCGAGCAAAAACGGATGTCGGCCATCGAGAAGCCGGTTGAGCAACAGTCCTTGTAAATCCGGCGCGCCACCACCCCAATCGCCGTTAAGTGCCGCCGCGAGAAGTGCATCTGAACAACGCTGGTGTTGCGCGATCAATTCGTCCACTGCGCACTGTGCCTGTTTACCGGCCACCAGTCTGTCGGCGCACGTATGTGCACAGCGCAGCAAGGAACGCAACGGTTCCACCTCGGCAGGTTTGAGCAGCCGACTAAAAGAGGAGAACCGATCCAAAGCCGCGAGCATGGCTTCGACTTGGCCGGCGATTTCCAGCGTCTCTTCACGCTTTGTCATCTAAATGCAAAATTCGCTGAAGATGGGTTTCTGACATTCTCATCGCCCTCATGGCCGAAATAGCTGCTATATTCCCTTCGGGACGGCGGCCCAGCACTGCGCACTTATACGCGCTCTTAAGCTTATGCCACACGACCGCAACTGTCTGGAAGACAGCCGTGCGGATTCGAACCGCCGACCCACAGATTAGGAATCTGTTGCTCTATCCTGCTGAGCTACGGGGGTTATAGGAGGGACGCAATTCATATTATGCCGCGAGAGACCCAAAGTCAAATGCCAATGTTTTTTAGCCCATGTATTGACACCAAATTAAACTGGCCTAATTTACAAGACTGTTTTGGCCGAAAGAGGTAAGGCCAGCTTTCTACAACCTCAGCTAAACTAATAAAATATGGCTCAAGTATTTCCGCGCAGTGCTAACTGGGCTTCCAAAGCCAGCATCCTCGTTGGCTTCGTCCTAGTCGGCAGTATCCTCGGTATCCTCCTCAACATCAATCGCATTTACTTCGTCAATCAAGTCAACGTGCCCATTGATCAGCCCGTTCCCTTTAGCCACAAACACCACGTCACCGGTATGGGCATCGATTGCCGCTATTGCCATACCACCGTCGAAGAGAGTGCCTTTGCCGGCGTTCCCCCGACCGAAACCTGCATGACCTGCCACTCGCAGATCTGGACCGAAGCACCCATCCTCGAACCTGTGCGCGCCAGCTTCCGCGACAACGTGCCCATCGAGTGGAATCGCGTCCACGACCTTCCCGACTTCGCCTATTTCAACCACAGCATCCACGTCAACCAAGGCATCGGCTGCCAGTCGTGCCACGGCCAAGTCGATCAAATGCCCCTGATGTGGAAAGCCGAATCGCTGAATATGGAGTCCCAGCACATTCGCCCACGCGACCAAGTCTTTAACATGACCTACCAGTATCCACCCGACCAAGAAAGCTTGGGTGCGCAACTCGTCGCCGAATACGGCGTGCAGACCAGCCAACTCACCAACTGCTCTATCTGCCACCGCTAACATGGAAACCAGAAAAAACATCGATCTCTCGGCCATCCGCGCCCGCCTCGAAGCCGCACAGGGCCAAGAGTATTGGCGCAGCTTGGACCAATTGGCCCAGACCGAAGAATTTGCCGCCATGGTCCAGCGAGAGTTCCCCGAGCAAGCTGCCGAGTTGAAGGATCCGGTAAGTCGGCGGAATTTCCTCAAGCTCATGAGTGCATCGCTGGCACTAGGCGGACTTTCAAGCTGCACGATTCAGCCCAGCGAAAAAATAGTCCCCCAGGTCCGAGCTCCCGAAAACGTCATCCCCGGTAAGCCGCAGTACTTTGCCTCCGCCACCTCGCTCGGCGGTATTGGCATGGGCATCCTAGTCGAGAGCCACATGGGGCGACCGACCAAAATTGAGGGCAATCCCGAGCATCCCTCCGGCAGCCGCGGCTCGAATGCGCTCGTACAGGCTTCGATTCTCGACCTCTACGACCCCGATCGCTCGCAAACGGTCAAAAACGCCGGTCGCATCAGCGCTTGGAGCATTTTCCTAGCTGATCTGACTCAGCGGCTGAGCTCGCACGAGGCCAACGGCGGAGCTGGCCTACGCATCCTAGCCCAGACGGTGACTTCTCCGACCCTCGGACACCAGTTGCAAGAACTGCGGGATAAATTTCCCCAAGCCCAGTGGCACCAGTACGAACCAGTCAATCGCGACAACGCCCGCGCCGGGGCCCAAATGGCGTTTGGCGAGCCGGTCCATGCGTCTTACGATGTAGCTAAAGCCAAGGTCATTCTATCGCTGGACGCGGACTTTACCTACAGCGGTGCTGGCAATGTCCGCCACGCGCGGGATTTTGCGGCCGGTCGCAGGGTCCGCAACGGCTCCA
>JAGWBY010000071.1:24330-40987 GCA_021295675.1 Candidatus Latescibacterota bacterium | reverse complement strand
CCACATCGACGCCAATGCGCCGCGCAAAGCTGACATCGAGAGCGTGTTCGGCGTCGATAAAGGCCGCGGTGCCGCCGCGCTTTTGCGACTCGCGGATGGCGTGCAGCGAGAGCATGGTCTTGCCCGCTCCCTCTGGACCGGATATTTCGACGATCCGCCCCTTGGGCAAACCGCCGATGCCTAGCGCCGCATCTACAGCCAACGATCCAGTAGAGATCGCCTCCACTTCTTGCACCCCACCCTCGGCACCGAGGCGCATAATCGATCCCTTGCCGTACTGCTTTTCAATCTGCGACATCGCCAATTCCAGCGCTCTGGCCTTGTTGCCGTCTGCACTGTGTCCGTTCGCTTTCGCCATGAGAATCCCCTCAATTAAAGTGTGGTATCGGTCTAGCCCGCCCACTCGACCAAATAGGACGACGAACGAATGACCACGTTGCTGTACAGGCCGGCGACTATGTCGTCGGCCACAATGCCCCACCCCCCTGGCAGAGCTTCTAGCTGCCGCGCTGGGGGTGGCTTGATAATATCGAGGGCGCGGAAGACAAAGAAGCTCGCAATGATCGTTCCTGCACCCGGAGGCAAAAATGCCACCGCAAAGAGAAAGCCCACCCCCTCGTCAATGACGACCTGCCTCGGGTCCTTACCCCATTCCGGGGCCGCCCTACCCGCGCTGTACACCCCTATAGCCGAAGCAGCTAAAAGCACTCCGATCCATTCCAGCACTCCCAAAGCGGGAACAAACAGCCAGTACAACAGGGCGACGAACGCGGTACCAGCCGTACCGGATGCCCACGGGGCATAGCCGACAAAAAAGAGCGTGGCGATCAGTCGGTTCAGAAGAAACGGGTTCCTTGTAGGAAGAGGTCGCGCGGAACAGGTAGTGAAAACCCGACAGCAGCGTCAGCAACAGCACCCCCGCCAACAATGCGTTGGCTAAAAGCTGGATTAGCTGGTCGTCGAGAAAGAAGAGATGACCTGCGGCAAAGCGCCCCATCGCCTCCTCGAGGCCAATGACAAAAAGTATGAAGATAACCGTAAAAAGCTGGACTGCGGTCTTCCACTTGGCCAAGCGCGAGGTGACCATCGGGCGGCCCCGGTATATCCCGTAGAGGCGCATGCCCGTAATCAGGATGTCGCGCCCGACAATGGGCAAGACCAACCAAAAATTGACCATTCTGTTCAACGCTAGGGCAATGAGTGCCGACGTTACCAATATCTTGTCGGCCAACGGATCCAAGAAGCGGCCCAGCGGCGTTACTTGGTTGCCAGCGCGCGCTAGTTTGCCATCGTAGAAATCGGTCAGCGAGGCCGCGCTGAAGACGAAAAAGGCAAGGCTTTTCAAATACCAAGTATCGGTGAACAGCAGCAGCAAAAACAGCGGCGTCAAACCGATCCTGAGTGCGGTCAGCCCATTGGGCAAGTTAAAAATATCGCGCCGATTCATTTCTACCTCACAGCGAAGATCGGCCGGCGAAGGCCAGCGAGAGCGTGACGCTGTCGGCCAAGTCCAAGTCCGCGCCCACCGGCAGACCGCGCGCCAGCCTCGACACCTTGGTCAGCGGCATGAGTTGCTGGGCGATGAAGTGAGCGGTGGCATCGCCCTCGGCATTGGCGTTGAGCGCGAGCATTACCTCTTGGACGCCCTGCTGGCGCACGCGCTCGACCAAGGAGTCGATGTGCAAATTCTCGGGCAGCACTCCGTCTTGCGGGGAGAGCACCCCGCCGAGCACGTGATACGCCCCAGAGTAAAACTGACTCATCTCAAAGGCCAACACATCGCTGGCTTCGGCCACCACGCAGAGGAACTGCTGGTCGCGCCGAGTATTTCGGCAGACTTCGCATAGGGGCTCGCCCTTTTGGGTGAAGTTGTAGCAGGTGGCACAGTGTTCGATTTGGTCTTTGGCGGCAATGAGCGCCTTGGCGAGCAGCTCGGCTTCCTCGCGCGGCCTCTTGACCACATAGAGCGCCAAGCGCTGCGCCGTCTTGCGGCCGATGCCGGGCAGCTTGGCAAATGCGACGATCAAATCTTCGAGGGCCAGAGGTTCCATGCGATTTCTCAGACTAACTCGCCGTCAAAAGCGTCGAGCACCGAACGGAGGGTGGGGTCGGATTCGGGCTGGCTTTCCGCCTGTGGGGCCGGTTGTTCTCCTTTCTTTGCGACGACATCCAAGCGCAACCGCCATCCGTATTTCGCCTCGGCCATCTCTTCTATGATTTTTCGGTCTTTGAGCACTTGGGTCATGGCAAAGCGCTGGTCGGCACCAAAGCTCAGCTTGAGTACATGGCCTTCTAGACTGTCTAAGGTCGCCACCTTGAGAAAAGAGGCCAGCGATCGCTTGGCGGTGCCCACGGCATTAACTAGCTCGTCCCAATTAGTGCCCACCTGATCAAAGCTCGGTGCGGCAGCACTAGCAGCATTGCTTGACTCAGCCGGGGCGACGACTTGCTGCTGGGTCGGGGCGCGGGGCGCGGTCACGTCCTGTTCATTGGGACTGCTTGGGACTGGTGGGGACGTAGGCTGTTCGCTACGACCTCTTGGCAGGGCTTGCTCAGTGGGATTGCTTGGCGCTGGCGGCGCGGCCTGTTCACTGCGATCCCTTGGAGGTAGGGGTGCAGCCGAACGCGGCGCGGCACCTTCGAGTGACTGCAAGCGGCGCAGCAGTTCGCCCACATCGACAGACCGGCCCATCAGTGCCAGATGCACCAAGGCGATTTCTAGACGGAAGCGCGGCTGTAGCGAACGCTTTAGATCCGCTTCTAAATCCAACAGCGACTGCATCATGCGCAGCAGATCTTCGACCGCCATAGCGGCGGCAAGCTCGCCACAGCGGCGGCGGGCGTCTTCGGCCATATCCAACTCGTCGGTCCTCCCCTGTATCTTGGCGAAGAGTAAGTGGCGCAAAAGCTCGACTAGGCCATAGACGAACTCCTCAATATCGGCTCCTTCGTCAACGGCTTGGGCAACGACATCCAAGACCTGTGCGGGGGTCGCTTCGCGTATGGCGTCGAGCAATTCAAAGTAGAGGTCGCGGTCAACGAGACCCAACACCTGCACCACGGCTTGCTGCGACACCTCCGCGCCCAATGAGACCACTTGATCGAGTAGGCTTTCAGCGTCGCGCAAGGCACCGTCCGCGCGGCTAGCCAACAGATGGAGCGCCCCCTCTTCGACCGCGATGCCCTCGGCTTGGGCAATAGTGCCCAGATGAGCGGCGATCTGACCGGCGGAGATGCGGCGAAAATTGAAGCGCTGACAACGCGAGAGAATGGTGTCGGGGACCGACTGCACTTCTGTGGTGGCGAAGATGAAAACCACGTGCTCCGGCGGCTCCTCCAGCGTCTTCAACAGCGCATTGAATGCCGCGGTCGAAAGCATGTGAACTTCGTCGATGATGTAGATCTTATAGACGCCTTCGGTCGCGGCGTAGCGCACGACTTCGCGCAACTCGCGGACGTCATCGACGCTATTGTTGGAGGCCCCGTCAATCTCCAGCACGTTCATGCTGGTGGAAGCGGCGATGCTCTGGCAGGAATTGCACGCCTCGCAGGAGTTGCCGTCGCGGAGGTCGGCACAGTTGAGGACCTTGGCGAGAATTCGCGCGGTCGTGGTCTTGCCCACGCCGCGAGGACCGCAAAAAAGATAGCACTGCGCGATGCGCCCGGAATGGACGGCATTCTTTAAGGTGGCAGTGATATGCTCCTGCCCAACTACTTCGTCGAATTGGCGTGGACGCCACTTGCGCGCTGTTACCTGATAGGCCATTTGCGTTGCTCGATACAGCCAAGCTGAAGGGAATAAACAAAAAATTAAAAGGCCGTGCACCCATCTTCGATCCCGCCCCCAAGTCTGCCCAGAGCCAGTTAGCTCCAACCGGACAACTCTGCGGCACACCAAGAGACATTCCTACCGCTGCTACCTTCCGGTCCTGACGGGGTTTAGAAGTTCTTGATTGCGCAGAATCCGATCTTCAGCGCCAAAGACCTCTGGATGGGAATTCAATCCCGCTATAGCGGATTGCGGGTACAGGGCACCGCTATCTCCCCATCTAGCACGACCTAAAATTCTGCACTTCACCACGGGTATCCGGAAAATATGGTGGAGCAGATGGGGATCGAACCCACGACCTCCAGATTGCGAACCTGGCGCTCTCCCAGCTGAGCTACTGCCCCGTCCGGATCAATTATGGCGGACGGTAGGGGGTTACCCTACACACGATTTCCAGTCGTGCACCTTCGACCACTCGGCCATCTCTCCGCAAAAGCATTGTACTTTAAATGGCGGAGAGGGTGGGATTCGAACCCACGGTGACCATACAGCCACACCGGTTTTCGAGACCGGCCCGTTCGACCACTCCGGCACCTCTCCTCAATCTACTTGGCCGCTCGCAGAGCCGCGAAAAACCCCTTGAGCAACTCAGCACATTCTTGCTCTAGCACTCCGCCGAGGACCTGACAGCGATGATTGAGCCGAGGATCCTCCGCAATGTTGCGCAACGAGCCGCAAGCACCGGATTTAGGATCGGCGGCCCCAAAGATCAACCGTGGCACTCGGGCTAAAACCGCGGCCCCGGCACACATGGCGCAAGGTTCCAAAGTGACGTAGAGCGTCGTTGCCAACAAGCGCCGTGTCCCCAGTGCCGCTGCGGCTTGGCGCAAGGCCAGCATCTCCGCGTGGGCTGTAGGGTCCTGCGTCGCTTCAATGGCGTTGCCGGCCCGGCCCAAAACCTGCCCGGCTCCAACGACGACAGCACCGACGGGTACCTCGCCGCGACGGCCGGCGCACTCGGCCTCGCGCAGGGCCTCGCGCATCCAATGGCTGTCTTCGGCGAATGAGCTAACTTCTTCCGTAGAATCCATTTGAGGCCGTTTTAAGGGGCCTCCCAAGAGGTGTAAATATAACGGCTGCCTAAAACAAGAGCAAGGCTTAGTGAGGCTTCAGAAGCGCTTGCTATAATGGTCGCGGGGGAATAGAGAAGAGGCCCGACGCTGCCAATAACTTTCCTCGTCGGGAGCGATTTTGCGATCTAGTGGATCGTGCCCCAAAAGGCGCATGCCAAGCCCGATCAGCGTAAAAAGCGTGTAGAAAACCAGCCCCAAGAGCAGGTGGATATTGACAAAGGCCACCATCCTCGCCAGCCACATGTAGGGAAAGTAGATCGGCTTCAGCGCCACAGGCAGCACCAACCCAGTCCCGAGAAACACCAGCGAGGCCGCGTGTACAAGCTGGGCAATGCCGACCGCTTCCACGTACCACAGATAGCCGCCTAGCAAGGCCAACAACGCCGCCAGCACGATTCCGAATCGGCGCAAATCGCCGCGTGTGGGCACCACAACCCCCCAGTAGCTCTTGGCCTCAGTCAAGTTCGAACTCCTCTTGCCAATCCAGCTCTTCCTGCCACTGCGGCTGGTCTTTCTTGTCCAAGATATAAGAGCCTAGGACCAAAAAATCCATCTCGGTCCGCATGAAGCAGCGATAGGCATCTTCTGGGCTTTGGACGATGGGTTCGCCGCGCACGTTGAAGGACGTGTTGACCACCACTGGATAGCCGGTCAGGCTCTGGAAGGCGCGAATCACGTCGTAGTAGCGCGGGTGATCTTGCCGGCGCAGCGTCTGCACCCGCGCCGAGTAATCGACGTGGGTGACGGCTGGCATATCCGAGCGCGGCACGTTTAGCTTGTCAATGCCGAATAGCCGCTGCTGGTCCTCGCTCATGGGGATCTGCCGTTCCGCTTTAACTGGAGCCACTTGCAGCATGTAGGGCGAGTCGGCATCCAACTCAAAGAACTCGTGTACGCATTCGCGTAGGACCGTCGGGGCAAAGGGGCGGAAACTCTCGCGGAACTTGATCTTGAGGTTCATCACCGACTGCATCTGGGTGGAGCGCGGATCACCGAGAATCGACCGGGCGCCGAGCGCGCGCGGCCCAAATTCCATCCGCCCCTGAAAAAAGCCTACTACCTTGCCAGCGGCTAACAACTCGGCCACGCGCACCGGCAACTCGTCCTCGGCGAGCTTTTGCGCCACCCCCGCCTGCTGCTCAATGCACTGAGAGATTTCTTCGTCCCCGTACTCAGGCCCCAACAGCGCCCCCCGCATCGCGTCGTTTTCGCCATCTACCGCCCGCTCGTGGCCCAAGTGGTGATACCACAGCGCCAGCGCAACCCCCAAAGCTCCACCAGCATCGCCCGCAGCCGGCTGAATCCAAATGTTTTCAAAGGGCCCTTCGCGCAGGATGCGACCATTGCCGACGCAATTGAGTGCCACTCCACCAGCCATGCACAAATTTTTGAGCTTGGTTTCTCGGTGCACTGTACGGACAATGCGCAACATGACTTCCTCGGTAACGACCTGACAGGAGCGCGCAATATCCATCTCGCGCTGAGTCAGCGGCGTCTCTGGCCGCCGGGGAGGCCCCCCGAAGAGCTTGTTCATGGCCCGACTGGTCATCGTCAGGCCGGATAGGTAGTTGAAATAGCGAGTGTTGAGCTTGAAGGAGCCGTCGTCCTTGAGGTCGATTATCTCGTCGAGCATTAGCTTGGCGTATTTCGGCTCGCCATAGGGGGCCAGCCCCATCAACTTGTACTCACCGGAGTTGACCTTGAAGCCCGTAAAATAGGTGAACGCCGAATAGAACAAACCCAGCGAGTGGGGAAACTTGATATCGGCCAAGGTATGAATCTCTGCATCCCGACCATAGCCATAGCTGGTAGTAGTCCACTCGCCGACCCCGTCTAAGGTTGCGATCGCCGCTTCTCGATACGGCGACGGATAGAAGGCCGACGCGGCGTGCGACTCGTGGTGGTCGCTGAACAGTACGGATACTTCGCAGCCGAGTTGCTCTTGGATTAAATGCGGGATCCACAGCTTCTTTTCCAGCCATACCTTCATGCTCTTCCAGTAGAGGCGCAGGCCCAACGGTGCCGTGCCGAGATGGGTCTCTAGCAGGCGTTCAAAGGTCAGCAGGGGTTTGTCGTAGAACCCTACGCAGTGCAGGTCTTTGGCCTCAATACCGCCCTCCCGCAGACAGTATTCGACAGCGCGAGCGGGAAAATCTGGATCGTGTTTAACGCGCGTGAATCGCTCTTCCTGCGCCGCGGCGACGATCTGGCCGTCGCGCACCAAACAGGCCGCGCTATCGTGGTAGAACGCGGAAATACCGAGGATGTAAGTGGCCATAAGGAGCTTGACAAAATGGGATGTAGCAGCGATACTAAAAAGTTTTCATAACCTACGGATTCTATTGAAAAATATCAAGTTAGGGTCATTTGATGGAACGGCTTTCACTCCTGTCTGAAGACCAAGTTCGCGCCGTCCAGCGCCAGTTTGGGACACCCACTTTTGTCTATGATCAAAAGGCGTTGGAATCCCAAGCCCAAAAGGCACTGTCCTTTCCCAATCCACACGGCCTGACGGTGCGCTACGCGGTGAAAGCCTGTCCGTCAGCCGGCGTGATCCGCATTCTCAACCGCGCCGGTCTGCACATCGACGCGAGCAGTGGCTACGAAGCGCTGCGGGCCATGCGCGCTGGCGTCCCTGCGGCCCAGATTCAGATCACGGCCCAACAACTACCCGACAATTTAGCAGACCTAGTGCGCCAAGGCGTCCTCTTCAACGCCTGTTCCCTGCACCAACTCGCAGCCTACGGCCGACTCTTTCCGGGCCGCGAAGTCTCCGTGCGCATCAACCCAGGCCTAGGTTCGGGACACAGCAACCGAACCAATACGGGCGGCCCTTCGTCGAGCTTTGGCATCTGGCACGAACACCTCGACCAAGTACTCGCAACGGCCGCCGAACACAACCTGCAACTCACTGGTTTGCACAGCCATATCGGCTCGGGTAGCGACCCAGAAGTCTGGCAGCACTGCGCCCGGCTGACGCTCGGCGTGGCCGCCAAGCTGCCTGAGGTGAGGCGCGTGAGTATGGGCGGCGGTTTTAAGATTGGGCGCATGGCCGACGAAGTATCGACCGACTTGCACAAGGCCGGCCAACCTGTCGCCGACGAATTCAACCGCTTCGCCCGCGAGCACGGCCGCAAACTGCATCTGGAAATCGAACCTGGGACCTTCTTGGTGGGCAACGCCGGTGCCATCGTCTGTAGCGTCGTCGATGTAGTCGATACCGGCCAGCAAGGTTATTGCTTTATCAAGGTCGATAGCGGCATGACCGAAGTGCTGCGTCCGAGCATGTACGGAGCGCAACATCCCATCGTCGTAGTCCCGGCCACACCCGGGGGCCGTGGCCAGGGCGAGTACCTAATCGCCGGCCATTGCTGTGAAAGCGGGGATATTCTCACGCCAGCATCCGGCAATCCCGAAGAGCTGGAACCTCGCGTACTCACCGAGCCGCGCATCGGCGATGCGGTTTTTATTGGAGGCAGCGGAGCCTATTGCGCTGGCATGGCCGCCAAAAACTACAATTCCTTCCCGGAAGCAGGCGAAGTGCTGCTCGGCACAGACGGCGACTTCCATCTGCTGCGCCAGCGCCAAACCCTCGACCAAGTCCTAGCCAACGAGTCCCTACCCGCTTTTCTCAGCGCCTGAGCCGCGCAGCTTGGGGTCTAGCGCGTCGCGCAGCCCGTCGCCTAACAGGTTGTACAGGGTCACGGTCGCAAAAATGGCCAAGCCCGGCACGACCACCAGCCACCAAGCTGCCGCATTGCTGCGCGCCCCAGCCAGCAGGGCACCCCAAGTGATCACTTCTGCTGGTATCCCTACCCCTAAAAAACTCAATCCCGACTCGGCGAGGATGGCACCTGCAACTCCGAAGGCCGCCGGGATCAGGATCGGGCCGACGGCGTTGGGCAGGATGTGGCGAAACATGATCCGCCCGTTTGAGTACCCGAGGCTACGCGCGGCGGCTACGTAATCGTAGCTGCGCACCTGCAAGAACTGCGAGCGCGTCAAGCGGGCGATACCGACCCAACTCGTAAGGCCGATAATGGCCATGACGAAGAACAGGCTCGGCGGAAAAAACGCCGCGACCGTCAATATTAAAAAGAAGCTAGGGATCGCGGCCCACAGCTCGAAAAGGCGCGAGAGCGCTAAGTCAACCCATCCCCCAAAGTAGCCGGCCAACGCCCCCAAGACCAAGCCAATGGCCAGCGATATGCCCACCGCCACTAGACCGATGGTCAAAGCGTAGCGCGTGCCGTGAATCAGCCCCGAGAGCACATCGCGGCCCAAGCGGTCCGTGCCCAGCCAGTGCTCGGCTCCGGGGGGCTGGTACTTCTCCCGCAAGCGGACTTCGCCCGGGGCATAAGGCACCGGCGGGAAGATGGCCTCCTCTAGCTTGAGCTTTTTGAAGTTGCGGCGGCGCTTCAATTCCGCCGGCCAGTCCGCTACTCCCAGATAAACCGCGTATTGGCGGAAGGCCGGAAAGTAGGTCTCGCCTTTGTACTTCATGTAGTACGGCTTGTCGCCGGCCAGCAAGTCGGCGCTTAAGGCCAAAACTCCCAGCAAGACGATGCCCAAGAGACTGAGCAGAGCGGGTTTGTTTTTCTTGAATTGCTTCCAGACTACCTGTCCGTAGGACTGCCCTTGTGCAACGGCCTCTTTGCTCATCTACACACTCGCAAAGTCGATGCGCGGATCCACGACCTTGAGCAAAATATCAGCCGCCAAGATCCCCGCCAGCGATAGGGCCGAACCAATGGTAAAGAGCGCCATAGCCACGGGGTAATCGCGCACGATGACCGACTGAAAAGCCAAAAAGCCCATGCCCGGAATGGTGAAAATCGTCTCGATAAACACCGAACCCGCGATCATTCCTGGCAAAAGCCCAGCCAGTAGCGTCACAATGGGAATCAAGGAGTTGCGCAGCACGTGGCGCAGCACCACAACGCGGTAGCGCAAGCCCTTGGCTTGGGCGGTGCGCACGTAGTCCAGCCGCAGATTCTCCAGCATGCTGGTGCGCATATAGCGCGAGATGCCAGCGAAGCTGGCGTAGGTCGAAGCCAATATCGGCAAAATCATGTGGTGGGCGTGGTCGGTCAGCAGCCGCCAGAATCCCCAGTCTTCCCCAGCTTCCAAGGATTGGATCCCAGAGGCCGGAAACCAGTGGAAGAATTCCTTGTTGCAGAAAAACAAGATCAATAGCATACCGACCCAAAACGAAGGCATCGACCACAGCATGAAGGTCCCGGTGGTAACCAAGCGGTCGATAGCAGTATTTTGCTTGACCGCGATCACTATGCCCAGCGGCACGCCGATTAGATAGGCAAAGACCAAGCTGATGAGGTTGATTTCCAGCGTAATGGGCAGCCGGTCGAGGATGTGTTCGATGACCGGTTGTTGGTCCTTGAAGGAGCGACCCAAATTAAGCGTCACCAAACGCCAGCTACCGACCTGCACCAATTCCAAGCCAGACCCGCCATACGCGTAGTTTTGGGTCGGCGAGAAAAGGCGGCTCTGCCAGAAAGGCGACTCGACTAGCTCGTTGACGCGCTCGGGACGCAGACGGCGAAAGTGCGCCAAGAACCGCGCCTTGCGCTCCTCGCCCTCGAGCGAGGCCAACTCGGCCCGCGCCGCGTCTGACAGTTCGTCGAGCACGGAGTCGGCCAACAAAGCCCCTCGGTCGAATGCGCCTACCAAGTTGGAAAGCCAGTGCAAATACTGGAGGTGTAGCGGTTGGTCCAGCCCGAGTTGGCGGCGCAAATCCCGGCGCGTCTTCTCCATGTCCGCCTGGCGGTCTGTGGAGATCCCCTCGCCACCAGCGGCCCCGCCCAAGAACAGATCGACCGGGTCGCCGGGTGCCAAGCGCATAATCAGGAAAGTCAGTAGGGTGATGCCGAGAAGGGTTGGGATGGCCAGCAGAATGCGCTGGATGGTGTACTGCAGCATAGTGAGCGCGCGGGCGCTTTACTCCTCTAGTGCCTCGGCCCGCGCATACGCCGCCTCGCTCTTCTCAATCAATTCTTTATGGGCATAAACCGTCCCCAAGTGCATCCACACCAACGCATTGTCTGGCACGGCAACGCGCCATCCATGTCCTCTGTAGCCAAGTGGACCATGGCGAGGTTGTAGCGCGCGTCCCCGTCGTCGGGTTCGAGATGTAGGACTTGCTCATAGGCACGCTTAGCCGCAGTGTACTTTTCTTGCTGCCAGTAGAGATTGCCCAAGTTGAAGTGGGGCCTGAAGTCATCGGGGTTCAGCTCTATGACCTTGCGATAATTGACCTCGGCTCCCTCGTAATCCTCGGCTTGGGCTTGGGCGATGGCGAGATTGGTCAGGCCATTGAGATTTTCAGGATTGATCTTGACCACCTGTGACAAGGCACCGATGGCTTCATCGAGGTTGCCATTTTCCAAGTAGAGCGACCCTAGGCTGAAAAAGGTGCCCTCGTCTTCTGGAGCCGCCGATGCGATCTTCTGGTAGGTGGCAATGGCCGCATCCGTGCTGTCGATCTGGTAATAGACGTACGCGAGGTTGCGCCAAGCGTCGAGTGCACTTTCGTCGATGACGGTAGCGTTGTGAAACGAGTGCCGCGCCATGACGTAATTGGGGGCCTCGCCTTGGGCATGGGCGACGCCGGCATTGTACTCTCGCGTCCAAAATTGGCGGCGCGTTTGTTCAACCTCGCTTTGAAACTTGGGATTGCGCTCGGCGTGCGCTAGATGCTCGGCCATTTCGCCATAGCGACCCTCTTGGCCTAAGAGCCTGCCCATGAGCAAGTGAGCCTCGCTATTTTCTGGCTCGGTCTGCAAGACCAGGGCGAGTTGCTTTTTGGCCTCTTGCGGCTGTCCCTGTTTGATATAGAGCTTGGCCGCGGTCATGGTCGAACTTTGACATCCCAATCCAGCAACGGTGACGAACACCGCCAGCCAGCGCACGCACTTCATTGGCAATCTCCGATGAAAACTGCGCGGCGCACAGGACGTGCGCCGCGCCACGGTCGAACTCAGAACCCGAACTGAAAGGTAAAGGTGTTGAGCGCGTCGAAATACTCGACCGTAGTGTAGGCGTAATCAACGCGCAAATCTTTGATCGTCCCGGCATCTATATTCAGACCAAAGCCGAAGCTGGTGCCGTAGATGTAGTCGTCGGTCGAGTTGGGCGCGTAGTCGAAACCAGCGCGCAGGGCGAAGAAATCGGCCAACATGTACTCGGCACCCAATCTGTACTGGTCGTAGGCGAAGTTGTTGTGCCGGAAGACCGAGGACAAGTTGATCGCGTCCATATAGCGATAGCTCAGACCGAACTCAAACGTCGAGGGCAGATCAGCCGAGCTAGCCTCTATATTGTAGTCAGAGGGTCCGCGGCGCGCTTCGTTAATCTGGCCGCGACGCAACAGACCGGAACCGCCAAACTGCATCCGCGTGCCGATGTGCTTGAGCGCCACGCCCAAGTCTAGACCGGCAACCCCGCCCAGATTGGCGTATTGCAAACCGGCGCTAAACGAAGCCGCGGTGGCCTCGACGCGCTGGATGCGGTTGATGATATAATGGCTGGTAATCCCGACGGCGATGCGATCAGTCAGTTCCTTCGCAAAGGTCAGGCCCAAGGTGAAGAAGGTCGGCGAAAAGGTCGCACCGGTGCCGTCTGGATTGGCCTCAGTCGTCACCGGGATTGCGCCGAAATCCAGTGCCTTGATATTGAGGGCCAGCGAGCCGACGCTCTTGAAGTTGGCACCGGTGGCCAGATAGTTGATGCGGGTATCCGCCAGATAGGACATCGTCGAAAACAGGATGCCCGCGTTGGATTCGGACTTGGGCAGACCCGCCGGGTTCCAGTGCAGGGCCTCCAGACCAGAAGTGGTGGCAATCGAGGCACCGCCCAAGGCCATGTCGCGTGCGCCGACCGGAATCAGCAGTTCCGGAGCGGCGGCCGTACCAGCGCGATCCTGGCCATCGGCAAAGGCCGAAGCCGAAGCGAAAACCAGCGCCAGCAGGATCGTCGAGATGCGAAAGCTATGTCGAAGCATGGAATAGTCTCCTGTTTCTTCCTTTGAGATCCTGTGCATCTTAGAAGCTCTCCAAGAATTGCTGCTCTTGGATGACGGCCAGCTTGAGGATCCGACTCTCGCCGAGCCCCGGCAGTTCGATATGGGCGATATACATGCCGCTGGCCACCGGCAACTGGTTTTGGTTTTGCAGATCCCAGCGCGTGAACTGCGACGGGTCGTCCTTCTCAATCGTGCGCACCAGCGTACCGCTCATGTCGAAGATGCGGATATTCGCCTTGGGCGGCAGGTGGCTGAAGGTTACGAAGTGGCTGTAACGACTGGTCTCCGCCGTATTGACGCCGAGGTAGGGATTGGGGAAGACATTGATCTTATCGACGTTTTCCTTGGCCAATGCTTCGGAGTACGTCTCGGCCGTCACGCTGAACTCAAACTCGTCCTCACCAGCCACCACGGTATTGCCGATGGTGATCTTCATTACGTCGCCCGTCGACCAGACCGAAGCACCTCCTTGATAGAAGAAGTAAACCCACGTGGTGTTATCGTCCGTCAGTTCGTGGATCTTGGTCGGATCGTAATCGGTGTGGACGATGGTGATATAGTCGCGACCCGGCATGTTGTAGGTCTGGTGATAAACAACGCTACCATCGTCTCTCGACCCGTCGGCACCGCGGTCATAAAACACGGCGTTCAACTGGCGCGGATTGTCCGGATCCTCCACGTCCCAGATCTCAAAGGGCACGCGCTGGAGAAAGGCACCGGTCGAATCCGACACCTCGGCGGGCTTGAAGGGATGCGCCGCAATATCGCGCTCGCCGCTGCCACCGCTAACGCCACCGAGGGTCGCCATCGAGCCGCCCTCGACAATTGCGGTGCTATCGGCGTCCCACACGCCGGTGAAGCGGAACTCGATATCGCGCACCAGCCGATTGTCACCGGCACCGCCACCTTCCCAGAAGGTTGATCCATAGCCGTCGTTATAACCGAAGAGCGTACCGTCACCCCAGAGGTGAAGGTCGCCATCGTCCGGATTGGCGTCGTTAGTCACTGCGGCACTTTTGTAGGTCGTCGGATTGGTGAAGACCAGATTACCTACCTTGACCTGGAGACCGTCGACGATGGGATAGCTCTCGTCGAGGGAAATATTGCTCTCCCGGTCAACTAGGATCTCTCCGCCGCGCGACAGACTCCAAGTCGCGTCGTCGTTGAAGGTGACCTTGTAGGCTGCCTGCTGCAGGGCCGTGGGGTCGATCACCATTGCCCATACACTGGCGTCGCCGATGCCCTTGGTGTGTTCGACGGGCAGCACCTCACCGGGTTCCTCATGAGTGCGCGCGATGCCCAGAGGCGCGGCTTGTGGAACGCAGATGATGTTCTGCGGGCTGCTCTCTAAGGTGGTGATCGTCGCCGCCTCTTCCGAAGTGGCACGGCTGTAGGCAGTCACCGCGAAGTAGTACTGCTGGCCATTGACCAGCGGACCGCCGCGTATCGCGTCGCTGGTCATGGTGATATATCGCTGGAGACCGCCGTCGTTACCGATCTGCAAAGGCACGTCCAGAACCACGCCAGACTGCTCGTCGAGAGCGATACCCAATATGGTCGTCACCCCGTTGACTAGATCAAAAGTGGCGATCTTGGTAGCTTGGTCCAGCGTCGCCTCGGCCGAAGGCAATTGGTAAACATTATAACCCTCAAAATCAAAGCCAGGCGAACCCCCGCTTTCGGTCTTGGTCACCGACTCTGGATCCCAACCCCAATTGAGTACGATGGTCTGGTCCAGCTCGACTAGGCGGACATTGGGCTGGGCCGGCGGCTTGGGCACCTGAAAGAAGCTGTTGTAGGCGTCCTGTACGAACTGGTCGGTGAATTTTAGCTTGGAGACGCTACGCAGGCGGTCAGTAGAAATGCCGCCCAGCAGCGCGACTACCACTTCTTGGGTATCGCCCAATGCCATCTCGAAAGGCCCGGTGGCCAGCACTATGCGCCGGTCGCCGGCCGGCAGCGGCACGCCGTCGTTCCAGCCGGTGGCTCTGGTCGGATCGCCGTCGAGCGTGAATTTGGTGTCGGTATTGGTCAGGGGATTGGTGTAGGGCACGGGGTTTTCAACATCGTCCTGCGGCTGGAAGCCGCGCAGCAGATTGTACCACTGCTGAGTGCCTATGTATTCGCCCAGTTCTGGATCGGATATCGCGCTACCGGCGGCAAAGTACACGAAGGCTGTCATCGGCAAGTTCTTGTAGCCGGAACGCAGCCCATCGTTGAAGATGGCCACCGAGCTCTCGTCGAGCAGTTGGTTGCCGTCATCATCGACGGCAATATTGCCGTCGTCGTCTAGCTGATAAACCGGTACGATCGGGCCTTGTAAAAAGTCGTAGCCGGCAGCCGGTGGGGCCAAGCCGAAGGTGACGTAATGCGAGTCGTCGTCGATCGAGTTGTACACATAACCCAAGCTCAGGCCGACGTCAGCACCGGCAAAGTCGTCGCCGAAATCGCCTAGATCTGGATCGGACCACTGGGCGAAATACATGTCTTCGATCACCGCATCGTCCGTGGCCTCTGCGGTACCCTTGTAGATGATCTTGTACTTCTTGAAGATCACGTCGCCCAAGGCGTCGCTGCGCGCATAGCCCCAGAGCGTGACCTGGGTCTCCAAGCCGATGGGCAAAGAGCCGTAGAGATTGGTGGTGGCACCCTGGTCCAGATCGTTAATGGCAAACCAGATCACCTGATCCGCGTTAGCCAAACCTGGCTCGTCGACCGATGGATCGTAGTTGCCGTTGGAGTCGTTGTCGTAATAGGGCGCACCCTGGTCGGCTGGCCACTCCATCCAATCGCGCTCGTATTGGGCGCGCACCGCCTCCTCGTGGGCATCGGTGACCTGGCTCAAACCGATGTTGAGAACTTCGGAGGCGTCTAGCCGCAAATCGGCAGTCGCCCAATCGCGGCGGATCCGGTAGAGTCGGGCCGTGTCGCGGTCTTGGGCCACGCCCTTGGACTCGATGACGCCTGGCACCGTGCCAATCTCGTACGTCTGGCCGCCTACGCGCAATTCTTGGTCATTGCCGTCCTTGACCCGTCCTCCCCAGATGATGCCGTCTTGGAAGATGACTTGGTCGGTCGAGCGCGGATAGGTCACGCCCGAATTGCCGTTGAGCGGGTTGCGAGCCGACCAGCCATCACTCTGTATCCACATGGCCATATTGTTGATGTTGAGTTGGGTCCGTTCGGTGGACACCTCGACATCGTCTTGGGCCAGTTTGGCGGCCGGTGCGCCCCACTCTTCGCGGGCTTGGACAGTGCCGACTAGGAGCAAGAGCGTCGCCGCCGCAAATAGATAAACAAACTTTCTCATAGCTTCCTCTCTTTCCTAGAAATCGAACTGCAGACCGAAGCGAATCTGGCGCGGCGCGTCGTAGATATCGCCGCCCTCGTTGGACCAGTAGGCCTGACGGTTGAGCAAGTTGATCGCCTCGTAGAGTTGCACGTACTGTTGCCCGCCGCTGGCCTCGACGATCTGTTGGCTCAATTCCGGATTGGTCAAGAAGCCGTCGTCCTTGTCGGAGCCGGTGCGGTTGTACACGTTGAGCACATTCTTGCGATTGAAGAGGTTCATAATGCGGCTATAGACCTTGGCATTGAGACCAAACAGCGAGAAGCCCTTGTCGATGCGCAAGTTAGTCTCAAAGGTCCACGGCGTCGTCGAGCGGTTGATCGACTCGAGCGGCTTGCGCGAGCGCGGGTCAAAGCTGTCGAGTA
>JAGWBY010000071.1:0-24217 GCA_021295675.1 Candidatus Latescibacterota bacterium | reverse complement strand
CTAGGAAGATCGAGCCGCGGTGCGTCTCATTAAAATCGAGCGGCGAGATGATCGTCGGCAGGTTGGTCTCGTTTTCAACTCCGGAAATGGCCGAGCCAGTATATGAACCCGTGCCGCGTGCATCGGACAGGGTGTAGTTCAGTTCGGTCCGTAGGTTATTGACGCGCCTGAGCTTGAACTGGAACTCGATGCCCTTGGTCGTGGCGAAGTCGCCGTTCTGCAGATAGACGTACGCACCGGCTTCTTCCGCGCTGGCCGAGACCTGCTGCTTGCGCAACTGCACCTGCCCCTTGACATCGCGGTAGAAGCCCGTGACGTCGAAGGAGGCGAACTCGGTTTCGTACTGGGTAGTCCGCATCGGCTCGATGTCGTAGGCGGTCGGATAGCGGATGTAGTTCTGGCCGCCCAACTCTAGAGCAAGGCGCGCGCCGCCGGCAAACATGGAGCGCATCGCCGGCATTTGCGAGAAGCGACCGTATTGCACGTGAAAGACCGTCAGATCCGACACCGGAAACGACATCCCCAAACGCGGGCTAATATCGGTGTATGTGGGGGTCTTTTCCATCGACGCGAGGTCAATAGTGTAGTTTTCCGAGTCGCGCACCGGCGCTGCCGGATCCTTGAAACGCCAGCTATCCGCGTCGAAGTAGTCGATGCGCAGACCGGCGTTGATGATCAGGTCATTATACTCGACCTTATCTTGGATAAAGGCGGCGGCTACCGTCGGCTGGCGCGGGGCCTCTAGCCCTTCGCCGTCGGCCTCGCGACCGAACTCGTCGAAGCCGAAGAAATCGCTGGCACTGGTCGAGCGCAGCAATCGGATCAGATCCTGCTTGCTACCCTTGCCATCTTCAAGACTCTCAGCCTTCGCGATCAACTCGTCGAGGATCTGGTCTTCGCTGATTTCAGGTCGTACACCGCGTCTAACTCGGGATAGGTATTGGCTATCCCCGAGCGGATCGAACGCAACGAGATCCCATAGCGCCGTGCGGTCCAATTCTGATAGTCGAAACCAGCCTTGAGCTGATGCATGTCGGTCTGTTTGGTCCAGCTACCGGCCAGCCCCCAATAGCCATCCGTCGAGGTGCCGTAGGAGGTCGTACGCGAACCCGGGCGGTTGAAGGGAAAGCCAGCCAGATCGTAGGGTCTAGGCCCCGAACCCTGCTGGGTATAGGGAGTGTACTCACCCGTGCTCTCGAGGGCGCGCTGTACGGCCACGCTGTCGTTGTACACGGGTCGTAGGACTCGGCAGACTGCTTGTAGAGGCTCACGTTGAGTTCGTAGAACATGCTCTTGTCGAGCAGGTGGGTGAGCTTGGCGTTGACTAGGTTGGAGGACGATTCCGACTCGACCAAACGCCGGGTGTTAAAAGCATTGCGGATGGGCGCATAGTTGCTTTCAGCACTCCCGTCCGAGTACAGATTCGTGAGGCGGAGTTGGACGGGGTAGTAGTCGAGCAGCAAGGTCCCGTTGAAAATGACCGCTTCACTGCTCGTGTGCGGAATATTGCCGGGCTTGATTTCGAGCTGCTCGATCTGGTCGGGAACGAGATTGCCCTCTTCGTCCTCGCTCCAGTGCCGGCGTCCACCGCGGAGGCCAGTGTCTTCGAGATCCTCGAAGGTAAAACCCGACCAGTAGGTCGGCCAGGAACCGATGCCGCGGCGCTGGCCAGCCAAGAAGGCGCGAATCTTCTGGCTTCCCGCAACCGGACCACCGGCGGTGATCACCTGATTGAAGTAGCCGTAGGAATACGTGCCGAAGCGCTGCTCGTAGTCGGAGGTAAAATTGTCCGACTCAGACATGATCTCGAAGTCCCAGTCGCTGCCGCCGGTGCGCAACTCTTGTAGGATAATGCCGGCGTTGGCACCGCCGTATTCGGCGTTGAAGCCTCCGGCCTGGAGTTGGATTTCCTCCAACGCCTCGTCGATCAGGCCCACCGCGCTGGTACCAGTGACCACATTGCGGACACTGGCCCCCTCGACGTAGTAGCCGATCTCGTCGCTGCGCGCCTCGACCACGCCGGTCTGCAGGGCTATGACTGAGCTGACGCCTCGGAGCGGCAGAATCTCGAGATCCTCGGCATCGACAATGCGCACCGCATTGGTGGCGGTTTTGTCGATGATTGGCCGCTCGGCCCGGATTACTACTTCCTCGACTTGGATATCCGAGGAAGTCAGTTCAACGGCGAGATTCGTAGTCAGGTCGGCGGAGACCCGCACGTCCTCGACGGTATAATCCGCGTAGCCGATATACGTAGCCTTGAGGGTGTAGGTGCCCGCCGGCACGTTGAGAATAAAAAAGCGGCCCTTTTCGTCCGCCGTGGTCCCCATCTTGGTATCCACCACCACGACATTGGCACGGGGCAGCCCATCGCCAGTGGTGGCATCCTTGACGACACCGGCGATCTTGCCGCCCGTACTGGCCTCGGCCGGAGCCAAGGTCAGCGCGAGCAGAACGCCCAGTGCAGTCAAGACGCGAAAAACGCCTGCAAACTTGGTCATATCTCCCTCCTTATGTAGGGTAGTTCTCAATACCCCTTCACATCAGGTGCAACCACTCTTCTAAGAGAAAGGTCACGCGTCCGATCAACAGCGAGACCCTCGCCATAATAGTGTAACCAAAAGAAGCTCCAAACGAGACCATCAAAAACCATATCCCCACCTTGGAGATGTGGCCCGCCGCGCCGGTGTGCTCGACGGAAAAGAAGAAATAAACCAACACCCCTACTACCCCCACTAAGACGATCAGCAAGTTGAGCCCCTCCAAGCTCCAAGTTAGTGGTTGTAATGTAGGTTCAATTTGGGCCAAGATAAAGGAAGAAATGTAGCGGGGAATCGTCAGGCCGGCCGCGAGGCCCACAAAGAATGCAAAAGCATAGCGGCTGAGCCAACCGAAGCGCAGCGAAAAACGCGTCAACATCAACAGCCCGAGCACCGTCGGAGCCAAAAGCCACCAGTTGGGCGTCTCCCCTTCCCCCAGGTCGGTCCATTCGGCAATAATCTCGCCGTAGAGCGTCGGGTACCAATTCTGACCGAATATGTAGGCCGCTGCCACGCCGACGAAGACGTGCTCGGCAAACTTAAAAAGAGGATTGTCCTTGTAGAGGAAGCTATAGAGCGCCAAGGTCATGCCCGCCGCGACAATGATGCCCAAGCCCGTCCAGTCCGCCGCCAAGGTCCCGTTGGCCACTAAGCCGATATTGACAGCGACAAACAGCAAAAGCAAGCCCAGAAAAACATACGTATCGCGCACGGCTTAGCTCCCCTGTTGCAATCGGCCTCGCCGACTGGCGAAGTAGGCGATATTGCCAAAGATCACGAAGGCGACAATGATCAAATGGGTAACCGACTGGGGAGGCATGCTCTTGTTCGCCTCATCGCGGTGGTCAATCAGGACCTCGTAGTCGGCTGCACCGGCCAAGCCGCCGAGCAGGCCCACGAGTTGGCCCGAGCCGAGGAATGGATAGAGGTCTGGTGCCATCACTGCGGTGCAGCCGGCGGCAAAAGGAAAGCCGTATTTCTCCTGCCCATAGGGGATCCACCAGAACTCAATCGAATCCCCGGCGGCTAAGTCGAAAACGAGGGCGAAATCCCTCAGCGAGCGCAAACTGCGCATCAATTCCAAGTCGCCAACATCTGCGCCCCAATTGTCCTGCGGGAAGGTGCCGTGTACGTCGTGCCCCATATTGAGAATGACGCTAAAATTGCCCGGCTTGTAGCCCATAAAGGTGTAATCCACCCCGTACTCCAAGTCGAATTCAGCCGTCATCTCGTCGAGCACCGCTTGAGCTAACCCGGCCGCTTCAGGCCACAGGCAGATGGCTACTACCTTGAGCTCGCGGCGAAACGCGTGGCGCAAAACCGCCCGCGCCATGGGCTGCATCTCAGGAGCTGTGCTGGCACCGTAGGAAAAAGAGACTAAGACGACCTGCCCGGCGTCAAGTTGCTCGATCTGGTCGTAAGCCGCTCTCACCTGCTTGGACGGCGTGATCGGCAGGTCTAGCCCGACCAAGAGCGGCACAGCTACTCCGAGAAACATCAAGGCGAAGAGGATGCGGCGATCAATCTGCATCACTCGTCTCCTCCACCGCCCAAGTACGAACGCTCAATGCCGAAGATGATCCGCAGCGAGGTCGCGATGGCCCCTAGAGACACTCCGAGCAGGATGCCGCGCTTGGCCGCTAAATTCGGCACGCTCATCAGCCACTCGCTCACTAGCGGAAAATACTCGGAGATCTCTCGGCCAATGGGCACCCGGCCCAGCATGACAATCACCGCCGCAACCAGCAACAGTGCGGCCTCGGGCGTGCGGGCGCGGAAGGTTCGGTATGCCGCCGAAGCAATAAAAAAAGCCAAAATCGAGAACATAGTCCCCGAACAGGGCAGATGAACGTAATTGAAGAGCCAATTATAGCCCCCAGCTTCGGCCTGGGCGGCAAAGGGGCCGTGCCCATCGTTGTAGATAACGAAGAACATCATCAGCACAAAGCTGGCGATGGCAACGAAGCTGTAGCCCCAACCGGCGACGTGCTGGCGGATCCGCTGCCAATGCAGGTTGAGCAGGCTATAGAGTCCAAGCAGATAAGAAAACGCGAAGACAATACGCACCCACAGCGCCATTTCTTGTTCAAAACTCTGTGCATTGCCGTGCGGTATGTAGTAGATGGCAATGCCCAGCAGGCCAAAGACTAAGGCGACGGCCAGTGGTAAGGTCCGGCTAAAAAACGGCATGGCCCCTCCTCAATAAGGAGTAAAGAAGTGGGTTAGCTGGGGCAGTTCTAAAGCCGCCAAGACTGCGCCCAACACCAAAGCGGCCAAAATAAGGGCCTTACCGGCGTCCTGGCCCTTGAGGGAGCCCAACATCCGCGGCTCACCCGATAGATAAGCACTGGCTGCGTAGAGTTCTTCACCGAGCAGTGTATAATCGCAGGTAGTAATAAAGAACGGCAACTGGGTGAAGGCATCGGTACCAGCGATTTGGATCGCCCCGGTCGTGGAGCCGGTTTCGGCCAACAGCAGCGACTCGGCGTAGAAATATCCCATCATAATGTGAGCTGCCGGGCGGTCGCGGACCATGATGCCTTCGACTGCCGCAGCGTAGCTAAACTGCTCGGTACCAGCGATGAAGACGTGCTCGGGGTTGAAGGCGTCGGGCCGACCCGCCTCGACATACGAGGCTTTCATCGTCTCCTGACTCACCGACATAACCACCGGGTCTGGAGCCACCACCCGCAGCGCAGTGTCGTATTCGGCCGTGCGCCGCGCAACCCGCCCCAAGATATTGACCGCGGCAATGGTCGATATCGAGTCCATGCCGCGCAGGCCGTGGATAAAAAGCACCGGCTTGCCCATCTCGGTCGCCCGCCCCAGCGCCTCGTCGAGTGCCGCTCGCGCCGCCGCGCAATGCCAATGTAGCCCATGATAAGCCCTGAAAACACGAGGCACAACACCAGATTGTTGACCTTAGAGCGATTAAAAAAATTGCCTTTGGACTCGGCGTTGACGATCACCTTGCCGCGGATTGCGCCCCCGGCCGATCGCACATCGATGTGAAAGTAATACGTCTTGCCGTCTTCTAATGGCGTCTTGCCACCCGCGCCGGCGAATTCCTCGACATTGACATAGTGGTGATTTTCCAGATCGGCCCCACGCCCAAAGAGTGCTGGCGCTCCAGACATCAAATTCCCTGTGGCCGCAGCGAGTCGGCGATGGCGACCTGATACATCGCACTTTCGCTGATCTGACGATCTCGCGGCCAAGTCAGCGTAATGCTGCCTCCGTCGTCGTTGGGCGTGTCGAAGGCTTGGACCTCAATCGGCGGTTCAGGATGTGCCAGTAACTCGCCGAGTTCCTGCTCTTCGATCGACGGCATAGGGTCTGCCAGCAAAGTGTCGATCCCCTGTTCCGCATTCTCCGCCGCACTCGCCAACGGCCAAGTCAAGACTAACGCAGATAGCCAGTTTTTTGCTCTCATGCCTTTATTCCTCAATCAGCTCCACATTCGCCCGTGGCACTACCGCCTGTTCTCCGTCTTCAAACTCCACGGCCAATACCCGCACCCGCGCCCCGGACTCCACCGCGCGCAACTCGGTCGGCAAGTCATTGACGCGCCCAATCCGCCCAAAATAGGGCATCCGAATCACTCGCAACAAATCGCCCACCTGCAATCCTTCTGCACCCGCCCGTACCTCTTCTTCCTCTTCGTCAGCGGCTGTGGGGACGATAATCTCCGGTCGCAACACGCCAGCGCGGATCTGAGTCGCGCCGGCCATAGACGCATCCATGCCAGCGCACGCGTGCAGAATATCAAAAGTCTTGCGGGCCATGGCGACGCGGCCAAAGCCCTCGGTCGCTACCACGGTCAGGCCGATTTGCTCGGTCCCGGTGATGGCCACGCCCAAATCGCGGCCGAGCAAGTCGCGCAAGTCGCTGTCGCGCAGCGGCACCTGCCTGCCGGGCCTGTTCCACGGTCTCCGCGCTAATCAGGCTGCCAACCACTACAATCTTGCCCGCAACTTCTGGACCCAGCGACTCGGCTGTGGCGTCCGGGGCATCAACCGCCAAGTGTAGCGCGCCCCAGCACTCGCGCCCCACGCCGAAAATGCCCTGGATATAAGCTCCTCGCGCTGCGACGCGCACGCCCTCCTCGGCAAAAACTTCTTCGACGACCCCATCGACGTACGCCAGTACTTCGACCGGCTTAGGGGCTTGGCGCAGTATCACCTGCCCAGTCACCGGCGAAATGCTCTCTACGGTGCCGCTAACCGGAGATTCAATCGTGGTCTTGAACCATCGAATAAATGGCTTGGTCTCGGCAAGTGGCTCGCCGGCTTCTACTCGGTCGCCCTCTTTTTTGAGCATATAGCCGGCTAGCTCTTGCGGCGAGATGCCCAAGCGGTTGACCAAGTTGAGAGTCGCCACATCGCCAGGCAGTTGGGTGCGGGCCACGACTTGGTCGCGGCGCACCGCTTGGCCGCGCTCGACGACGACTTCGCCTTTGAGGGGCAACCGCCGCTCTTTGTACACGACTGCGTGTTTATAGGCGTGAGCCATGAGCTACTCGTATAGGTTTAACGCCTGCTGCCAGTCGCTTATCTGACGCCGACGGTCTTGGTCAGCCGCCATCTGGATGGGTCGGCCGCGACCGTCTAGCACTAGTCCTACGACCCCGCCGCGCACCCGCGCATTTAGGGCTTGCCCCGGGCCAGCACCCACATCCCAACGCCGCGCCGGCTGAAGCGAGACTTCGACCTCCTCGCCGTCAGCCAAGGACATCCACTGTAGCTGACCGACCTGCAACTGGCCGGTTTGCCGCCCATCGGGCAGGTCTATTTCGTATTGGAGGCAGACCTCGCCGTCCTTACCCTCGCCGACAGGAGCCACACAAGTGCCCAGGTAGATCAGGCAATCGCGTTCGAAAACTTCGGTAGCGGCCCGCTCGTCAACAGTCGAGAGCACCCCTAAGTGAGGCATCATAAAGATGCTATCGACCGCCAAGCGGGTGACGCCTTCGGGCTGGAAGGCATCTATGAGCATGGCGCAACTCTGCTCGCGGCGCGGCGCGTGCGAGAGTACGCCGCCGCTGCCGACTAGCATGTCCAGCGCCATCATCTCAACTAAACTCTCGCCGGTGGCACCCTGCTCAAAGACATCGGCTAGCGTGCGCTTGCTCTGCACTCCCTTCAATCCCACCGCCAGCGCCCGGTGCTGGTCAAAGGCCAAGCGCAGGGCCTCGCGGGCAATGGCTTGCTCGACTTGCAATTCCTGCATGAGCTGGGGGATGGTAGTAGGGCGAATCATCTTGTTTTTGATCCGGTCGCGGAGGTCGGCCTCCTCAATGTCAAAAGGAACCCAGCGCATGATCTGGTCGAGGCCGGCCTCGGCCAACACGTTGGAGACGCTATAGGACATGCCTAAATTGGCACTGACCGTGCGGTTGAACACGCCGTCGAAAACACTGAACACATCGGTCGTCGCCCCGCCGATATCCACGCCAACGACGTTGATCTCCTGCTGGCGGGCAATGGTCTGCATGATCTCGCCTACCGCTCCGGGCGTCGGCATAATCGGCGCGCCGGTCCAGCCCATCAGCTTGCGGTAGCCAGGTGCCTGTGCCATGACGTGTTCGAGAAAGAGGTCGTGAATGACGTGCCTCGCCGGGTCCAGATTTTCTTCTTCGAGCACGGGGCGGATATTCTCAGTAACGGTCAGGGCCATCTTCCCCCCCAGCGCCTTTTCGACCTCCTCGCGCGCATCCTCATTGCCCGCAAAAATAACTGGCAACTTGAAGCCTGCACCAAAGCGAGGCTTGGGATCGGCCGCGCTGATAAATTCGGCCAACTCTACCACGTGGCTGACAGTGCCGCCATCCGTGCCGCCCGACAGCAGCACCATATCGGGGCGCAATTGGCGGATGCGCTCTATTTTTTCGTGCGGCAAGCGCCCGTCGTTGGCGGCGAGTGAATCCATGACGATCGCCCCAGCACCTAGAGCACAGCGCTGCGCGCTCTCGCCGGTCATCGCCAGCACCACGCCGGCCACCACCATCTGCAACCCGCCGCCAGCACTGCTCGTCGAGATGTAGATATCGACCCCGACATCGCCGTCAGCCGGTGTGATAATCCGCTCGCCATCGAGTATCTGTCGTCCGGAAAGTTCCTCGACCTCTTGAATGGCGTTGAGCACCCCCCGGGTGACGTCCTCAAAAGGGGCCTCGACGGTGTCTGGCGATACCCTTCGTCCTTCTTTTCGATCAGGATCGCCTTGGTCGTCGTACTGCCGCAGTCCGTGGCGATAACTACATTGAGGTCATCCATGCTTTTGGCTTTCGCGCTGGGCAATGGCCTCCGCGAGCAAGTCTATGCTCTGGCGTCGCTCCAACATGCGCGTAAAGCGCTGGTACTCATCGCGCGAAAAAACCAGCGTGGCAAACGGGGCCAAAAAGGTCAGGGCTTGGCTGCCCAAAAAGTTGAGGGGACGGCAAGCCTCCAACGCCATGGACGCGGCTGCTCCCATGCGGCGAGCTACGACAAACTCAGCCAGCCGCTCAGCGAGCGTGCACTCGTCCTCAGACCAACCCGCCTCCGGGTCTTCGAGGGCAAACGCGTGTCGCCACCGCGCTTTTAAGCTATTGACTTGGAACATGGCACCGGACGAAGCGCGCGACTTCTTCGCGGTTTTGATCAAACCGCAAAAAAACGCCGCGAAAAGAATCCAACCGACCCGGGCGGGCGGACGGACGCAAAAAAATGCCGTCCCGATGCTCGTCTGCTCGACGGAACTCCGCCCAAGAACGGCGCTGTTTAAGGCCGAGATGTTCGCTGCTTATCCCTGCGCCGTCGAGCGCGTAGCGCGTAGCAAAGAAATAGCGCGACAGCGAGGCGGTCAAGGCTCCTAGGGAAAACACCCCATAAAACCAATGCTCAAAACCGAAAGCTGCGGCCGCTGAAGAAGCGATGATGAGCGCGACCAGCAGTATCGACTTTGCCGGCCGCTCCCGGCGCAGGGGGTGACTTTCCCAGCGGAGGGCGTCTGCGGAGGACACAGACGTGCCCTTAGTACATCTGCGCTTCCTGCGCGACCCACCAGTCTTGCAAGCGGACGCCGGGGGGATACCAAGTGACGCCACTAAAGCGCCGACTATAGGCTCGGGCAGTGCGCGGCTTCCACAGGAAGGTATAGGGCTGTTCCTCGTGCAGGATTTCTTGGAAGCGCTGGTAGAGTGCGATGCGCCTTTCCATATCGAACTCGCGGCGGTAGTCCTCTAAAATTTGATCAACCTCGGCGTTGATGAAGCTTATCGCGTTGGAGCCGTTTTCTACGGTCTGGGAGGAATGCCAGATCTGGTAACCGTCGGGCGCGAACTGCACATTGCCGGTCCAGCCCAGCACCATGGCGTCAAAATTCTTGCCGCGGACCTTCTGCAAAAAAATCGACCAGTCTAACTCGCGCACTTGGCAGTCTATGCCAATATCCTGCAACTCGTATTGCAAAGTTAGGGCGATGTCTTTGCGGGTCTGGTTGCCCGAATTGATCAAAATCTCAAAGCGGAATGGCACTAGCTCCCTATCGATGGTCTTGTCGAGGATGCCGTCCTCGTCGGCGTCCTCCCAGCCAGCTTCCGCCAGCAGATCGAGGGCGCGATCGGGATCATACGCGTACGGCGCGAGGTCGTGGTTGTATTCGGGGCGAAACTTGTGGATCGGCCCCTCCACCGTCTCGGCTAGGCCGAACATGATGTTTTCGACCATGCCCTCGCGGTCGGTCAGATGGGTCATGGCTTGGCGCACCCGCTTGTCGCCAAAAATCGGATGGTTGTTGTTCCAGCCGATGTACATATATCCACCGGCGTAGCTAACGCCTTTGAGGAAGCGGCGGTTGAAGTCTTCTGACCAACTCTTTTCCTTAAATTCCAACGGGCGCATAGCGTGGTAGTCGAGGTTGCCGTTGGTCAACTCGATGAATGCCGCGTCGGTATTGTTGATGATGTTAAAGACGATCTTATCGACAAATCCAGGTGGCAGTAGCCCTTCCACATCCCGACCCCAGTAGTTTTCATTCCGCGTCAGCACAACTTTCTGCTGGGTAACCAAGTCGCGCTCTGGATCTTCGATTATATATGGCCCCGAACCTAGTACCTTGCGGTTGAAATTTTGATTGAATTGTTCGGCAAAGCGCTCGACTCGATCTTTGTGTGGCCCTTCCTCCCAAGAGCCATCCACTAAACTCTTGACCTCGATCAGATCCAGCAAACCCTCTGGATCGTAAAAGTGCTTAGGTAGAATACTGAGTCCACCCAACATCATATCGTTGCGGAAATAGGGCTTGTCGCACAGAAAGCTAACCTTGTTCGCCCCTACCTGTTGTACCGCTTCGACGGCGGCGTAGTAGTTGCGCAGATGCGGTGCTAGCACGCGGGGATTGTGGATGACCTTCATGCTGAAGACGACGTCCGCTGCCGTCAGCGGCTTGCCGTCTGAGAAGTAAACCCCGTCGCGCAGCTCAAACGTATAGGTGAGCTTGTCCGCGGAAATCTCCGGGTAGCCTTTGGCGACTAGCCCTCTGAACGCGTAGGGTGGATCCAAGTCGGCGTCGAGCAGGCTTTCAAATACGTAATCCAAGACCGTGCCAGCACCGGCATCGTTGGCGGTGTACGGGTTGAGTTTCTCGGGATCGGACAGCATGTGGCGCACCATCCAGTCGCCGTGGGTTGGTTCTTTTCCTCCCTCGTAGCGCAACGACACCTTCTCGGTGCCGTCGAGTACGACGATATCCTTGGTACTCGTGAGAATTTCCTGCACTACTTCCCACGCTTCTTCAGCGGCGGCATGGCCGACGACACAGATGGCCAACCAAGCGGCCACTATGGATATTCTAACTTTCGACATATTCTCCCCTTTGTACTAAAGCTATACCAAAGCCATCACACGAAGGTCAACCATCCGTGCTGATCCTCGACTCCGACGCGCACCACGGCGAAAAAGGCATCTTGTATCTGCGCGGTGATCGGGCCGCATTTCCCACAGCCGATCTGCACTTGGTCTATGGCGCGGATTGGCGTGATTTCGGCGGCTGTGCCGGTGAAAAACACTTCGTCGGCGATGTAGAGGAATTCGCGCGGAATACCGCGCTGCTCGACTCGCATCCCCAAATCGCGTATCAGGGTAATGGCGGTGTGACGAGTGATGCCCGGCAGGATGGCAAAACACGGCTCGGGCGTGTAGATCGAGCCGTTCTTAATGACAAAGATATTCTCGCCGCTGCCCTCGCTCACCAACCCATCCGTTCCCAAGACAATACCCTCGTCATAGCCATTCGTATTGGCTTCGATCCTCACAAGCTGCGAGTTGAGGTAGTTGCCGCCGGCCTTGGCCAAAGCGGGAAACGTGTTCGGGGCCATGCGATTCCACGACGAGGTGCAGACCGAAACGCCGTTTTTGAGTGCCGCCTCTCCGAGGTACTCTCCCCATTCCCACACGGCGATCACTACATCAACTGGGCATCCCATCGGATCGACTCCCAAGTTCTCATAGCCGCGGAAGACAACCGGGCGGATATAGCAGGCCGCGAGTTTATTGGCGCGAATCGTCTCGAGGATGGCCTCTTTGATTTCCTCCCGCGTATGGGGAATGTCCATGCGGTAGATTTTGGCGGAATCAAATAACCTGTTGACGTGCTCGTCGAGGCGGAATACGGCCGAGCCTTTCGCGGTCTTGTAACAGCGAATGCCTTCAAAGACGCTCGAACCATAGTGTACTACGTGGGAGAGCACGTGAATTTTGGCGTCGTCCCAATCTACCAATTGGCCATTGAACCAGATTTTATCGCATTTAGGCAGGGGCATGTAGAAAATCTCCTTGGACAAGTATGCGAATAATTAAGGTAACACCACGGCGAAACCGTTACCAGTGTTGAGCGATTACAACGTTCGCGTATAGGTGACGTTCAAGCTGTTAAACGTGCCGCTGCGCTGGCGACTGCGGCTGCCGCGCAAGCTGAGCTTGTTGTCGCTGCCGGCCGGATTGTAGTTAAAGTTCGCCGCCAGAGTCCGGTGTTTGTTGCGGCGGTTGAGGGAACGCGACTGATCAAGCGTGGAGTATTCGTAATCCCACTGGCGGTCGAGCTTGTAGGTGTAGGTTGCGCCGAACGAGTAGTCAGTACTAGGCGAGTAGGTCATGCCGAATTGAAGAGTGTATCTGGCGTTTTCCTCTTCGACAATCTGGGCACCGTTTTCTAAAATCAAGGTGCCGTCATCGTTGGCCGAATAGTTGTAGCGCGCATTGAGCGCAAGGTCGTCGAGTACCTTGCGCCGCAGCGAGTGCGCCATGCTCCAGCCGCGGCGGATATTGCTTTTGCGCGACGACTCGCGGCGATTGACTTGGCGATCAAAATCGTAAATGATGCGCCTCGCAGAGACGCTGAATCGGTGCGAAAAGGACGCGCCCAAGCGCTCGTAATTGGTGCCGATATTGAGCGAAATGTCGCGGTTGCGCGAGTTATCTACGGCGCGGGTGGCGTGCAGGTTCACGCGATGCAAAAAGCTGTTTTTGAGGTCAACGCTGAGCTTGGCTCCCGAGCGCAGGGTGCCGTCATAGCTGAGGCTCACACTGTTGTTGAAGGTGTCGCGGTCCTGCTTGCGATCCCCTGGATTTTCCGAGCGTTTGATCTCGCCAAAGGTCGCCAACCGCAGCGAGTGCCCTTCGGTTAGGGGCCAGTTGAGAGAGCCGTTGAGAAAGAGATTGCGATTGATCTCGTCGGAGCTTGGATCGCGGCACGTTCCGTCTGCCGAGCGCGTGAAGTGGCTATCGCAAAGGCTGGTATCGGGCACCCGCACTGCCAGCCGACGCACGTCGCTGCCTTTGAAGCGGACGCTGGTGTTGAGAACCAGCTTCTCGACCAGCTTGCCCGAAAGGGACGCGTCCCAGCTAAAGTTCTCGCCGAGGCGATCCTTGCCAAAGAAGCGGTTGTCTAAATCCTGGATCGCGTTGGCGGTGTTGGTGTGCTCGTTCTGACTGTACGAGGCGCGGTTTTTTATTTTAAAGCGCCCTAGATCAAACTCCACGTTGGAGGAAAGGCTAGTGCCGCGCGTTTCCGCCAACTCGGCGCTGACCACTGTGTCGCGCATCACAGCCTCGCCGACTGTAGCCTCGCTGATGGCGCGGCGCGAGAGGCCCCTTTGAGAGCGGTTTTCAGACATACTCAGGCCGACGCGCACATCGCCGGGAAAAGTATAGCTCACATTGCCGCTCAGCCGCTCGCTGCGATCCTTGTTGTGCTCGAGCGTATCGTCTGTTTTGCTCAGCGAAATCGAGTTGCTCAGCTTCTTGTCCGCAATCTCAATGTCGGGCGAGACCCGCAGCGAAGCATTGTAGCGGATCCCGGTCTCCTTGATGGTGCTGTCGAGGCTGGCGCGGCTAGCGCGGGTGGCCGTGATTAGACTCGGGGTCAGGTTGGCACTCAGGCTCCTATATGGACCGCTGCTCAACGGCTTGGACCTAAATCCAAAGTTAAAGGACTGACTGCGCGTCTTCTGCTTGTGCAGCGTTACGTTGCGCGTGCTCATGCTGGCACCAAGGCTGATAGTGGCCTTTGGGCCGAGAATGGGATAGTTGACCGAAGATCGACCCGAGGCATTGTCCTGCCAGCTCTTGCCGGTACTGCGATCGTCGAGGCTAAACCCCATTCTCGCGTTTGCGTTAATCGTCAGCTTGGAGGTCGAGTCCCCCACCGCCGAGAACCGCACGGGCGTCGAGTAACTCCAGCTAGGAAACGAATGATTCCAAGAGGTTCGGGAACTGGAACGGCTGAAGCTGAGCTTGTACTGCGCATCGGTCGTCGTCCATGCGACCAACACCAGCCAACTCGCGTACCACAAGACCGGCTTCACGGCCTATCCTTTCCCAAATGCGAGCAGGCGTCGCTCAGCCGGATGAATTCCTCTAGCGACAATTCCTCTGGGCGGCGCGTTAGTTCGATCCCCGCCTGCTGGCCCAGCGTTTCTAGCCAAGGCCGCCCGCCCGCGGGATTGAGACCGAGGAGCGAATTGCGCAGCATCTTGCGCCGCTGACCAAAGGCTCGGCGCACCAAGCGGTTGAAGCAGTCCGCGTCCTGTACTGCGTAGCGGGGCTTGGGGGCGAAGCGAAACTCGACTACGGACGAATCCACGGCCGGCACGGGCCGGAAGCAATCGCGTTCCACCTGCAAACGCATCTCCACCTCGGCGCGCATGGCCACTAGCACCGACAACAGGCTGTAATCCTTTGAGCCGGGGCTGGCGACCAAGCGCCGAGCTACTTCGCGTTGGACCATGACAATGGCACGACTGATACAATCGGCGTGAGCGAGCAGGTGAAAGATCAGTGGAGCGGTGATGTTGTAGGGAAGATTGCCGACGATCAGCAGGCGGTACCCGCCCGCTTCCCGCAGGACCTCCCCGAGATCGACTTGCAGAATATCTCCTTCGATCAAGCGCAACTTGCGCGCATCTTGGCGTGCGCGCAGCAAGGCCACCAAGTCGCGGTCAATTTCCACAGCCACTAGGCGATCCACAGCAGCGAGCAGCACTTCAGTCAACGCGCCCCGGCCTGGGCCAATCTCTACTACCACCTCACCAGCGGCCGGGCGCACTAGCCCAGCAATGGCCTCTATGACACCTCGGGCGACGAGGAAATGCTGGGCAAAGCGCAACCGCGGTCGGTGGGCGTTTATCACCGTCGCGCCCTCACCAAGCTGGGATCGGGTGGGGGCATCCGTGCTGTTCCCCCTCGGCGCAAGCTGCGCCACAGGTCGGTCAGCACCAACTGTGGATTGGCATTGTGCCCTAGGGTCTCGGCCGCCCGGTCGATTTCCAAGGCGACTCGGGCAGCGTCTATTTTCTCTAGCAGGTTTTCCAAATAAAGACGCCGATCTACTTGGACGACGGACGCGCCTTGGCCGTGCGCCAACAGGAAAAGATCCCGCAGATACAGGCCGCAGACTTGCAAAAAACGCTCTAATTGCCCCCGATCCCCCCCCAATTCCGCGAGGACGCTCCAATAGACCTCGTCCCGCTGCTCCGAGCCACCTGAGAGAAACGACTCAACCAACTGCCGCGTTCCGTCAAACGCTCCGTCAGCCACCTCTTTGGCCTGCTGCAACGAGCCAGCCCCCATGCGCACGGCCAGTTCCAAACGCTCCCCAGCCACGCCCTCTTGTTCGAGCTGCGCCCGCAAGGTCGCTGCATCTAAGGGACTCAAAATCATGCGCTGGCAGCGCGAGAGCACGGTGGGCAAAAGACGCTCTGGTGCAGCCGAAACCAGCACGACGACAGCCCGGGGCGGTGGTTCTTCCAAGAGCTTGAGTAGCGAATTGGCACCTGCTGGGTGCATCCGCTCGGCGGCGAAGATCAGGCCGACTTTGCGCTGGGATTCCGTCGGCGCAAACGCCAACTCCCTTTGCAACTGGCGCAGGTGCTCCACCGCGATATTGGCATTGCCGGGGATAGCTGCGCCCGCGCCGTGAACGTACTCCACTACGGACTCGCGCAAGTCCGCCAGCGCAACCCGCTGCTTGCCTCGGCGAGGAGGTAGCGGCAATGCGGTGTGGAGGTCGGGATGTATGAACGAAGTGACCTTGCGACAGCTCGGGCAACGATTGCAGGGGGAAGGGCCGCTGCCCATGCACAACAGAGCCTGCGCCCACGCGAGCGCAAAGCGTCGTTTGCCGGTTCCCTCGGCCCCACAGATGAGAACTGCATGGGGGATTCGGCCCGATTCAAGCCAAGCCGCGGCCACAGCCCCAGCCCGATCTCGACGAGCCAGATCGTTGAACTCCCCGGAGTGCGGGGTGCCGCCCGTGCTGTACAAGCCAATCCCTATTTCTGCAACAGGCTCTCTTGGTTGTCCAGAGCAAAAAAGTGGGCTTTGTCGATCTCGACGACCAACCGCACCGTTTGGTCAACTTGCGGCATGTGTAGCGGATCAACGCGGGCGACAAAAGCGGTCTTGCCGGTGGTCAGATTGAGAAAGACCTCGTTGCCCATCGGTTCGACCACTTCGACCTTGGCGGCAATTTCGACGGTCTCGACATTGCGGCCAATAGTATCCGGATCGTGGATGTCTTCCGGACGGATGCCCAGCGTCACTTCCTGCCCCACGTAGCTGCCTAGCTGGTCGCCGTGGCCAGCGGGCAGGGAGAGTTGCACATTGCCTTCGTTGAAGACTATGCCGCTGCCGTTGGAGGTCAGCGTACCGCGGATGAAGTTCATGGAGGGGCTGCCGATAAAACCAGCGACGAACTGATTGACAGGTTTGTTGTAGAGGTGGAGAGGTTTGTCGATCTGCTGAATTAGGCCATCGCGCATGACCACGATGCGGTCTCCCATAGTCATCGCCTCGACTTGGTCGTGCGTTACGGGGTGTGCAACTTGCTGATCTCGGTGCGCATCTGCACCCTCAGCTTGGCGTCGAGGTTGGAGAGCGGTTCGTCAAAGAGGAATACCTTGGGCTTGCGGACGATGGCGCGCCCCACTGCCACGCGCTGGCGTTGACCGCCCGAAAGCGCTTTGGGCTTGCGCTCTAGCAACTCTTGGATGCCGAGTATATCGGCTGCTTCTTGCACCCGCTCCTCAATCTCGTCTTTGGGATATTTCCGCAGCTTGAGCCCAAAGGCCATGTTTTGATAGACGCTCATGTGCGGATAGAGCGCGTAATTCTGAAATACCATGGCGATGTCGCGGTCCTTGGGGGGCACGTCGTTGACGATCGTCCCATCTATCGAAATCTCGCCGGCGGTGATTTCCTCAAGCCCGGCGATCATTCGCAGCGTCGTGGACTTGCCGCAGCCCGAAGGCCCGACGAGTACCACGAATTCTTTGTCCTTGATCTCGATATTGGCGTCGTCCACCGCTACCACTTCTTTGTCGTACACTTTGCGGATATTCTTCAGAATTACTTCAGCCATCGCGTCCCTCTTCTGCTGTTATGGGCTTCGGCAGTTACCGTGCTAGAAAGGGTTAGAGTATAATAAATAAATTACAAAATCTCTATGTTGCGTTCCATTAAAACTGCGTCGTCCGGAGGATCGCTGTAGTACGCCACCCGCCGCCCTACGATCCGAAACCCCGCCTTGCAATAGAGCGCTCGCGCGGCCCGATTTGCCGAGCGCACTTCGAGCGCACAACAACTAGCGCCTTGCTCTGCGGCCAAGCTCAATATCCGCAACAACAACTGCCCACCCCATCCTTGGTTCCGATATGCCGGAACCACTGCGAGATTGGCGAGGTGAAAATCGCCACCGGCGAAATAACCCAGCGCGTAGCCGATCAGTTCGCCGCGGTGCAAAAGCCCCAAACACGAGGCATCTCTATCTGCAAGTAAATAGCAAAAATCGGCCTCGCTCCACGGATTGGCGAAAGAGCCGCGCTCAATCTCCATCAAGCGAGGTAGGTGGATCAGCCCTAGCGGAACGCAGCAACTCTCGCCACTCATGCCCGCGCTAGGGGACGAGCATCGGGCGAGCGCAAGTATTCAGGTTCCACTGAATCCAAGTCCGCAGTCTGGCCGTTCTCCAGCTTGGGCAGCGCCAGCCAGCCAATAGTCCCGGCGTCGGGACGGGCGCAGGGCAGAGGGGCAAATTGCGCGGCTGGATCGCTCGCCAATAGTTCGCGATAGGCCGTGGCTCCATCCCCAGTGAAAATCGTCGGCGCGTTGGCTCGCTCTTCGGCCAACTGCGCTGGCGCGATGGCCCGGGGCGGTGCTAGTTCTACCGGAACGCCCGTCTTCGTGTCGTAGAGAGCGGCATAGACCTCGCGCTTGCGTGCGTCGAGGACAGTACAAACAGGCACGTGGGCAAAGGGCAAACGGGCAGCCAGTGTTTCCAATGTTGAAACAGTCACTAGATCCTTGACTGCGGCCAAACACAAGCCCTTAGCTGCGCTCAGCCCGATCCGCAGGCCAGTAAACGACCCCGGCCCAATCGCGACGGCTACAGCCCGTACTTCCCCGACATCCATGTCTGCGACCTCTAGTGCTGCCTCCACTTCGCTGAATAGTCGCTGTGAATGCTGCAATCCCACATCGAAATAACGGCTGACGACGATCCCTTCTGCCGTGCAGAGCGCCACGCTACCGACCGGAGTAGCCGTGTCCAACGCCAGAATCACGTCGCGGCCGTGTGCGCTCATAGAAGCTCCAATTGCTCTCCGGGGCTTGGCGGTGGCTCAAAGCCAAGGCGCTCCCAAGCTCGTGGCATGGCTACGCGGCCCTTGGGGGTGCGCTTGATAAACCCTTCCTTGATCAAGTACGGCTCAACCACTTCCTCGAGAGTCTCGGCCTCCTCGCCGATTATAGCAGCCAGATTGCTCACACCGACCGGGCCGCCGTTGAATTTTTCAATGATGGCCCGCAGCAACGCGATATCCATCTCGTCGAGGCCCCTCTCGTCGACGCTGTGGATGACAAGTGCCTTTTGTACCACCTCAGCATCTATCTCGCCTTCGCCTTCCACTTGGGCAAAATCGCGTGCTCGACGCAGCCAGCGCTTGGCAATCCGCGCCGTGCCACGAGAGCGACGGGCAAGTTCCATCGCGCCCGATTCTGAGACTAATAAATTAAGCAGGCGAGCATCGCGCTTGACGATCTCGGCGAGTTCGGCGACCGAATAGTAGTCGAGGTGAGCATTAAGCCCAAAGCGCGCGCGCATCGGCGAGGTCAACAAGCCTTGGCGCGTCGTGGCCCCAATCAAGGTAAAAGGCTCCAACGGTACGCTGACCGAGCGGGCCGCCGGGCCTTGGTCAATGATGATGTCAATTTTGAAGTCCTCCATCGCCGAGTACAGGTATTCCTCGACCACGCGGTTGACGCGGTGAATCTCATCAATGAAGAGTACGTCTCGTGGCTCCATGGTCGTGCTCGAGCAACGGTCCTGAAGTGGGATAGATTTCAACGCCTAGCTCTTTGGCGATCACATACGCAAGCGTCGTCTTGCCTAGACCGGGCGGACCGTATAGCAGCACGTGATCCATGGCTTCGCCGCGCTGCCGAGCGGCTTCAATGGCAATGCCGAGCTGCTGCTTGGTCTTCTCTTGACCCAGCATCTCGGCAAGGGACTGAGGACGCAGTGTATTGTCGAATTGAAGGTCGTCGTCTCCGCCGCTAGGATCTATGGGTCGATGGTCCATAGCCGAGCCTTCAGCGTTCCTTGAGAGCCAGTTTGATTAGCTGTTGCACACTTAGGTCGGGGCCGTGCTTTTCGACGGCCTTGCGCACCGCTTGGCGCGCGGCAGGCGCTGCGTACCCCAACGTCATCAATGCCTTTGCTGCCTCCTCACTCGCGCCAGGTTTGGCCTCAGAGGCCGCTTCGCCGACTGGGGCACTCGCGTGGATCTTGTCCTTTAGATCGAGCACCAAGCGTTCCGCAGTCTTGCGACCAATGCCCTTGATCCCCGTCAGTTCGGCTACGCGCTCTTGCAAGATAGCCTCCTGCAAATCGCGCAGGGTCATGCCCGACAGCACGGTCAGCGCCGAATGAGGGCCAATGCCCGAAACGCCAATCAGCAACTCGAAGATCTCACGCTCTTCCTCATCGGCAAAGCCGAAAAGCTCCATGCGATCTTCGCGCACGTAGAGATAAGTAGACAAATGGACCGCCTCGGAGGTTGGGGGTAGTTGGTCGAAAGTTATCAGGGATATGGCTAAACCATAACCTACACCCCCGACGTCGACGACGGCATAGGTAGGTGATTTGGACAGAAGTGTACCGCGTAGATGTGTTATCACGGATAGACCTTAACGCCGGACCATGCGACTGAGCAAGGCCTCTACCTCGGGCTTGCGCTGCCCTCGGTCTTCGCATAAAACCCGGCCGGACTGCTGAGTGTGGCATAGCGCGATAGCCAAGGCGTCTGATGCATCGAGGGACTTGGGCCGTTCCTTCAGATCCAGACTGCGGGTTACCATGAATTGTACCTGCTGCTTGGTGGCTTGGCCATTTCCGGTCACTGATTTTTTAACTGTCGTCGGCGTATAGTGGGCAATGGACAAGCCGGCTTTGCGCATGGCGATGATCAGGCAACCTCGCGCTTGGCCCAGCTTGGACGCCGCGGTGGCGTCCTTGCCGAAAAAAGTAGTTTCGATCGCGCTCTCGTCCGGGGAGTATTCACCTATAAGCCGCGTCATTTCGTCGAACATGAAAACCAGCCGATCCTCGAACGCATCTTCCTTAGGGCGGATACAGCCACAGGCAACATAGCGGGCCTTGCGCTTGCTATATTCGACGAAACCGTAGCCAGTGCTCGTGCTGCTAGGATCTACTCCAAGAACAAGCAAAGCGAAGACCCACTAGGCCTGAGCCATGAGTTTTTCGAGTTCGTCTTCTCGGAGATCGAAATTGGAAAAAACCTTCTGTACATCGTCTAGATCCTCCAATGCCTCGAGGAGGCGGATAATTTTCTCGGCCTCGTCGCCTTGTACTTCGAGCATGTTTTCGCGTTTGGGCATCCAAGCCAACGTCGCTTGGGCGAAGGCAATGCCGTTGTCCTCTAGTGCCTTTTTAACCGGCTCCAAGTCGGCAACTGGAGTCGTTACTTCGTGGACTTGGTCGCCATCTTGGATATCCTCACCTCCGGCATCTACGATCGCCAATAGGAGGTCGTCTTCGGAAACATTGGCCTTGTCCACTTCAATGACGCCCTTGTGTTCAAACATCCAAGCTACCGTCCCACTCTCTGCGAGGTTGCCGCTGTATTTAGTAAATACGTGGCGGATTTCGGAAACCGTGCGGTTGCGGTTGTCCGATAGGGTTTCGACGATGATGGCCACCCCACCGAGGCCATAGCCTTCAAAGAGTCCTTCCTCGTATATCGCCCCCGGCTCATCGCCAGTGCCGCGGCGTATGGCGCGCTCAATGGTTGCCGCGGGCATATTGGCCGCTTTGGCATTCTGGACTGCCGTGCGCAGACTTGGATTGGCCCCCTCATCACCTCCGCTGCGGGCCGCCACTGAAATCTCGCGGATCAACTTCGTAAAAATTTTGCCGCGCTTGGCGTCGTTGGCACCTTTTTTGCGCTTGATTGTACTCCATTTGGAGTGGCCAGACATCGGCTGTATCTCCTTACCAATCCCCGCCCGTGCTCTCACTACTCAAAGCAGAAGCACCATTCGGAGAAAATCGACTGTTTTCTATGACGGTATTAAGATAAAAAAACCCGCGCAATACAAAAAGCAAAGGGCCGCCGACCGCTTTGGCCGACCGCCCTTCACAACGGGTAAAAGCAAGTCGCTCAGGCCGCTTCTTTGCCCTTATTTTTTTGCGAGTTCTCGACGACTTTAGCCATGATATCCCCGGGAACTTCCTCGTAGCGGTCGAATCGCTGTGCATGGAATCCCTTGCCCTGCGTCATGGAGCGCAGCAACGTGGCGTAACGGTCTATTTCGGCTAAGGGGGCCTCGGCGTGGATGACCTGGAAATGTCCATCTGCGTCCATGCCGCTGATCCGACCTCGCCGCGACGAGAGGTCACCCATTACGTCGCCCATAAATTCCTCGGGCACCGTAATCTCCAACTGATAGATAGGCTCTAGCAGGATCGGTTTGGCTTTGAGGAAGGCATCCTTGAAAGCGTGGGAACTGGCCAACTTAAAAGAAACTTCGTCTGAGTCTACTGCGTGGTGCTTACCGTCGTACACAGTAACAGCCACATCAATGACTTGGTAACCGGCCACTGGCCCCTCGCTCAGCGTCTCGACGACGCCCTTTTCCACCGCAGGGATAAAGTTGCTCGGGATATTGCCGCCAACGACCGCGTTGAGAAACTCAAAACCTTCACCGCGACCTTTAGGAGCAATGCGTATAAACACCTCGCCGAACTGCCCCCGTCCACCCGACTGCTTCTTGTGCCGATATTGCGCATCGGCGTTGCCGCGAATCGTTTCTCGATAGGGAATCCGCGGCACCTCCATATCGATCTCCACACCAAATCGCTCTTTCAGGCGGCTAACGATAATTTCCAGATGCAACTCTCCTTGGGTGAGCAGGATCGTTTGGCGGACCTCACCGTCGTACTTCATAATGAAGCTCGGATCTTCCTCGTGCAACTGAGCAATCCCCGTAGAGACGCGATCCTCGCCGCCCTGTTCCTTGGCGTGAATAGCCACGCGAATTAGCGGCTCTGGAAATACAATGCCCGGAAGTTGCAGCGACGCGCCCTTGGTGCAAAGCGTATCGGTCGTATGGGTGTTCTTGAGCTTGACTAAGGCGACGATATCGCCAGCCTCGGCACTTGCGACTTCGGTCCGCTTGTTGCCGTTGAGGTGATAGATCTGGCCAATGCGCTCTGTGGCGCGCTTGCTTGAATTGGCCACTTCGTCACCAGGCTTGATCGCTCCAGAGAAGAGACGCAGCAGAGAAAGCTCACCTACGTGCTGCTCAGCCAAGGTCTTAAATACCAAAGCAGCCAAGGGCTCAGCAGCGGTGCCTTCAAGCTCAACTTCCTGTTCCTCGCCATCTTGGAATCTGAGTCCTGCCGCTTCGGTCGGCGACGGCCCGTATTGCACCAAGGCGTCCAGCAGCCGATCGATGCCGACATTGTTGTAAGCATCTCCAAAAAAGACTGGAAAAATTTCGCGCCGTAATATAGCCTGACGCAAACCAGCAACCATATCCTCTGTGGTCAATTCGCCCTCGCTGAAATACTTCTCCATCAGCTCTTCGGCGGTCTCGGCGATGGCTTCTACTAGCTGCTCACGCAGCTCTTCGGCGCGGCTTTGGACCTCGTCAGGTATGTCTCCTTCTGTGGCTTTACCATCTTGGTACGCATAGGCTTTCATGGCGACCAAATCGACGATCTGATTGAACCCCTCACCGGGATTTACCGCCATTTGCAAAGGCACGACTTGGCGTCCGAAACGCTCTTGAAGCATTTCTAAGACCTGATCGGCGTCGGCATCGGCGCGGTCCATCTTGTTGATGAATAGTACCCGGGACAAATTGTAATCGGCAGCGAAATTCCAAGTCCGCTCAGTGCCGATCTCTATCCCGGTAACCGAATCGACGACAGTGACCATCGCGTCGGACACGCGCAGTGCCGCCTTGGCCTCAGAGATAAAATCTGCATACCCCGGCGTATCAATTATATTGAGGTGATGATCCTGCCACTGGCCATTCAGCAAAGAGACCTTGAGCGAAATCTGACGCTCAACCTCGGCCGAATCATAATCCGATGTCGTCGTCCCGTCATCAATGCGTCCCAAGCGATTTACGACGCCCATGTTGAATAACATGGCCTCAGATAGCGCTGTTTTACCTGCGCCGCTATGGCCACACAGAGAAAAATTCCTCGTTTGTTCGCTCAATTTGACTCCTCCTGAATTAAGAGAAGTGCTTAATTAATTGGCCTACCTCGGCGTTGTCAAGGTATTTTCTACAGACACAAAAAAGCCCACCCCCAAAGGGATGGGCTTTTAAAAAATCCGGCAGCGTCCTACTCTCCCACTAGGCGACCCTAGCAGTACCATCGGCGCAAGAGGGCTTAACGACTCTGTTCGGAATGGGAAGAGGTGTTTCCCCTCCGCTATGACCACCGGAAAACTCAAATTCTCTTCAACAACCGAATACAGGCCCACACCAAAAGCAATGCAAAACTCCAGTATTGCTGCGACAATAAATTGGTCAAGCCGCACGGCCAATTAGTATTGTTCGGCTTCACGCATTGCTGCGCTTCCACCTGCAACCTATCAACCTCGT
>JAGWBY010000070.1 GCA_021295675.1 Candidatus Latescibacterota bacterium | reverse complement strand
GCGGCGGGGACATCGGCCTCGAAGACCAAGTGGGCGAGCCAGTATGGACCGCGACGGACCGCGCCATAGACTTGGCTGCAAACCTCGCACGGCCGACCGCTGTCGAGCCGGGCGACGCGCAATTCGCGTTCCGGTGCGGCCACCCTTTCCGCGGGCATTGCCACGAGGAGGTCCAGCGGCTCGGACTGCCGCGCCTGGCCAATAGGCTCGCTGAGCCGCACAGTCTGGCACAACTCCCAACCGTCGGCCCATCGGGACCAGGGCTTAGGTAGTTGCTCTGTCAGGTGCCACCCGGTGGCGGGCAGATCGATAGGTCCCGGGTCTGCATGCAGCATGCGCTCGTTGGCGATGGTGTCCTTGAGAGCCAGCTCGTGGTTCCCTGTGTGCAGCGCCCGCCGCAGAATCTCGACCTTGGTGTCAACATCGTCGGTGCGGTGGGCCCAAGTGGGTTCAAGGTCTTGCGCGTCGGCGGCCATCGGTATGTCCTCCAAGTAATAATTTTACTAAAACATCACGTGATTATTATTGTGAAAAGGCGTAAATTTTAAAGTAATCCTAGCCGCTTAGAACCGATAGTCGCGGCAGCACACACGCCAATCCCCAATTCACCCATGCCCCTCACCTTCCACTGCTTCGCCTGCCAGGCCCCCTATCCCCAAGCCCCGGCTCCCTACCGCTGCCTCGCCTGCGACGCACCCCTCGAATGCCAGTACCCCACCCCGACCTTCCCCCTCGACCAGATCGCCGCCCGCCCCGCCGACATGTGGCGCTTCCGCGAAGCCCTACCCCCGGCGGGCGACCCCGTTTCGCTGGGCGAGGCCCGCACTCCCCTGATCCCCTTTGATCTGGAGGGCATGACGGTCCTGGCCAAATGCGACCACACCCTGCCCACCGGCTCGTACAAGGATCGCGGGGCCGCCCTGCTCATGAGCTATTTGCACGCCTTGGGCATAGAGGAAGCAGTAGAGGACTCCTCGGGCAACGCCGGGGCCGCCTTAGCTGCGTATGCAGCCCGCGCCAAGGTGCGCCTAAAAGTTTTTTGTCCAGCTTCGGCCTCTGTGGGCAAACTGGTGCAGATTCGCCTGTACGGTGCTGAACTGATTCCAGTAGAAGGACCGCGTCCCCAAGCCACCGAAGCTCTGCTCGAGTACATTGACCGCACTGGAGCCGTGTACGCCTCGCACCTGTGGCACCCACTCTTTATAGAAGGTCTCAAAACCCTAACCTTTGAACTAGCCGAGCAACTCGACTGGACTGCGCCTGACGCAGTAATCTGTCCAGTGGGAGCTGGCAGCATCTTACTCGGCCTGTACCGCGGCTTTGTCGATTTGCAACGGGCCGGGCTGATCAACCACCTGCCGCGCCTCATTGCCGTCCAAGCCGAACACGTCTCGCCGTTGTACCAAGCCTTCCACGCCGGCTTGGACGTGGTCGCCCCCGCCGCTTCTCCGCGCCCCACCCGGGCCGAGGGCATTGCCCTACCCCGCCCAGTTAGAGACCGCGAAGTCATCAACGCCTTGCGCCAGTCAGAGGGTTCCGTAGTCGCCGTCTCCGAAGAGGCCATAATCCGGGGCCTGCGCCAGTTGGGCCGGGCCGGTTTCTGCGTGGAGCCCACTTCGGCCGTGATATGGGACGGTCTGCTTCAAGCCCAGGCCGCCGGTCTGGTGCAGCCGGGTCAGCGGATTGTGGCCGTGCTTTCGGGTCACGGCCTGAAGGCGGCCCAACCCATCGGCGAGTTGTTAGCGAATGGCGAGTGAATCAGTTTCATCCCCGCAAATCCAGAATAAATAACAAGTTGTAAAGTCGCCCGCCGAGCGCGGGAAGTCGCCCTTAAAAAAATCTTGACTTCTCTATAACAATAGTGTATTATGTAGATAGAACACTGTTACAATAGGACAAAAATGAGACCCACAACCAGAAAGGAGTGCGAAGATGCCGCTCGATTTTGATCCCACCCGCCCCATCTATTTGCAGATCATCGAGGCGGTCAAAAAGCGCACCGTCCAAGGGATCTATCAGGCCGGCGGCCCCTTACCGTCGGTGCGGGAAATGGCCAAGGAGATGGGCGTCAATCCCAATACCATGTCCAGAGCCTACATGGAATTGGAGCGCGAAGGATTCATAACCACGCGACGCGGCGAGGGATCGTCGATAACCAAGAGCGCCAAACGCATCGACAGCGAGCGCCGCGCCCTAGCCGGGGCTGCGCGCGACCGCTTTGTCGCCGAGATCCGCGACCTAGCGCTCTCCCCCGACCAAATCGACGACCTGCTGCGCGAAATTTTAGAGGAGGTGAAACCTGTGGAAGCGATACTCCGGCGTGACGGCCTTGGGAGGCATCTCCCTAACCGTCGAAAAAGGCCGGGTAATGGGCATCCTCGGCGAAAACGGCAGCGGCAAAAGCACGCTGTTCAAAATCCTCGCCGGCGTCGCCCATGCCAGCGAAGGCAGTGCCAGCGTCTCGGGTCAGCCGGTCGGCATTCAAACGCGCCGCATCACTTCGTACCTGCCCGAGGTCAATCCGTTTTACGACTGGATGGGCGTCAGCGAGCAACTCGAATTCCTAGCCGAGTTCTTTCCGGGCTGGGACATGGACAAATCCCACGAGCTGCTCGGCTTGATGAACGTCGATAGCCACCGGAAAATCGGCACTCTGTCCGATGGTCAGCGGGCGCGGCTGAAGGTAGTGTCCGCCTTTTCGTGGCCAAGCGAACTGGTGCTCATGGACGAGCCGCTGGGACGGATCGACCCGCCGTCGCGTCGGCGCATCTTGGAGACCTTGCTGAGCGAGTTTCGCGTCGGCGAGCAGACGATCATGATATCGACCCATCTCGTCAGCGAGGTGGAAGAGCTGATAGAAGAGGTCGCCTTCCTGCGCCACGGCGAGATCGCAGTCAGCGGCAACATTGAAGAATTGCGGCAAAATCGCGGCCAGTCGCTCAGCGACATTTTCGAGGAGGTGGTATCGTGAATACTTGGAAGACGCTGTATATAAAGGAAATAAAGGACAACCGCACCCTGTTCGTCTTGCTGCCGTTGGTGACGGTCTTTCTCGAACTCGTTGCGGTGCTGTCGTTCGACGACGGACAGGTCCCCTCGCTTCACGCCCTGTGGAGTTTGGTGCCCTATGCGTTTTTACTGATCCTGCCCTTTGTGCTCAGCCACTCGTTCGCCCAAGAGGTAAAAGGACAGACCCATTATCTGCTCCTCTCCCTGCCGGTATCGCGCGCGCAAATTTTTGCGGCCAAGGCTGCGGCCGTGGCGACACTCGGCATCGTCTTATTCGCGTTGAGCAGCGCCGGTTTCATCACGGTTGTCGGCAAATTGCACGCGCTCGCAACCGAGGCGGAGAAAACGGCATCACATGCACTATATTTCATTCCCCTGTTCAGCGACATCGCAGCGGACATCCTAATTATCAGCGGAGTGTTCTACTTATCGGCGATGGCAGTGATGCTGGGTATTGCCGGCGGAGCCTCCGGCCTGAAGTTGGTGGTGCGGCGCTTTACTGGCCTCGCTTCTACCGCCTTCGTCTTAGGCGTGTTGTACTTCTACTTTAGCACCCTTCCCGATGTGCTCGACTTGCCCGGCGCACACGAGGTACTCTGGTTCGACCGCGATTCCAACGAGCCGATAGGACTAGACCCAGAGTCTATCAAGCTCAGTTTTATGTTCCTCGGGTACTCGGTCTTCGTCGGACTGGCAGCCATGGGGATCGGGATGTGGCTGTTTGAAAAGCGGGCCGAAGCCTAAGAGTAGGGGGCGGTTCGCAAACCGCCCCCTACCCTCAGCCCACGTGCGGCGATTCGGTTCGCAAACCGCCCCTACCCTCGGCCCAAGTGCGGCGCTTGCGGCGGTGCAACGCCACATCGTCGCGGTAGGCATCGGGATCGCGGTCCAAGCCGGTCTCGCGGTCGAGGAAGAGCGGGAAGTCGGAGGCCGGGGGTTTGGCGTTGTGATAAGCGTTGGTGTAGGAACGCATGATGATGCGCTGCTCGCGGTTGAGCGTCTCAAACCAAGCGGGATCGGACTGGAGGCGGTCGGCTGGAGTGACCCAAGCCGGGCAGTACGCGTAGAAGATATTCTTGCGCACCACGTCGCTCTCGTTGGGCTCGACGCGATGCCAGATGCTCGAGTGCATGAAGGTCATGGTCCCCTTGCGCAGGCAGACCACCCGTTCGCCCGGGATCGGCTCGTGGCTGTCGTACTCATCGACGTATTGCTGGCGGTGGCTGCCGGGCAGAACCACTAGGTTGCCCATTTTGGCCCGTGGCAGGTCGGTCAGCCACAAGCCGACCTTGATTTGCAGCGGCAACTCGGGCGAGAAGGTGCCGTACGGCACGGCGCGGGCACCATCGGGATGCCAGATATTGTAGCGTTCGCCGCCGGGCGGACGGATAAAAAACTGGCTCTGATGCAGCTTGAGCAATTCGCCGAAGAGGTCGTAGGCGTAGCCGATGTGCCGGGGGTGATCGATGAGCGCGGCAAAGGCGGGATCGCGCTCGACGATATTTTGGCAGCCGAAGGTTTGCCCCTCCTGATATTTGGGGCTGGATTGGCAAACGCGATTGATGGCAGCAGTGAGTTCGTCGATGGCCGCTTGATCGAGGGCATCTTCAAAAAAGAGGATTCCCTCGCGGTTAAAGGTTTCCCACTCGTCGTCGGTAAAGCCGGGCGGGACAATGCGGTAGGCGGAATCGGTCATGGTGGAGGCTCCTGTGTGAAAGGTCAATAGGTGTGGGCTAGCAAAGGTCGGCCCGGTACCAGCCCTTGCAAAAATTCGCCGCAGGGCAGGCAGCGTATTCCCTGCATTTCGATCCGCTCGTCTCCCCTATATAGTAAACACACTTCGGCTTCGGGATAGTCTTGTTTGAAAGCGCGCAGGCTGTTGAGATCGCTTGGGCGGATGGTGCGGTTGTTTTTGACTTCTATAGCCCAAAAGCCTTCCGGCCCGTAGAGGACAAAATCGACTTCTCTTCCCGACTTGGTGCGCCAAAAAGACAGAGTGTAGTGCTCGCCGCCGTACGCGTTCCAAGCCCGCAAATGCTGAGCCACTAGCCCCTCTAAAGCGCTGCCGTGTATTTCTTCGGGGCGATCGAGCGGGCCGGACGGCCGCAGCGATTTGAAGACGCCGGCATCGAAGAAGTAGAATTTAGGATGGGCGATTAGGTGCCTTTTGGCCCGCTTGGCAAACACCGGCACCCGAAAACACAACAACAGATCCTCCAAAATGTCGATGTACCCCTCGACAGTCTTCCGCTCGACTTGGCACTCCCTAGCGACCGCGGAAATACTCAGCACGGATCCATGCGAAAAGCTGATGGCTTCCAAAAAGCGCGAGAAGTTGCCGACGTTGCGCACCAAACCCTCCATCTGAACTTCTTCTCGCAGGTAAAGAGCGGCATACGCGCCGAGCGCCTCGGCAGGAGATGCTGAATCCACAACCAAGGGCACAAGCCCAAAGCGCAGGGCGCGCGCTAGGTCAAAAGTAGCCCCGAGTTCAGCAGCCATAAAGGGGTGCATGGTCTTGAGCACGGCTCGGCCAGCCAGTAGGTCAACCCCGGTGCGCTTCAGTTTTCTCGCGCTAGAGCCGGTGAGGACGAACCGGAGCGATCGGTGCTGCTCAATGAGCTGATGGACCACATCGAGTAACTCGGGAAGCTTTTGCACCTCGTCGATGATGACAGTGTTCTTGGCGGGATTGCCAGCGATGAGTTCCCCCAGCCTTTCGGGACGGGCCGAGTAGAGCCGATACGTCTCTGGAGCGAGCAGATCCACGAGCAAGGCGTCCTGCAAATGGGCATGAAGCCAGGTCGATTTGCCTGTGCCGCGAGGACCAAAAAGAAAAAAGCTGGTCTCCGATGCCTGGAAAAATCGCCTCTTTATTTCCATTTTTCCTTCTTTTTTGGAATTATTACTTCCAAAATACCACTTAACATCTATCTGTCAAGAGACCTGCTATACCTATGGGGCTTCACTAACATGATGAAATTATGTGTTACTCAACTAAAAATAATTGTTGAATAGGGGTCCATTATTATTATGATGTTCCCGAGGCTCGCTTTGAGAACATGGTGATCAAACCACTTAACCGAAGACACTCAGGGGTCTACGATGGATCTGCGCTTCCTCCGCGATGCGAACAGTCGCGAAGTCAATTTCGTCGTGCTACGCGATGATCGCAGCATCAGCAAGACCTTCGCAAAGATTCGCCGAGTATCCCGGATGGCATGTGCGGGACTTCTGATCCCCTGTGCCCTATCAGCCGATCAGGTCCGCTTCGACACCGCGCGGGAATGGCAGTCCTGGAAGGTGCCGACCGGAGCCGTGGAGATCACCCCGGACGGATGGCTGCGACCGGTTGAAAGCCGCAAGCAGATCAAGGCGACGCTCAACGCCGCTGATTTCGGCGGCGGCATCAGAGCAGCCGGCTCTAATTTGCCGGACGCATTTCTGGCATTGGACGGCGATCTTCAAAGTGGCTGGGGCCCGGACCCAGCCGATCCCCCTGAGGACTGGTGGTTGGAAGTGGATTTGGGCAGGGGGATTTCCGCTCGGCGCGTAATCCTGATCTTTGACGAGGCGGCACCGCCCATGGATCTGTTCGAGATCTTCCTGTCCGACGGAGAGCCCGCGGTTGACCAAGTTGGCATCCCCATACCTGGTGCCCTAGTGTATCGCACCAGAGAGCGCTTCAAGAGCAACGACCGACGCGAAGTACACTTTGAGCTGAAGCGGGCGAGATCTCAGCTAATGCAGTTTCTGCGCTTCGAGGTACTGCACTACGTGCCGCAGGCCCGGCTCGTGGAGGTACAAGTGGAGGCTGTGGGAGACAACATGGCCTTGGGATTGCTGGAGCGTGGTGGCGCGCTCGATGTCATCCTGAACCTTTCAAATCCAAACGCCAAGACCGTCGTGAGCAATGCTCGGCTCATGGTGGATGGCAATTTGGCGAGCGGGCTGAGGCAGTCGCGACACCAGCGCGGCCTCAGCGATGTCAACTCTAGGATGACCCTGGACCTGGGGGCGACATTCTGGGTTGACCAGACGCGGCTGGTCGGCATACAGGGAATCGGCGGGTCCTACACCTTTGACTTTCAGTTCTACGAATTTATGACCTCGGACGGCTCGCTGTCCCCGGACGGCACTCTCAGATGGAATAAACACTACTCGGGCACTTTTCCCTACAGCGAGCGCGCCAATATTCCTTTTGTCGATCACCATTTCGCGCTGAGTCCGGTGCGCTACTTGCGGGTCTTCTGGAGGTACTGGGACTCGGTGTGCGGCAGGGAGTCGGGCCTGTGGGATCCCTGGCCGTGCAATGCGCGTGGCAGAGTGAGCGAAATCCAAGTCTTTGGCGAGGGGTATCCTCGGGAACTACCTCTAGTCTCGCCCATACTCGACCTAGGAGGGCTGAAGAATGTGTCGGCCGTGCGCTGGGAAGCGAATACGCCGCCCAGAACGAGGGTCGAGATCCGCAGTCGCGCGGGCAATCACCTCAAGGCACAGATCACCTATCACGACAAGGATGGGAAGGTGGTCACGGAGAGGAAATACAACAAACTGATACCCAGTTTCAAAGGACCTGTGGACACGGTATTCACCGTCGGTGAGGGATGGAGTCCGTGGAGCCGGATCTATCGTCCGGGCGGGGGAATCTTCCTCTCGCCATCCTTGCGCCGCTATGTAGAGCTGGATATGCGCCTGGTTAGCGACACGCCGCGGGCAGCGGCTACGCTGGACTGGCTAGAGCTGGATTTCTCATCGCCGCTGGCGAATACCACGGCTGGAGAAATCTATCCGGTCGAAGTGCAGCCAGGAGAATGGATCGACTTTACCTATTACTTGAAATCCCAAGAGACGCGCGCCAGCGGCTTTGATCGAGTAGAAATGGAGACATCCACAGAGGTGCGCTTCCAGGAGGCATACCTGAATGGAGAGCTGGTAGAGGTTGAGGCCGAAGCCACGCCTTCCGGTTTTCGGGCGGTTTTTCCCAGCCCGATCCACAGCGATGATCTGGTGGAACTGCGATTTGCCGCTGCGGTTTTCCTGCAGGCCACGCGTTTTGACCTCTTCCTCGGCGATGGGAATCTTCCGGCGCGGCAGCTAGTAGATCCGGGCGATGCCACGGACGCGGTGGAGAGTAGCACCAACGTGGTGAACCTGCCGGTGAGCCGCGATCTGTTGGCCAACTTGGTTATTGGCCCCACGGTGCTCACCCCCAATGGCGACGGCACCAACGACCAACTCAAAATCGCTCTGGACCTAGTGAACGTACTGGAAAACCGGCCGCTGCAACTGCGGGTTTTCGATCTGTCGGGCCGGCTGATTCGGGAGATCGACCGGGAGGCGATGGCCGGATCGCAGGGATTTGTCTGGGATGGCCGGGATGGAGGAGGCCGGCTGGTGTCGCCGGGGATCTACCTTCTGCGGATGGAGTTGGAGGGGGATGCGCGCAGTGAGACCGTCGGTCGGACAGTGTCGGTCGTTTACTGACAAGAGACGGCTAACAATGCCACCACGCCTCGCTCACGCGATACGGTCACGAACCGCGACGCTGGTACGCAATGGCGTAAAAGGCCTGCGACCGGCCGCTGCGGTTCGGCTCGCTGCGGTGCCAGGTGTAATTGCTGAAGAACAATCCGTCTCCCGGCCTAGTGGCAATTAGCTTCTCCTCGGCAAAGTCCACCTGCTCCAGAGGCACGCGATGGCGCTTGAAGGGCTGGAAGCCATCGTCGCCCACGTGGCCCATGGGCGGATCGTCGTAGTACGATTCGTGCTCGATGAGCTGCCAACCCTGGTGGCTGGCCGGCATCACGGCCAAGGCGCTGGCTTCTATCCCGACATCCGTCAAGGGAATCCAACAGTTGCACCCCAACTCTGGCGCTATTTTCCAGTAGAACGAATCCTGATGGAAATAGCTACAGCCCCCCTGCTCTTCGGCGATTGCGGCGTGCTTGACCCCTACCTGATCGGTAAACCGCTCCACTGGCCCTTCCAGCAGGGCCGCCATGACTTCGGCCAAGCGCGAATGATCGGCGACCCGCGAGAACACCTCTTCCTGGCTGGCCGGCTGCTGAATGCCGCCCGGCAGCGGACTGCCCCCAGCGGCTTTATAACGGCTTGGATCGAGCACTTGGAAATGCCTCTCCGACCAGTCGGGCAAGTCCCCGGCTATTTCCATAGTGCGCTGGCAAGCGACCTCGATCAGATCGGCCGGGATCAATTCTTCGACTAGGCAATAGCCTTCTTCGCGGTATTGCCGCAAATGTGTCTCTGTCGCTAAAGCCATAATTTCTCCTTCCGAAGTTATGCGTTTGACCCTACCCCACCTCGACATCGGAGCGGTACGGCACGCGCCCGTGCAGCAACGCATCGCAGGCCATCCCCACCGCCGGATTGCCGCCGGTCAAACGTCCCATAGCCCGGGCTTGGGCCACGGTCAAACCGCCGGCAAACAATCGCGTAAAGGTGTTAATATCGCAGCACAGCGCGTCTTTGTCTGACTTTGCCGCAACCTGCACCTGTCCCCCTTCAGCCTGCACCGTCACGGCCAGCGGCTTGTCGGCATTCACCACCCAATCGGCGACCTCAAACGAGACCGTCGCCCGCAAATTTTCAGGCGGCTTGAGATGCGCTAAGGCTTGGGCCACGTCCAGTACGCGCAACGCCAAGTCGAACTCAACGGATGCATTAAAGCGCTCTGGGAATGCGCCGAGCAGCAAGCTGTCGGGCGGCAGATCGAGGTTCAAGGCCGCTAGCCCATCCATATCAGCCACGGACCGCACGAACTTCAATTGAGCGGCAAAAGAAGCCGCGTGCAGCTCTCGCACGGTAATGCGTTTGCCTTGGGCGCGCCCCAAGTCCCCTATTAACATCAGCGCCGAGCAGTCCACTTCCCCACCGTCCCCCTCCAGCACCCAAAGCTCGCGCCGTATCTCCTCTTTTTGCCAAAACGCTTCTGAGCGCACCGACTGCCCATTGCGCAACTGCGCCCCCTCGGTGTGCAATCGATGCACGGCGCTCGCGTCGTCCGCAGTCGCCCGCCGCACCTCCCCCACCGTCGCCGTGGCTTGGCGGACCAGATCCGGCCATACTTTCAGTTCTAACCTCGGTGCCGGACAAGCCCAACCGAACTTGCCGTACCACCTAAAGGAAAAAGGCCACAGCGGGCTAACACAGCAACCGCGTGCCCGCAGTATGTGAATGGCCTGCACCATAAGCCCACCAGCGTGCCCGCGCCGCTTGTACTTGGGATCGGTAGCCACCCCGCCGATGGCCCCAGCCGGAATCTGCGCCGCGCCCCACCACAGCGATTCGGGCTGATAGCCCAAGGCACACACCAAAGTCCCTTCTCCATCAAAGCCAGCCAGCGCCGTCTCATCATCCCCGTACCAATCTTCGGCGTGTTCCATAAAGGCGCGTCCGGCCACTAGGCGAGCACGAGGTAAATCCTCTGTCCCTATCTGGCGGACGTCTAGGTCTTTATTGTAATGGGGTTGCTGCATCGCCGTTCTCCTTTTTATGGCGATTGGTGTTGCACCTCGGATCCACCGAAGTTCATTTAATTTCGCAAGGGATAGCGACTTGGAGGGATAAAAATGAGCACTAAGACGA
>JAGWBY010000069.1:20325-27828 GCA_021295675.1 Candidatus Latescibacterota bacterium | reverse complement strand
GCAGGCGCAGACTGTCGGTTTGTGCCGAGCACGGGGATGCGTTTTAGTAGCAGTCCAATAGGAGCAGCTAGTGAAGATACTGGTAGCGGGTAGCAGCGGCTTGATTGGTACAGCATTCTGTAGTCGGTTGGGACGCGAGGGACATGAGGTGGTGCGCTTGGTGCGGCGACCGCCGGCGCAAGGGGAGTTGCGCTGGGATCCAGAAGCCGGCGAGCTGGAGCAAGAGGGCTTAGAGGGAATAGAGGCGGCAGTTCATTTAGGGGGCCGGAACATTGCCGCCGGGCGCTGGACTGCCACCGTCAAGGCGCAATTGCGCCAGAGCCGAGTGCAGACGACGCAGCTACTCGCTGCGCGCTTGGCGGGATTGGCCACACCGCCGAGAGTGCTGGTCTGTGCGTCGGCCGTCGGCATTTACGGCCATCGGCGCGACGAGGAGTTGGACGAGGAAAGTGACACCGGCGAGGGATTTTTGGCCGAGTTGGGTCGGGCGTGGGAAGGGGCGAGCGCTGTGGCATCTGAGGCTGGGATCCGCGTCGTACAGGCTCGCTTGGGGATCGTCCTCAGTCGCCGGGGCGGGGCGCTGGCCAAGATGCTGTTACCCTTCCGCTTGGGGGTGGGTGGCAAGATCGGCGACGGGCGGCAGTACGTTAGCTGGATTAGCTTGGAAGACGCGGTGGCAGCGCTGATTTACGTCGTGGAAAACGACGCCTTGCGTGGGCCGGTGAATCTGACCGCGCCGCAGCCGGTGACTAATGCTGAACTGACGCGGACGCTGGGGCACGTGTTGCGGCGGCCGACGCTGTTGCCGCTGCCGGCGTTTGCCGCCAAGTTGGTCTTGGGCGAGTTGGCCGAGGAGGGGCTGCTGGCCAGCCAGCGGGCGCGGCCGAAGCGGCTGTTGGAAGCGGGTTTCGAGTTTGCGTATCCCGAATTGGAGGGTGCGTTGCGCCACGCGCTGGCGTCGTGAAGCGCCACGTCGGATTTAAACACAAGGAGCAGATTTTCTATGAACATCATCGTCTTGGTCAGCGACACCTTTCGCTACGACTATCTGGGGTGCAACGGCAATGCGTGGATCGGCACGGCCGCGCTCGATCGCTTTGCCGAGCGAGCAGTGTGCTTCGACCGGCACTATTTGTCGAGCTTTCCGACCATCCCCAATCGCACCGACCTCTTTACTGGCCGCTACAGTTTTCCCTTCCACGGCTGGAAACCGCTCGACGCCGGCATCCCGGTGCTGAGCACGATTTTCGGCGCGGCTGGCTACCAGAGTCAGCTTATCTGCGACACGCCGCATCTGATGAAGGGCGTCCACTATTTTGACCGGGGGTTTGACGGGGCGTATTGGATTCGCGGGCAAGAGGGAGACAAGCCGCTGTTAAAAGGCAACCTGCCGCCGCGCCTGGAGGTGGACGGGGCGAAGACGCGCGTCGATCCGCATATAGCGAAGACGCGCTTTGGCAATTTGGCGACCCTGCATTCGTGGACTAATCGCGACTGGGCGTGGGAGGAAGACCGCTTCTGCGTGCGCACGGCGCAGACGGCGAGCCGCTGGTTGGAGGAAAATCGCGGCGGCGAGCCGTTTTTGCTGTGGGTGGATTTCTTCGACGCGCACGAGCCGTGGGATCCGCCGGAACATCTCGTGGGCCGCTATGATACCTCTGGGTACGACGGCCCGCCGATGATCCACCCGAACTACGGCCCGGCGACCGCCTATACCAAAGAGGAACTAGCCAATCTCCAGGCGCACTACGCAGCCGAAATTTACTTGGTCAACAAGTGGATCGGCTACGTGTTGGACAAAATTGAGGAGCTTGGGCTGTTCGACAACAGCGTGGTAGTCTTCACCTCGGATCACGGCATGTTCGTCGGCGAGCACAACCGCACGGGCAAGTCCAATATCCACCCCGAGGACGACCGCGTCTGGCCCCTGTACGAAGAGATCAGCCACATCCCGCTGATGATTGCTGCCCCCGAGATCGCGGGCGGACAGCGGGTGGGCGCATTGACGCAATCGGTGGATTTGCTGCCGACGCTGCTGGCTTTGACTGGCGTGGGCTTCGACGTTGAGCTCAGCCGAAACGAAAAGAGCGACCTGACAATGCACGGACACTCGTTGGTGCCGCTGCTGAGCGGATCGGCAGCGTGGCCGCGGCAGTACGCCTTCAGCTCGACCTTTATCCGCAATGGCGGACCGACCGTGACCGACGAGCGCTGGACCTATTTGGCGTATGGCGAACACGGCGGCGCACCCGAGCTGTACGATATGAAGGCCGATCCTCAGCAGCAGCAGAATGTAATCGACGCGCATCCAGAGGTGGCACAGCGGATGCAGCAAGCCTTGGCGGACTTTCTCGACGAGGTGGAAACGCCCAAAGAAAATCGCGCGTTGTTAGGGCCGGTCGGCGGGCCGGATTACAATTGACCGCTGCTACTATCCTGTGAAGAAATCGAGCTAGGGGATGGACTGAATTTTTGCCGGCGAGAAGAAGAGGACGGGGGGAGGGACTAACAGGTGTTTTTTGCTAAGTGACGCGTTGGGGCGAACAGCGCGTCACTTCTCTGTGTCGGCAAGTATTTCTTCGAGAGTCCACAAACGCTCGGAGTCGGCGATTAGGGCTTCGATGATGAGGGGATGGGCTTTGATGGTACGCGAGTCGATAAACTCGAAACGGGGCTGGCCCTGCCCGAGCATTCCCCGATCCTCGATCACGAGGATATCGTCTGGGCCTCCCGAGGCTTCTGCGTGGCGATAGAGTGGCATATTGTCCCTCCTTGTCAAAAGATTTGCTGCTGCTTAGACGCCGGTATTGGATAATAGTTGCCGGCATATTTACGGGGAGGGGCAAAATTTTATTCATGCAAAAGATAAGTAATTATTTAATATCCCGCCCTTTTATCCACCGCTCGATATAGTCGGCGGTCTCGTCGGGGTATTCGAGGTGGGGCGCGTGTCCGCAGTTGGGGAAGACGTGCAGGTCGGCGCAGGGCAGGTCGGCGGCGAAGCAGTGGGCTGAGCGCACGGGTAAGACGCGGTCTTGTTGTCCCCACAAAACCAAGGTCGGGCAGGTGATGTCGCCAAAGCGCTGGTGGAACGTTGCTACGTCGGGTGGTACGAGGTTCCGCGCTGAGTAGTGGTAGGCGTACACGGCGTTGGGTGTTTCGAGCGCGGCGCGGGCGACTGTTGCTAGTTCGGGGGGGATTTTGCTGCGGTCGTGGAAGCAGCGCCGGAAAGTGCGCCAAACAGCCAAGCGCAACAGACCGCAGGTTCGCGCTAGGGTGTGGATCGGAGCGTAGGTCAACAGCTTGCCTAGGGAGCTGCCGAGGGTGCGCACGTGTACGGGAAGTTTGTGGGGATAGCCGGCTGCGTCGATGAGCACTAGGCCGCGCACCTTAGCTGCGAGCGCGGGAAAGTCGAGGTACAAGCGCAGGGCTAAGCCGCCACCGAGTGAGTTGCCCACGAGAATTACGTCGTCTAAGTCCAACGCGGCGATAAAGGCCGCGAGGTAGCTAACCTGCATATCCGGCGAGTAACGCTCGCGCGCCGGGCGGGCGGCAAAGGTCGGCTTGCTGCTGTGCCCGTGGCCGATCAAGTCGGGGGCGATGATGCGGTGGCCGGGTAGGCGGGCGGTCAAGCGGAACCAAGTGGCCTTGTTGTCAAAGATGCCGTGTAGGATTACTAAGGGGGGATGATCCCCTTTGCCATTGTCGATATACGCCATTTCGACTTGGTTGGCGAGGGCGATGCGGTTCTCGGCGAACCGAGGGAAGAGGGAAGAGGATGAAGAAGCAATAGACGACATAGGGTATGTAAAGAAGCATATTTGCCTAGTGGAATTCAACTTGAGGCAACCCTAGTCTATGATTTAGATTTAGGGCGTCGGCGGTTGTATCTTAGGGATGGGTTGCGTGGGCCTGCCAAGATATCTTTTGAGTACGTGATGAAGATGGGTATAAAAGGTTCCTTTCACTTACCTATGGAGATGTTGTCATGTTGAGATTCGCCGTTGTTGGATGCTTAGTGCTATGGAGCGGCCTCGCCGAGGCGGTCAAGTGGGATTTCGGCGACGGGACGACGCAAGGGTGGTCCGCCAAAAGAGCGTTTGAATGGGGAGGGCCAAATGAATTTTATCTGTTCCCGGGGGAAGTCGAAGACGGCGTGTGGAGGGTCGATGTCTCGCCCTCGGTGGTGGGAGAAAAGGATCCTGATCCGAACGCGGTCTTGATTTCTTATCCCATCGGCTACGATTCGCACCTGTTCGACCGGGTGCGAGTTCGGTTCCGCACCCTGCACGATCGCCCTACGGTAGGGCGCGTTAGGCTTACTTGGACCAACGAGCTCAACCTCGCGACACCAGGGCTCGATCCAGAGATGTCAGAAAGCCGGTTTGCGGTCCCCTCCATAGACTTTGTTTACACGACCGAATGGCAGGAAGTAGAATTCTCCCTCTCCGACGAAGATGAGATCGTGTGGGCGGGGCTTTTACGGGATATTCGGCTGCGTTTTAGCTTGGATCGAAACGAAGCGGAGGAGCCCCGGTCGGTGGATGAGGTGGTTGGGCATTTTGAGATCGACTGGATTGAGTTGACCGGCCCTGAAGAGCGCTCGCAGGGCGAATTAGCCTTGCCGCCGGTGGAGTATTTTCACTTTGATGATCCTGGTCTTTTTGCACCCCCGGTCTTTTATCCGATTACACCGGGTTTAGGGGCTCGATTGGGGAGCGGCGTCTTGACCGACTTAGATGGCGATGGCGACTTAGATCTTTTCTCTACTCGGTTTGCCCCTTATCAGGGTGATCCCCCCTCTGGTTATAGACCTCCTTGGGGTTGGGTCATGGCCCTCAATGATGGTAGCGGGTCCTTTGAAAGCGCGCGCATCGGATATACTCAAGATGTAGGAGGATTTTTGGATATACTCGCCCGCGACTTAGATGGAGATGGCCAAGACGAGCTTGCGATTTTTAAGTGGAATGGAGGCGAAGTAGAGGTTTGGTCTATCGGAGCGGATCTCGAGGAAGAGGTACTCACTGTAAGTTCGGACGATCGCGAAGCGCTATGGGATTTGTACTACAGCAGGTTTGATTCTATGAGAGGGGATTTTGATGGCGATGGGCAGAAGGAGATCCCCGTGGAACTTCAACGCAACTCCTATGAAGGAAACATGGGACTCGTCGTGAAAAGGTGGTCCGCGGAAGGGGGGCTGTCCGAAGAAGTATTGAAGGTGCTGTATGATGAGCATTTGTTTCTGCGCACGTGGGTGGTGGTGCGCGATTTGAACGCCGATGGGGTGGATGATTGGGTGTTTGTCGGCGGCAATCGAGCATCGGGCTTTGGGGTATTTGTCGAATGGGGTGGGGGCTTGAATCCGACCCAAGAAGAGGAGACGCATCGCTTGATTGGCGATGGGACCGGGGTGTTGACCGGCGATGTGGATGACGATGGAGACCTGGACTTGGTGGTGTTGGATTCGGCCTTGGGCGGCGTGCATGTGCTCAAGAATTCAGGGGCTGGGCAGCCGACGGCAGTGATGACGGCGGGTGCTGTGCCGGTGCAGTATCGGCTGGGCGACAGCTATCCCAATCCGTTTAATCCGGCTGTGATGATTCCCCTTGATTTGGCGACGGACGCGGCGGAGGTGTCGCTGACGGTGTACGACGTGTTGGGTCGTCGGGTGCGGCAGTTGTGGCAGGGGGCACTACCGATGGGTACGCATCGGTTTGTGTGGGACGGTCGCGACGAGGTGGCTAGGGATGTGGCTGCCGGCGTGTATCTCTATCGGGTCGAGGTGGATGGGCGCGTAGAAGCTAAGAAAACGACGAAGCTACCGTGAGGGAGGACGTGGGCCGATGAGACGGCCAACTTCGGGTCGCATTTGACTTCGGGCAGAAAATTAACCGCCGCTAACGTCATAAGTTAGCGGCGGTTTTTTATACTCAGCGCGCCTCTCGTTCCACCAAGGCGCTGATGGCTTCGAGGTCGAGGTCGCTGCCGTCTTGGGGGTAGGTGTAGGGCAGGAGCCACCAGTCCTCGGTGAAGGAGGCTTCGCCGCCGGGGGGTATGTCCTCGCGCGGGCCGATCGGCTCCAACTCGCACATCAGATCCTCGTAATACCATATTGAGATGGTCAGCCCGGCCAATTCGCCGTAGGGGCGGTCGGGGTACACAGGATAGCGCTTGACCCACAGCAGATCGTTGCGATCGAGATAGGCAAACCACCCGGCTTGCGAGTCCATGCCGAGCTTGGCTCTGAGCGGCGTGGAGAGGACTTCGAGGAAGTTGTCGCGGATGCGGATGTTGGGGTCTTCAGGGCGGTAGTTGATGACCGGGCCGGGGCCGTACATGACATAGGAATCCGGGAAGCGGCTCGGCGTTAGGGGAATGAGCACGATGCCGCCGCCGGTGCCAAAGGTGCGGCTCCAGTGGCCCCAGTGTTTTGCGCTGTCGGAGACGTTTTTGATGGTCTGGGTGACGCTCAAATGGGTGGAGTCCTCGGCGAGTTGGAAGTCGCGGATGAGTTGGACGCCGGTCGGCTCGTCCTCTTTGCTAATTAGGCGGGCCGAGCGCGGGCCGGTGATTTGGCTTTCCCACTGCCCGAGCCAGAGGTCGGGATGAGCGGGGATGATCATTTCCGGGCCGATGTCGAGGCGGCCGCCGGTGGGGCCGAAGCGAGGGTCCCCACCCTCAAAGGTTGCTCCTTCTTGCGCGGGGTCGAGGTAGATGGCGTTGGGACCTTTGCGCGAGTATTCGAGGACGCGGCCAGCCGATGAGGTGAGGACGACGCGGGTGTGGTCGTTTTCGAGGAGGATGCAGTCTTCGTAGCCGAAGTAGGTGATGCGGTCGGTACCGGGCATGTTGGGGTCGGCTCCAATTTGGGTGGTGGCGAGGGTGAGGAGTAGAAGCGTTAGTCGGCGCATAGTGTGTTTTCCTTACTGGTTGGGATTGACGATGACGCGCCCTTGCACTTTGCCCGCCAAGATGTCCTTGCCGAGGCGGGGGACGTCGGCTAGACCGACCTCAGTGCAGATGCGATCTAATTTTTCTAAGGGCAATGCGGAGGCTAGGCGCGACCAAGCGGCAGCGCGGCGCTCGGCTGGGTAGAAGACCGAGTCGATGCCGAGGATGTTGACGCTGCGCAGCAAGAAGGGAATGACGGTGGTTGTGAGTTGGGCACCGCCGGCTAAGCCCACCGAGGCGATGGAACCCCCATAGTTCATCTGGGCCACGACGCGGGCCAAGGTGGTGCCGCCGACCGAGTCGATGCAGGCGGCCCAGCGCGCACTTTCCAAGGGTTTGTTGGATGGCTCGGCAAGGTCTTGGCGCGGGATGATGGTCTGGGCACCGAGGTCTTTTAGATAGGGTTCGAGCTCGGGGCGGCCAGTGGATGCGGCGACTTGGTAGCCCAGCGAGGCGAGGAGTAGGACGGATAGGGAGCCGACGCCGCCGGCCGCGCCGGTGACGAGGACTTCGCCTTTGTCGGGTGCGAGGCCGTGGGTTTCGAGGGCTTCT
>JAGWBY010000069.1:0-20207 GCA_021295675.1 Candidatus Latescibacterota bacterium | reverse complement strand
CGCGCCAGCCAGTGCATAGGACTTGGTCGCCGGGTTGGAACTGGTCGCTTTGGCTGTGGACGACGGTGCCGGCGAGGTCGAGGCCGGGGACGTGGGGATAGGTTTTGACCAAGCCGCCTAGGCCGTTGAGAATCATCCCGTCTTTGTAGTTGAGCGAGGAATACGCAACGGCGATTTCTACGTCGCCGGCGGGTAGGCGGCTTTCGTCGAGTTCTTCGATGAGGGCAGAGTGCTCATGCAAGATGAGTGCTTTGAACATGGTCTTTATAAGATCGAAAGAGGAAACTGAAGCAAGTGAACAGCCCGCGGACAGACGATCTGCCGGGGGATTGGTGTCGATTTATGGTATTGTCTCCGTTTGAAATTCGCAAACTAATCCGCAGATAGAGCAGATAGCACAGATGGCGCAGAGGGGTGAATCGACCGTTTTAGTGCCGACGATTCCAGAGCGAACTATGGCCGGGCAAAGAAGTACGAGAATACGCGGGCGCAACCTGTCGTTTTCAAGCTCACGAAAATACACCGTACTCGAGGCGACCAAGGAGGTTTTCGACCTCGCGGGTACCAGGCTCGATGTCGGCGTATTGCAATGGCGTCTTCATGCCGAGGGCCTTCTTCGGCTCTTTGAACCACGCCCGCGCCCGCTCTTGGTCGCCCAAGACTTCAATCGCCCGGTCGTATAGCACGGCAATGCGGAATAAACGCTCGGATTCATCGGTCTGGAGGCGGCCTTCTTTGCGGCGGCGATTGAGCGTCCGAACTGCGATATTAGCCGCGCTGGCCAACGTCTTGGCCGGTATGGCCATGGCGGCTTGAAGGTGGTCAAAAGCGGTCATCGGCAGCCCGCGCTTGAGCTGGCGGATCAGGGCTCCGGTATCTTTGAACGACAGTCCCGCAGAGGCCCCATAAGAAGGCCCACTGGGGGCGTCCGCGCTGATGGTCGAAGCGGCCAAAGGCTTCGCGCCTTCGGAGGCCCAAACATAGGTGCCTATGGGTTTGTTTTTTTTGGACGATGGAGACATGGTGGGGGCTCGTCCTTCTTTCTGCGAAGGAGATAAGCCTATATTGCCATGTAAGATGGGCCGTATGGCGTTATTGGACAATGCCTGATAGTGTCTCAGTTTGAGTTCTTTCGGATGTTTTTCCCCTTTATCAGATGACTGGAAATTTCAAACGGAGACACTACCAACAGAAGGATAGCTCTAGGTCGTATAAGTCATGCCCTTCGTACCGTACATCTTGCAATGCTGAGGGGATGCACCCCGTCAACTCGTTGCCGGAGAGATACAGGTTGGTGACCCGCCCCTCGTCGTCAGTTTCGACTCCGTACCATTGATCGAGCGAGTACGCGTTGTTGATGAGCCAGTTCGTATTGTTCCACCAGTCAACGCCGCCGGTAGCTTTATAGAGCGAGATCAATGCAGCCCGGTCTCGGTCACTGGTTAAACCGATACCATCCGGCAACATCGAGTCAAGCCCGATACCATCCGGCAACGTCGGGTCAAGCGGATCCGCAATATAGGTCATAATAAGCAGGACGTCCGCTAGGTCTATCTGGCTGTCTTCGTTGACGTCGCCTAGGGCGATATTGCCTTGATTGGGCGCTGCGAAGGAGATGCGTTCTAAGGTATAGAGCAGCACGAGCAGCGCGTCCGCTATATCGACTTGATCATCGTTGTTGACATCGCCCAATATGCCCGCCGCTTGTACGGCCTTGCCCGCAACATGCGACTGAGGAGCCTCACCGACGATTATGGCCTCTCCCGTAAAAGCGAACGCCGTATTGATGTAGGTTGTCATATAGGGACCGGAAACGCCCAACCAGTAGCTCGGCCGCTGGGGCACAGAGACCTCGAAGCGCCCTTGGTCATCTACCGGCGCACGGGCTAGCACCACCAGACGCTCTGCGTCGATGACGACCACCTCGGCCTCCGACACCACAGAGCCTTCATCCGGCACAATCCGGCCTCGTTGGACCTGTTCTAGGCCAGACGGATAGAGCGGATTGGAAGATTGGTTTTCAGGCCGGCGGTCGCCGTCGCTACAGGCGATCATCGACAAGGCGAATATCAGAACGAATAGGCTACGCATGGCGTGTTCTTTCGGTTTAGAGGGAAGGGACAATATGGCGACCAGATCGAACGCACTTTGGGCGTCTATATTACTATTGTATAACTGAATAACTGACGTTATGCAGAGCCTTTACTCAGCCTACTCGTCGGCGTCTAATAGGTTCGTAAAGGCTTCGAGGCTTGGGACTTGTATGGCGGCGCGATGCAACTGCTTGAGGCGCTGCACATCGTCGATGGCTCCAATATGGGCGGCCAACTGGTGCATCTCCTCCGACTGAAAGCGAAGGGCCAACACATCGAGGAGAAATTCGCGCCCCCCCTGCCCAATACCCTGTTGGACAAGGTGTTGGGCAATAGATGATTCGCGTATCAGGTCCATGACGTTCTTCTGTGACATAGTATCAGTAATAGTTGGTTCTATGTGTGGGCAAACTGCGTACCTGACGTTACGCGCGACCTTACTCGTCGGCGTCTAATAAGTTCGTAAAGGCTTCGAGGCTTGGGACTTGTATGGCCGCCCGATGCAACTGCTTGAGGTGCTGTACATCGTCAATGGCCCCAATGCGGTCGGCCAACGGATCCGACGCGGCCAGCCCAAAGCGGATCTCCAGCACGTCGAGCAAGTCTTCAATGGCGCGCTCTCGGCCTCCTTGCTCAAGGGCCTTTTCCGTGAAATACTGCACTACCGACGATTCGTACATGGTCTCCTCCGAGATAATGGTCATAATCGTCTCTGATTTATACACCAAACCGCTCAAAATGGCAAGATCGGCCAAGTAATTCACCTTGAGGATCTCGTCCATGGGCACCTCTTGCGCCCGGTTCACGCACTCGCGCAGCCACGCCTCGGCATCTACTCCGGTTGGCCGCTGCATCAACGGCGCAAACGGCAACAAGCCCGTAATGCCGTGGTCGAGGATGGGTTGCCCTTGTAGTTCAATCAGCCGAATCACCTTGTATTGCACCAGCACGCGGTAGCCGTATCGCTCTTGGAGATAGTGTCCCGGATCACTCCGGCCAGCGTCGGGGCGCAGATAGATGACGGTGGAGTAGGTGGGTACGCCGTGCTGCTCGATGGCACGCCCGATATAACCGGCCATGCGCTGCGGCATGGGCGGGCTACTATCGGTAGTTTGAAACTCGTGATGTACCAACGCCTCCTCGCCTCCGACTTGTACGCGGATGAGACTATCGGTGCGGTGGGTGTCGATCACGTCGAGTACCTCGACGTCGTCTTGGTGGAGGGCGAAGCGGGCGAAGTCGTGGGGGTAGGTGTGGATGAGGTGCTTGGCGATGGTATCGAATTCGGCCATGAGCCATGCCTTGGGTTGCGGGTGGGGATGGTACCCGCAACGGGCAAGAATCGTGCCACGGCGATGGCTCAGAGGGGCGGAGGGAGATATGAGGCGTTGGAGTGTAGCGGAAAGGATACAGGGATGGGAAGTTAGGGACAAAAGCTGCGTAACAACGGACGGCCCCACGCCGCCCCCGTAAAAGCGAACGCACTCACTCCACAGGTATTTCGTCGTTGAAAACCTGAGTGCGTTTCATCAGGCGGCGCTGATCTGGGGGAAAGGCGAGGCGGCGGTGCATGGTCGGGCGGTTGTCGAAGAGGACGAGGTCGCCGACTTGCCACTCGTGGGTCCAGACGAAGCGCGGCTGTTCGAGATGGGCGTACAGTTCGCCAAGCAGGGCGTCGCTTGCTTGGCGGCTGAGGCCGACGACGTATTTGGTCAGGTGCGGTCCTACGTAGAGCGAGCGACGCCCCGTTTTGGGATGAGTGCGGACGATGGGGTGGGCAATGTGCTCGGGCGGGTTTTGCGCTTCGACGTAGTGGCGATGTACGGCGCGCATTCCCTTGAGGCGAGTTTTCCAGGCGTCGTCGAGCGCCTCGTAGGCGGCGGTGCAATTGCACCATTGGGTCTGGCCGCCCTCTGAGGGGATCTCCACTGCGTAGAGCACCGATAGGGTGCCGGGGCGTTGTAGGTAGGAAAGATCCGAATGGAAGGGGATCAGTTCGTCGCCTAGTTCGCCGATTGGCTCGCCGTTTTCCTTGACATTGGAGATGAGGAAAATCTCTTTGACCCGCCGTGGGCGCTGCTTGCGCACGTGCGGCACGGGTTTGCCAAAGTACGCGGTAAAGCGCACTTGGTCTTCGTCGCTGAGTTGCTGCTGGCGAAAGAAGACCACGCCGTGGTCGAACAGTGCTTGGCGCACCTGCGCGACTTGGGCGGGTGCCAGCGGTGCGGACAGGTCGCAGCCTTTGATCTCAGCGCCGAGTGCGTCGCCGGTGGGCGCGACTGTTATCTCACAGGCCATTTGAAAATCTCGCGTACATCCCAAATAACGTCATCCCGCATCTGCGTTCATCTGCGGATACTTTGCCCCCATGCGACCATCGCTTCAGACGGCTTTTCAGACATCGCAGACGGAGAAGGCGTGGGCTAGCGAATCAGTGGGATCGCCCTTGGGTCGGTACTCGTGGCCGACGTAGCCGTCGTAGGAAGTAGCGGCGATGGCCTGCATGATCGGCGGGTAGTAGATCTCCTGCTGGTCGTCGAGGTCTTGGCGACCGGGGTTGCCGGCCGTGTGGAAGTGGCCGATGCAGTCGATGTGGTCGGTGATGTTGCGAATGAGATCGCCTTCCATGATCTGCATGTGGTAAATGTCGTAGAGGAGCTTGAACCGGGGCGAGCCTACGGCCCGGCACAGGGCCACGCCCCAAGCGGTGCGGTCGCACTGGTAGTCGGGATGGTTGACGCGCGAGTTGAGCAATTCCATGCAGAGCGTAATGCCTTTTTCCTCGGCGGCCCCGGTGACGCGTCGCAGGCCGGCGACGCAGTTGGCGAGGCCCTCTTCTGAGGAGCGACCCTCGCTGTTGCCGGAAAAGCAAATCAGCGAGGGGATGCCGTGCTCAACGGCGAGGTCGATGTTGGCGAGAAGCTCGTCTTCGATGCGGTCGTGATTCTCGGGTTTGTTGAGGCCGTCGGGTAGAGAAGCGTGGCCAGAGACGATGGCGATGGCGAGGCCGTGGTCTTGGATCAGGGGCCAGTGCTCTTGAGAGGCCATCTCTACGGATTGATAGCCAATGCGGGCGGCAGCAGTGACGAGTTCCTGCGGGCTGAGGCCACTGCCGGTGAAGGGATTGAAGCAGGCGGATTGTTTGATAGCAGGCATAAAGCTAGGCTCCTGTGCCGAACATTTCGGCGACCGGGGTAAAAGGGGCATCGAGCTCGAGGGGGTACATGGGCCGCTGGCAGACGCGGTGCCCAAGGGTGGGCAAGTTCGCGCTGGTCGAGCCGGGGGCATCGATGTTGAAGTTTATCTCGGCCCATTCGTCGAAAAAGTGCCACTGGCAGTGCGGCGACTTGATGACGATGAGGTCGTAGTCCTTGGGGTTGATGTCGTGGGCGATAAAGACCGAGCGATCGATAAAGGGCACTGAGCGGCTGACGCAGACGATGGTGAGGTTGTCGCTTTGCAGCACAGCTGTAGGTCCGGCGTGCTGGGGCGTGTTCCAAGATTCGCAGAGATATTCGCCGTCGCCAAGTTGGGTGACTTCGACTTCTAGATCGAGCGGGGAAAAGCGCGAGTCGAGCGAGCCGCCCAAGACCACGTGAATGCGTGCGCCGAGCCCAGCGTCGTGGGCCATGTACGCGGCGGGTGCATCCACCAGCGGCGCGAGCACTTGACCGGAGTAGCCGTTGGCGTGCAGGGCTTGGAGGAGCGCGTTGCTGTCGCCGGTTGCGCCCGAGGAAGGGGCGTCGGCCGCGTCGGTGAAGAGCACTGGGCCGCTGTATTGGGGGGCTTGGGCCACGGCGTCCTCGACTGACACGAGCTCGGGCTGCATGAGGGCGCGGCGTTCCCAGAAGTCAGTGGCGAGATGCAGGGCCTCGTTGCGGGCGAGGTCGGGGTCGGCATCGGCCACGACGATAGCTTGGGAGCACAACTCGGGCACATCGGTGAACGGGTTGCCGATCATCATGCCGGCGGCGAGAGGCTTGGCAGTAGCGGATGGTCTCGCCGTACACGCCCGAGGCGGTGATGAGTTCGTTGCCGCGCACGAGCGCGGGCACCCGCACGCGGGCCACTACGGGCTGCGCGCCAGCGAGGACTTGGAGGAGCAAGTACGCGGCGCGGCGACCGGTGTCGGCCAAATCGACGTGCGGGTAGGTGTGATAAATGGCGAGGCCGTTTGAGTGCTCCAACATGCGGTGGGTGAGGATGCCGTGGAGGTCTTGCGAGATCACGATGGGGAAGTCGGGGCCAGCGCTGCGGCGAATCTCCTGCAGCAAGTAGCCCTCCGGGTCCAGCTCTTCGGTGCAACCCATGGCACCGTGCAGGCAGAAGTACATGCCGTCGGCGTCGGCTAGATGCGGTGTGACCGCGTCGAGCAGCTCGGCGGCAAGGCGCTCGAAGTCCCGTTGGTCTAAAGGCCCGGCCGAGGGGGCGACGGCCCCGTACGTGGGGATGACGTCGATGTGGCCGTCGGCAAAGACCTGCAAGGCACCGCACAGCTCGGTCTCGCGGCCTTGGTGATAGGTGAGCAACTCAGGACCGCGGCGGACTGAGAAGTTGTCGTACGTGCCGATAACCGGGTTGAAGGAGGAGATTTCTTGCTTGCACTCGGCGACGATAATGCGGGACATGGGCGTCCGTTCGGTTAGGTTTTGCGCGGGCGGATGTGAGGGCCTTGGGGGGTGTCTTCGATTTCGTAGCCGGCCGCGGCGATTTCGTCGCGCAGGGCGTCGGCCGTGGCCCAGTCCTTGGCGTCACGAGCCTGTTGCCGCTGGGCGGCGAGCGCGTGAATCGCGTCGGGTACGTCCTCCTCGTGCGGCGTCCAAGCGGCCAGCCCCAAGCCCATGACTTCGTCGAAGTGCAACAGCGTGGCCTTCTTGGTGGCGTCGGGGAGATCGTCGGCCACGAGTTCCCAGCACAAGGCGAGGACGCGCGGCATGTTGAGGTCGTCCTCGACGCGCTCTTTGAACGCGGCTACATAGCGGTCGTCGGGTTCTGAAGGCTCACCATAGGCGTGGGCGGCGGTGCGCAGCCGGTCGAGGGCCGTGGCCGCGCCGCCGAGACTTTCCCAAGTGAAGGAGAGCTTGGCTCGGTAGCGCGCTCCGAGGCAGAAAAAGCGGTAGGCGAGGGGGTCATAGCCCTCTTCGACGAGGGATTCGAGGCGCAGGAAGTCGCCGCTCGACTTGGACATCTTCTCCCCGTCAAGCTGCAAAAACGCGCCGTGGAGCCAGAACTCGGCCAGCCGCGTGTCGTAGCAGGCTTGGGCTTGGGCGATTTCGTTGGTGTGGTGGACCGGGACGTGATCTTCGCCGCCGCAGTGGATGTCGAAGTACGGCCCCAAGTATTTGGCCGCCATGGCCGTGCATTCGATGTGCCAGCCGGGGAAGCCGCGCCCCCACGGACTGTCCCATTCCATCTGCCGCTGCGTTTCTGCCGGGCTGAATTTCCACAGCGCGAAGTCCGTGACGCGGCGCTTCTGCCCGAGGTCGACGCGCTGGCCGCCTTGCAGGCCCTCGATGTTGAGGCGGGCGAGATGGCCGTAGTCGCTCAGGCGCGAGGTGTCGAAGTACAGGCCGTCGTCTGTGCGGTACACGTAGCCTTTTTCCTCAATGGCGACGATGGCCGCGATCTGCTCGCGAATGTGGTCGGTGGCCCGGCACCAGACGTGGGGCGCGCGCACGTTGAGCCATTCGAGCTTTTCTTGGAAATCCTCGGTGTAGCGCTCGGCGATTTCCCAAGCCGTCAGGCCGGTGCGCCGCGCGCCGGCTTCCATCTTGTCCTCGCCGGTGTCCGCGTCGGAGGTCAGGTGTCCCACGTCGGTGATGTTGACGACGTGGTGGACCTCATAGCCGCTGTATTCGAGGGCGCGTCGGAGGATGTCTTCGAATATGTAAGTGCGCAGGTTGCCGATGTGCTGGTAGTTGTACACGGTCGGGCCGCAGGCATAGAGGCGGACTTGAGGTGGCGCGAGCGGTGTGAAGGGACGCTCTTGGCGAGCATAGGTATCAAAAAGATGCAGAGTCATGAGTCTATTAAAGAGGGGTTAGTGGCAAGATGTGGCAATAGAGAAAGGGTCAGGCTATAACTCGTCGATGGATACTTCTCGTCCTTCCATCGCACTTTTGACTGCGGCAAAAACCATGGCCATGGACTTGAGGTTGTCGGCTGCGTTGCACTCGGGCGTGCGGCCCTCTTCTATGGCGGCGACGAACTCCCGTAGCACGGGATTCTGGCCTTGGCCGCCGTCGTCGTCGAGCGGGAGCTGCCGCCTGATTTTGGGATCGGCGCGATGCGAGTGGGTGTGGTACAAGTCGAAGCCCTCCCACGTCAGCGTGCCGCGCGGCCCCTCGTAGCGCCACTCGCCGTTGTGCCCGGCTGGCACGTGCCCGACCGTGCAGCCGATACCGCGATGGGTGGCGACTGTGCCGTTGGCAAAGCGAAAGAGGATCATCTGAGCGGCGTCGCCTTGGTGCCAGCCCCAGGGGAGGTTCCAGGTGAGGGCGTGCGCGCTCACGGGGTCTTGGCCGAGGGTGTAGCGCATCATGTCGAAGTGGTGAATGCCCATGTCGGTGAGGAACATATACGGCTCGGTGACGTAGTGCGAGCCGGGAGAGTCGGCCCAATTGACGTAGAGCGAGACATCGAGCTGGCCGACCGGGCCGATGAGGTCTTCGGCCAGCAGGCGACGAGTCGTGCGCGGCAGGCCGTTAAAGCGGTAATTCTGGGTAATCATGTGCGCGACGCTGGCTTGAGTGCCGGCCTCCACCACGCGCCGTGCCGCTTGGTAATCGTCGCTGAGGGGCTTTTCTCCAAGTAGGTGCAGGCCGGCGGCAAAGGTCTGCATGGCGATTTCTTCGTGGATGGCTGGCGGGGTTACGTCGAGCACGAAGTCGGCTTGGACAGAGTCGAGAGCTTGGCAGAGATCGTCGTACATCCGGTCGGCGGCAAAGCCGTGGTCAGCTGTCGCGCGCTGGCGGTTGGGCGCAAAAGGCTCGACGCAAGCTGCTACCTCGACGCCCGACTGCTGTTGGCACTGACCGAGCCAATAGCGACCCCGGCCGCCCAACCCTACGAGTATGGCTTTCATTGGCGTCCTTTCTCTTTATTTTCTCTAAATAAAGGGCTTGATCTGCTGCCGGGCCAGTCGCCGGAGAAAATTGACATGGTTGGAGCACAAGACTACCTTTAGACGATTTTATATTAACGAGAGATACCATAACGCGCCTCCCGTCTCCTTGCCCCTGAGGTACACTACTTTTGGCCATATCGCATAGGGCTTCTACTCGTCTCTTCCTCGCACTTCTCGCGTGGTCCTCGAGTTGGAGTTGCGCCCAGGAAAACACCGAAGAAATAGCCCCCGGGGTGGTGTACCACAAAATTCACGTGCCCGAAGGGCCGTGGCGGATCCACGTGGTAGAAGTGGATCTGCCGCGCTCTTGGGCGGCGGGCATTCGAGTGCGCACAGCCAAGCAAGGGGAGGCGCAAAAGACCAGTAGTTTGGCCGCCGGTGCCTTAGCGGCCATAAACGGAGACTTTTTGTTCCCCGGCGAATCCAGCCAGCCAGCCGGGTTGTACATTGAATCCGGTAATCTCATCCGCATCCCACAGCGGCGCTCGGCCTTTGCCATAACCGAGATGGGCCAGCCTTTGATCGCAGTGTACAAGATGGAATTGGGTCTGTTGACAGCCGAGGGCGAGCACCTGCACGTCGCGGGCTTCAATCGCGAGCCAGCGCTCGGGGAGCTATCCGTATTCAACGATCGCGCACAAGGGCAGGGGGATTCGCTGCAAGCGGCTACGGGCTTTTTGTTGCAAGGGCTGGGCAGCACCTCCATCGCCAACGACACGATTTCCTTGCGGGTGCAACAGATCCGGCGGGAGGCTTGGCCGCTGTCCCTCCAGCGCGATCAGTGGCTGTTGGCCGCTGGTGCTGAATACGAAGCGACGGAACAGATCGCTTTGGGCGATACGGTACAGCTGTATTGCCGGCTGGTGCCGGCCCACGCCAAGCTAATGGAAGCCATCAGCGGCGGCCCGCGCATCCTGCGCAACGGCGGAGTATCCATTGAAGTAGAAGAGGAACGGCTCAGCCGCAGCTTTGCCGACAAGCGGCATCCGCGCACGGCCATTGGCTATTCCCAAAACGCGGAGGTGCTCTTCCTGATTGTCGTCGATGGGCGGCAGCCAGGATATAGCGTTGGCATGAGCTTGGAGGAGCTAGCTGAATTTATGCGCACGCGCTTAGCCGAATTTTCCCGCGCCAAGGTCAATGCCTATCAAGGGCTAAACCTCGATGGCGGCGGCTCAACGACGATGGTCGTAAGCGATCAGGTGGTCAACAAGCCATCCGATCCGACGGGCGAACGGCCGGTGGTCAACGCTCTATTGGTCGTGGCGGATACCTGGGGCGAGGAGCGGCCCTAGTGCCGACCTTGCGCGCCGAAGATCTCGATGCGTTGGCGCGAGCTTGCTTGCGGCGGGTCGGCGTTCCTGCGGCCGACGCCGCGTTGGTGGCCGAGCACTTAGTCGAAGCCGGGCTGATGGGGCACGATACCCACAGCGTGTTGCGACTGCCCCAATACGCGAACATGGTGCGCGACGGCCAAGTCGAGCCTGGAGCCGAGTTGGTGGTGCTGGACGAAAGCGAGTGCGGGGGGCGGCTGAGCGGCCAGTGGAATTACGGTCCGGTGACCGCAACCGAGGCCGTGCGCTGGGCGCTGGACAAGCTCGGCGACGGGGCCGTGGCGGTCGTTGGGGTGCGCGACTGCAACCACGTAGCGCGGCTGGGGCGCTTCGCCGAGATGGCTACCCGCGCCGACTGCATCGTTCTCATTGCGGCTAACGGCCACGGTGGCGATTGGTCGGTGGCTCCCTTTGGCGGCCGCAGCCGTCGCCTGCCGACGAATCCGATCTGCTGCGGCATTCCCACCGGCGGCGCGTGGCCCGTGATCCTAGACATGACGACGAGCATGATTTCCGGCGGCGATATGCGGCTTTTGCGCAACAGGGGCGAAGATGCGCCGCCGGGGATGCTGATCGATGCAGAGGGCCGTCCGACGACGAGTGTGGATGCGTACTATGGCCCGCCGGCTGGTGCCATTTTGCCGCTCGGTTTCCCGCAGAGCGGGCACAAGGGCTACGGGCTTTCCGTGCTAGTGGATATTCTGGCCGGGTCGCTTTCCGGGGCGGGGATGACGCAAGAAGCGCCCGAGCGCTCGGGCAACGCACTGTTCATCGCCGTGCTCAATGTCGCGGCCTTCCTGCCATTGGACGAGTTTTACGCCGAGGTCGCGGGCTTTGTCGAGTGGGTCAAGTCGTGTCCGCCGGCTCCCGAAGTGGCCGAGGTGTTGCTGCCTGGGGAGCGAGCGCACCAGCGGTTGCAGGCGCGGCGGCGCGATGGGCTACACGTGGATGAGAAAGCTTGGGCCGAGATAGGAGCCTTGGCGGCTGAGTTGGGAGTGGAACTGCCAACGTCGGTGGCCGTTCAATAAAAATGATCCACAGATGGCGTAGATGGACGCAGAATAGTTCTCTTATAGATTAGGCACTAATTATTCCAAGAATTAAAAAGGAGTTTGCAATGCTTCACGTCGGGATTGTCGGCATGGGTGGAATTGGCAACAATCACGCCCGTTGCTATACGGCAAATGAGAACGCAAAGATCGTCGCCGTGTGCGACATGGTTAAAGAGCAAGCGGACAAAGCGGCCGCGTCCTATGAGGCACAGGCCTTTTACTCGGTCGAGGAGATGATCGCCAGCGGCCTGCAACTCGACGCCTGCTCGGTGACCACGGCCGGGATGGAAAACGGCGGCGATCACTATGAGCCGACGATGGCGCTTTTGCGGGCCGGCATTCCGGTGCTCGGCGAGAAGCCGATTTCCAATGAAATTCCCAAGGCGCGGGAGATGGTGGCCTTGGCCGCAGAAAAGAAGTTGTCCTACGGGATCAATCTGAATCACCGCTTCACGCCTGCGGCAGTTAAGGCCAAGGAATGGCTGACCAACGGGCGGCTCGGCGAGCTACAGATGGTCAATATGACGATGTGGATCAACAATCCCAACGAGTCGAGCCCGTGGTTCCACATTCGCGCCCTACACCCTCACTCGCTGGACGTGATGAGCTATTTCGCCGGTGGGGTGGATCGGGTACAGGCCTTTTTCAAGAAAGGAGAAGGTCGGCAGATCTGGTCCAATGTGCAGGCGAATCTACAGTACGAGAATGGCGTCATCGGGCATTTGACCGGGTCGTACGACGCTGGAGGGAGCTACGGCTTGGAGACCTTGGAACTGGTCGGTTCGGAGGGACGGATCATTATCAATGAAGCCTGCGAGAAGCTGACGTTTTACCCGCGCTTTTCGCGCGAGGTGGAAAGCTACGACCACCTCGGGGGCATGGGCGGCTTTGCGGATACCTTTCCGGCGCGCATCAACGCTTGGATCGACGATTTGCTAAATCAAGTCCCACCTGAGCAGGTGGATGCTAAAGGCGCGGACGCCTTGCGGGTCCAGCTCGTGATTGAAGCACTCATCGAAAGCTGGGAAACCGGGCAAGTGGTGAAGGTGCCGCAGCAATAAGCGCAAATGGCGGCTGGGGGGGTAGTTTGTTATACTCAGAGCTGAGGAGATACTGCGGATGAAGCGCGCCAAGCCAAAGTCCGAATTTGGCCAATACTTGTATTCGATATTGACTGTCGTGGGTTTGTTTTTGGTCATTCGCACCAGTGTAGTGCAGGCCTTTTACATCCCTTCTAGTTCGATGGAAGATACGCTCTTGGTGGGAGATTATCTGCTGGCCAATAAGTTTATCTACGGCGTTCCAGTCGATGTGCCCCTGACGAGTATTTCTCTCTTCCGCCTGCCCGCACTCAAGGAACCGCAGCCGGGTGACATCGTGATTTTTCGCTCCCCGCAGGACGAGGGCCGCGACTTGATCAAACGCTGTGTGGCCGTTGGGGGTCAACAGGTGGAGATTGTCAACAAGGTGCTCTACGTCGATGGCGAGCCAGCGCAAGAGCCGCCGCTAGCCAAGCACACCGACCGGGCGTACTATCCACGGGAGCTCAATCCCCGCGACAATTTTGGTCCGTATATCGTGCCCGAAGACCATTTCTTTATGATGGGCGACAACCGCGACAACAGCTCGGACAGCCGCTATTTTCGCGCCGTGCCCAAGCGGTTGATCAAGGGCAAGGCCATGAGTATCTATTGGTCGTGGGAGCCCGACACCCGCGGGCCTTACTATCGGGGCTTGACGTCCCTGCCCGCGGTGGTGGCTAGCTTTATCTGGCGACTGCCCAGCCGAGTGCGCTACGGGCGTCTTGGCGACGTGATCTACTAACATCTTCCCTTACATTTGGAAAGGGGAGCGGATTGAAATATGAACCGCAGGGAATCGCACGAATACGACAAGGCTCAAGAGCCGGAAGAGCAGGTAGCCGAGCCGTTGCGCTTGGTCGATCAGCTACTCGCGCTAGCTCCAGACCGCGACCCGGCCCGGCCCCTGCTGTACCGTCTCCGGCGTCAGCTTATGGAGCGAGAGATTTCCTTTCAGGAGGCGCGTCGTGCGCTCGTGGAAATGGAAGCCGCGCTAGAGAAGGTGACGGCACCAGCCAATCGCGTCGGCATCTTTCTCGGAATGCCGAGCGAGGGGATTGCCACAGTATTCGTCGGCAGTGCCGAGTACTATGCCAACATCGACCCGCGCGTCGATGTGTCCCAGCTCAAAGTCGGCTGCCGCGTGCTGGTAAACGAAGCATACGCGGTCGTCGGCAATTTGGGGCACAGCCCCTCTGGGCCGGTGGCTAAGGTCGGCGATCTGCTGCCAGAGGGCCGCTTGCGGATTACCCAAGCGCACGGCACTCAGGAAGTGGTAGTGGAGCGCGCTGCGGAATTGGCCGACGAGGATTTGCAAATCGGCGACGAGGTGCGGATGGACCCGGCCTACAAGGTTGCGTTGGAAGTATTGCAGTCCGCCGAGAGCAAAGAGTACTTCATCGAGGATGTCCCCCCAACTCCTTGGGAGAGCATCGGCGGCCAGCAAGAGGCGATCGAAGCGATCCGCGACACCATTGAGCTGCCCGCGTTGCACCCCCAGCTCTTCGAGCGCTTCGAGTATTCGACGCCCAAGGGCTTTCTACTCTACGGTCCTCCGGGCTGTGGTAAGACCCTCATCGGCAAGGCCACGGCGTACAACTTGGTGCAGCACATGCGCGAGGTCGAAGGCCTAGAGCTGGAAGAGTACTTCATGCACATTAAGGGGCCGGAGATCCTCAATATGTGGCTTGGCGAGACCGAGCGCATGGTGCGCGAGGTCTTTGCCCAAGCGCGCCAAAAGCGCAAGGAAGGGTAAAGCCGAGTCGATCTTGGGCACTCGGCGCTCGATGCGCAGCCACAACATCTCCAACACGGTCGTGCCGATGTTTTGCACCGAGATGGACGGCATTGAGTCGCTGCACGACGTAGTGCTGATTTTGGCCTCCAACCGCCACGATCTGATTGATCCGGCCGTGCTCCGGCCCGGCCGCATCGACCGCAAGATCAAGGTCGCGCGCCCCAACCACGAGGCCGCTGGCGACATTTTGGGGATTTACCTCAAGCCCGAACTACCGATCGATCGCGCCGAGGTGGAGCAGCACGGCGGCGAAGCGGCTGCGCGCGAGGTCCTGATACAGGAAGGGCTAGACGAGTTGTTTTCCAAAGGCGAAGAGGCCCGCTTCTTAGAAGTGTCGCTGCGCAGCGGCCGCCAGGAAGTGCTCTATCGCGGCGACCTGACCTCCGGGGCTATCATCGCCTCGGTCGTATCGCGGGCCAAGGAAATGGCGATCAAGCGCGCCATTGCTGAAGAAGACCCCGAAGGCGGGATCCGTGCCGAGGATTTGCGGCGGGCGACGCGGGCTGAATACCGCGAGAACGAGGTGTTCCCGCCCTCGGACAGCGTCGAAGACTGGCTCAAGCTGCTCGACTACGAGCCGGAGAACGTGGTGAGGGTGATACCCGTTAGACCCCAGCCGGAAAAAGCACCGGAAAAGCGCGTCGGTCAGGGCTCTGCGGGCTAGAAACCGAGTACGGCATCCAGGTTGATGAGGACGAGTCCATGGACGTGGTGGTAGAGTCCATGGAACTGATCCGCTGCTATGTGCGCCAAGATTTTGTCGCTCTGTGGAATTACGCGCTCGAAAACCCCCGGCTCGACATGCGCGGCTTTGAGGTCTCTGAACTTCTCAACGACAAGGACGAGACCGTCCACTTGCAAAAGGACCGCCAGCGCCTGATCCAGCTAGCGGACCTCAAAAGCGACTTGATCGTCCACAACGGTGCCCGCCTGTACAACGACCACACCCACCCGGAATTTTCCACCCCAGAATGCTATAGTCTCCGCGATTTGGTAGCCGTCGATCGCGCCGGGGAGCGAATTCTCCTCCAGTGCGCGCACCAGCGCACCGAAGACCGCGGCCGGGGCGTAGTGCGTTTGTACAAAAACAACACCGACTTTGAGGGGCACAGTTACGGCTGCCACGAGAACTTCCTACTCAGCCGCGACATTCCCTTTCAGCAGGTGATCAACGGGCTGCTGCCCTTTGTGGTGACGCGCCAGATTTTTGCCGGGGCCGGCAAGGTCGGCGTCGAGCAGGACACCCGGGCGCGGGACGCCACCTACCAGCTAACCCAGCGCGCGGATTTTTTTGAGGTCATTGCCAGCGTCGATACCATGCACCGCCGTCCGCTGGTTAATACCCGCGACGAGCCGCACGCCGATCCAGCGCTCTACCGCCGCCTGCACTTGATCATCGGCGACGCCAACATGTGCGAATACGCCACCGCGCTCAAGGTCGGCACGGCTTCCTTGGTGCTGGACCTGCTAGAGGCTGGTGCACTGCCCGCATTTACCTTGGCCGATCCCATTGGCGCGCTCAAGACCATTTCCCGCGACGAGTCTCGTGAGTGGTCGGTGGCCTTGTCCGAGGGAGGGGTGAGTTCGGCGCTGGAGATCCAGACGGCCATTATGGCGGCGGCGGTGCGGATTTTTCAGGGCCGTGACGAGGAGACCGATTGGGTGCTCGCGGCTTGGCGCGATGTGTTGGACTCCCTCGCGCGCGACCCGCAAGAGTTGATTGGCCGCCTCGACTGGGTGACCAAAAAGTGGCTGTTGGATGCGTTTGCCGAGTCCGAGGGGCTCGATTGGGAACGGCCGGAGGACCGCGCTTGGCTGCAAAGCCAAGACCTTGAATACCACAATATCGACCCGGCTGAGGGGCTGTACCCGACGCTCGAAGCCGCTGGCCAAGTAGAGCGCATCGTCTCCGAGGAGGCGGTGTGTCGAGCGTTAGTCGATCCGCCGCGGCAAGATGTTGCAGAAATTTGCCGCTGCAGTGCGCTCGCTCAATTGGGACAGCATTGAGCTGGAACTCGACGGCCGCACCGAGGTCATCGACCTCAAGGCTTGTGTCGGCAGGGAGACAGCGGCTTATTATAATCAATCCTTAGATGCGGCTGCGAGCGTCGAGGATTTGCTCGCCAAACTGGGTAGAAAACCGAAACCGGAGGTGGCACCATGAGCGATTTTATTTACTACCGGGAGCGCGCTCCCCGGCCGACCAAGCCGATCGACGACAACGACGACGGCCCCGATACCGGCCCGCGCCGGCCGCGGGTCGAGCGCCCCAGCACGGACGACATCCTCAAGCGGATGCGTAGAGTAGATCCGAACCAGGCGCGCCGTTACCGCCAGCGCACCGGACAGTAACTGCCGATGGAAAGCTGCGACTTCCTCGACTTGCTCAAGGAGCGGGAGCTTTTGCCCACCGCTCCGACCGTCGCTGCGGAAGCGTCCTTGCAGCCGGTCGAGGGCACCACGATTGTAGCGGTGCGTTGCGCCGACGGGGTGGTGGTAGCTGGCGACCGCCGCGCTACTATGGGCAACTCAGTGGTGTACGACCGCGCCGACAAAGTGCTGATCATCGACGATGAAGCGGTTATGGCCATTGCTGGCTCGCCGGCGGTGGCGTGGGACATTGCGCGCATGTTGGAAATGTCGGTGCAGTACTACCGCCGCAGCCAGCTACAAGGGCTGAGCTTGGACGGCAAGGTGCGGACTTTGTCGCGGCTGTTGCGCCAGAACTTGCCGCTGGCCATGCAGGGGATTGGCGCGGTAGTGCCGATTTTCGCGGCCTTTGACCAAGCGGCCGCAGAGGGCAAAATTTTCTTTTACGACCTCTTGGGGGCTGAGTTCGAGTGCGTGGATTTCTGTGCCACCGGATCGGGCGCACACATCGTGCGAGGTGCACTGTACTACCAAAATCGCTGGGGGCCGCAGCCGCTGCGGGAAATGGCCGGGGAGCAGGCGGTCGAGCTAGTGCTCAAGATGCTGGAGACAGCCGCTGAATACGACACGGCTACTGGCGGTTTCCGCGAGGCCGCGCACATCTTTCCCCAGGTCGTGCAGGTGACGGCCGCGGGTTTGAGTGTCGTGCCCGAAGCGGATTTGGCCGCGGTCTATCAAAGGGCTTGAGGCGCATGTTAGAAGAACCTTATCGCTGGGTCGAGGCCATTAATAACCGCCGCGAATACGTGGAAGACCAGCTCGCGAGCGGCAGTCCGGTGGTGGGCACGACGTATGCCGACGGGGTGCTACTGCTGACGGCTACCCCAGGCCCGCGCAAGCTCTTTGAGGTATACGACGAGATCGCCTTTGCGGCCGTGGGGCACCCGGCCGATATCGAGAAGCTGCGCAAAGCCGTCATCGACATCGCCCATCTCGAGGGATTCAACCTGTCGGCCAACGACGTGACCTTGCAGCGGTTGGTCAGCTTTGGCATTGGACCGCTGATGAAGGCGGCTTTCGACGAGTTGTTTCGCTCGCCCTTCGTCGCCCGCGTGATGATGGCCGAGCTAGACCCGGATGGTGGCGGGAATGCCTTTTTCACCATTGACGCCGATGGGTCCTTTGCCCAGAGCGGCGGGACAGCGGCCATCAGCGGCAACACAGAGAGCGCACAGGCCATGACGGCACAACTGCAAGAGACTAGTCCAGAGCTTCCCCTCGACCAAGCCTTGGGCGCGGCGTTGGAGGTGTGGGGATTGGGCCGGTTGATCCTCGCTGCCCGCGATGGAGATGGAGAGGCTCCCAGCGCGGAGGCGGTTTGCGATTTTCTTAAGGGCGGTTTGCAAGGGCTGACAGTCGAAGCTGCGGTACTCGACCGCGACCGCGCCACCAAGTCGAAGTTCCGCCTACTCACTGCGGAACAACTAGCCGAGCCACTCGCTTCCTACTTCGAGGTCTAGTATGGAAGGTCGCATTTACGGGATAGAAACCGAGTACGGCTGTCTGCCGCCGGCTTCGGATCCCTTTCTGAGTCCCGATTTCGTGTCGATAAAGGCCAAGGACTGCGTGTTCTACCGCGAGGGCTTGGGCATTGTCGATATGCACTATCGGGGCCGCGACGAGCCGCCTGGCAACGGCGGCTTTCTCTTCAACGGCGGGCGCTTATACATCGACATGGGCCACGTCGAATACGCCACTCCAGAATGCACCGGGCTTTTTGATTTAGTGGCTGCCGATCGGGCCGGCGAGCGGTTGGTGCAGCGCGCGCTAGACCAGCTTGGCTTGGCCGATAGCGCGGCCTTTTTCAAGAACAATATCGACCACTACACAGGGGCTACGTTTGGCTGCCACGAAAACTACCTCGTGCGGCGAGAGGTGCCGTTTTCGCAAGTGTTGCTGCCGACCATGCTGCCCTTTTTCGTCACTCGCCAGATATTCGCTGGTGCCGGCCGCGTGGGTTGCCACACGGATATTTTCGAGTACGGCAACGCCGAGGACGAAGGCGTTGGATTCCAACTCTCGCAGCGGGCCGACCACATCGTCACCGAGATCTACCAGTGGATTCAGTTCAGTCGCGCGATCATCAACACGCGCGACGAGCCGCTGGCCGACTGGGGGCTGTACCGCCGCTTGCACCTGCTGGTGGGCGACTCGAACATGATGGAGTACGCCACGGCCCTGAAGGTGGGGACCACGGCCTTGGTATTGCAGCTTTTGGAAGAGCAAGAGCGCGTGATCTGCGACGACATCAAGCTGCTCGACCCGGTGCAAGCCATCCGCGACATTTCGCGCGACATGACCTATCGCTGGGAAGTGCAGCTCGAGGATGGCCGCTACACCACGGCGACGGAGATCCAGCGCGCGTATCTCGACTTGGCCGAGCGCCATCTGCGCGGCCGGGACGAAGAGGGCGACTGGGTGTTGGACGAGTGGCGCTTTGTCATCGACGCCCTAGAGCACGATCCTGGGTGCTTGGTCGATCGCGTCGATTGGGTGGCTAAGAAATGGCTGTTGGAGTACTTCATGCGAGAAGAGGGGTTGGACTGGCAGGATACTTGGATCCAAAGTTTGGATTTGGAATACCACAATCTCAACACGGCGCGGAGCCTCTATTTCGACCTATACGAGCGCGGGATGGTCAAGCGAGTAGTAAGCGACGAGCAGATCAACCAAGCCATCACGCATCCCCCGGCTGATACCCGCGCTTGCGCTCGCTCCCGCGTGATGAGGGCGCTGACCGACCAGAAGACGCGCTACCAAATTGATTGGGATTCCATCTGCGTGGGCGACGATAAGTTCCTCAGCCTCGACGACCCCTTTCTCACCTATGGCCGCGAAGCCGAACTCTTCATCCGCGAATGTCGGCAGATGCCGATCGATAAGTTTTGATGTATGCCGCTGGGCTGGTAAGTCTCAGGAGATTTGTCAGTAGCTATAGAGTATTCCTCTACGGGGACCGCCTCGATTGGCTCCATTTCTGATTATTTTTTCACCAAAGAACGTTTTAGTAATGAATAGATGGACTAAGTTAAGCATAGATTATGCAAATCAAAGATCGTACTTAGATGATTTGTTCCTAGTCTATCCGACTATTCCGGAAGGTATTAGAGATATAGATGAAGAATCTTGGTCTAAAATTGAGCGAGCATTTTATGATGAAGATAATTATACCCTAGTCTGTGAGTTATTAGAACTTGATTTGTTTCCAATAAAAGATATAGGACTTACGCACAAGGGTCATGTATCCTAAACTCCCTTGTTGTCAGCGGCGCGGTTTTCTGGCCGCTGTTGGAGG
>JAGWBY010000068.1 GCA_021295675.1 Candidatus Latescibacterota bacterium | reverse complement strand
ATGCCGTGTTCGCCGCCCGCGCCAGTGACGAGGGCGACTTTGCCGTTGAGATTGTACATGAGGTTCTCCACGTGATTAAAGAGTTGGAAGGCAGCATTTCGACGGCGGTGTGTAGATCTCACATTCTTGTTGCTAGTAAAGTAGAAATGTCGGTTACGTTAACTGTTCGAACAGCGCGAATTTAGATGCTTTTTTATCAAAAGTGAGAACACCATCACAATTTGAAAATTTTGCTGAATGTGCAATTAACAAATCTGCAAGATCTATTTTGTTTGTCTGAGCAGACGAGAGCGTTCTTTGCAGAGCAGATTGGGCCTCAAATATCAAAATAGGCATAAGGAGAAGTTCCTGTAGAGACGTGCGGATTTCCTCTCGTGAGATTTCATTTTCAAGCACGACGAGCAAAGGAACAAAAAAGGGTTCGTTTTTACCTTCTGCCCTCTTAAAAAGCCTGTACACAATTTCTGCTTGTTTTTTATCATCTCGCACGAGAAAGCGAACAAGCACATTTGTGTCTAATGCTTTCACTTAAAACGCACCTTCATTTTTTGCCTAATTCCAGACTTCATTTGGCGAACCGAAATAGGCTCTCGGTCAGATTTATACAACTTCCCGAAAATTTCATCTACTTTTACTGTTTTGGTCATAGGCGTTAGGAGTGCTTCACCATTTTCCGTAAGCATAAAATCGACTTTATCGCCTTCGCGGAGTTGCAGAGCATCGCGAACGGTTTTGGGAATTGTGACTTGCCCTTTGCTTGTTAGCGTTGCTATTGCCATGCTGAGATCCTCTTGTTGAGTGTTTATTCTTACTTGAAAGTAAGGAGAATAATGCCTGAGCGCAAATATCGCTTCCATCGTGAGGGAGGCAGATTACGAAAGCTTAGCCGCCGAGTCGGCAAAATGACATCAGCCCTATTGTTGATCAAGATCGCGTTTTCGGGTCGGGAACAGATTCGTCTATGATTTCTGACGCGCCGTAGCGGACGACGATCAGGAGACGGTGAAGCTATTGCCGGTCATGCCGGTGAAGTAATCGACCATAAGCCAGAACCCAGCCGAGCCGAAGCCGCCTAGGACCATGCCGAGGAAGAAGGGGCGTAGCTGGGTATAGACCCGAGCACCGCCGTACTTGAGGATGGCGGCCTTTAGTAGCCAAGCGATGAAGACCGAAAACCAGAGATGGTACATCGGTGCTGTCATGCCCAAGGTCATCCCGATGGGGTGAATTGGGAAGCCGGCGAAGCGGTTCTTAACGTAGGACATGATGCCCATGAGCCCCGCGCCTAGGACCGTGAAGGCCATGTGCCAAGACTGGGTCGGTTGGGGATTGTTGAGGTTGTGGGTGATCCAGTTGCCGGTAAACGTGGGCAGACCGCTGAACTGCCAGCCGACTAGGTTGATACCGCCGTACTGGTAGGACAGTTCGACGATGGCCCAGGCAGAGCCGGCTAGGGTGACGAGGATGGCTCCAACCACGGCCCAGAACAGCCGCCGTCCCTCCAGTGCTGTTTCCTGGGCCAGCTTCACGCCGGTCGCCGCCGAGGCCATCACAAAGGTGCGCACGTCCGCCGCCCAAGCGAAATTCAGCCCTAGAATGGTCAGCCCTGGCGCTCCCACTAGGGAACTGCCCAGCGCATTGACCGTGAAGACAGGGGCCGCTACCGTGGCCCGGTATGAGGCTAGACCTGTCTGAGCGATGATCCGCGTCAGCCCGACGAAGATGACCATGGACATGGCGAGAAAAACCGCTGCCGTGAGTAGGTTTAGCCCCGCGGCCAACAGCCAGCCTAGTGCCAGCAGGCTGCCTAGCAGCGTGCCGAAGACAGCCGTCCGGTAGGAGAGCAATTCGCCACGGTCATCGACATCCGGGGCGCTGCCGAAGGCTTTGCGCAGCACGTCCCGCAAATGATGGCGACCGTGCCAGAAGCCGGCGAACACTAGGAACAACAGAGCACCTTGGGCCAGATGGGCGACGCTGGGTGAGGCTGGGTCGGAGAAGGGCTGTACCGGACCAATGCTCCAGCCGAGCATGCGCTCCAGTCCCGTCTGCAGCAGGGCGAGGAAGGCGAAAAACCAGACCCCGAATCCCACGTCTAGGCTCAGCAGATAGGAAAGGCCGATGACCTCGAAGCGGGGCGAGCAGCGCAGGTGGATCGTGTTCTGTAGGATCGGGATGGAAGCGTCTAGGTTGATTGGTGGGATGAAGGGGTAGTACCTGTGCAGCGCTTCCAGACCGTTGATCAGGAAGGGAATCAGAAAGCCAATCCACATCAAGTAGTTGCGGAAGAAGGGCGGCAGCTTCCGATCCGGTTCTTCGGCACTCATCTCCAGGGGGAGCACGGCCATGGGAAAGAGCAGCTTCTCGCGCTCGATCCACTGTTTGCGCAGGATGACCAGCAGGCAAAGCGTGATGAAATAGATGGTGACCGCGAATAGACTCCAGATCAGCAGCGGCGGTCCCCAAGCTCCCCAGGAGACGGGCTCGCCGCGGGTGCCGCCCTCGAAGAGCTTCCACACCGCGTCCCGGCTATCGGGCACCAGCCACGGCGGGATATGCGGCTGGATTAACTGCGCCCATTCGTTTTCGGGGGTGGCGTAGTAGAAGAAGCCGCCCAGTAGGGGGATCAGGTTGAGGGTGAAGCCCCAGGAGGGGATGGCCGCGGCGACAAGCATCATGATATAGATGGTGACTAGCTCGCCACGTCTCAGGGCCGGCCCGCCGAGCAGGCGGACCAGTGGGTTGAGCATCAAAGTAAGCGGCAGGAAGAGGAAGATCGCCGCACCGGTCGAGAAGTCGGCACCCATGGGTGAGCCGCGCAGTACTAGCACGCCGAAGGGTTCGCCTGCGGCGATGATGAAGCTGCCGAGCAGTCCTAGGATTACCGCCCGCCTGGACACGCCGTGACCGGACTTTACAGGGGCTTGTGTCATCTACTTCTCGCTAAGGGACCACTGTCCATCGTCGCGCTCCGCTGGGGATGAGATCAGCGGGCAGACTTTCCGACCACAAGCCCCGGTCCGTAATCTGCCATCGCGGTCATGATGTATTCGTTGAGCAAGTGCTCCTCGTGTGCAAGGCCGAACGTCCAGGTGCGGCGATACATCTCCTCGACGACTGGCTGGTATTGCGGATCGGGCGCGAGGTTGTGCATCTGTCCGGGATCGCGTTCCAAGTCGTACAACTCGTCGTAGTCAAATCCATTGAAGACGAATCGCCACTTGTCGGTGACAATGGAACGTTGGATGCCGTAGGTCTCGTTCCCATTCGTCTGGAAGAAGAGCGCATCGCGCCAGTCGGCGGGTGTTTCACCTTTGAGCAACGGCATCAGGCTTGCACCGGCAAACTCCACTTGGCTCTCCGCTGCGCCCATCTCGAGCAATGTCGGCGCGAAGTCACAGAGCGACACGAACTCGTCGCGCACTACGCCCTGCTGTCCACCCGGCACCTTCGCGATCGCCGGCACGTGGTAGCAGCTTAGAAACGACGGCAGGCCCTTACACCACAGGCCATGGTCGCCTAGGTAGTCGCCGTGGTCGGAGAGATAGAGAACGATCGCGTCTTCGTACTCTCCGCGCTCTTTGAGCTTGTCGATCAGCCGCCCGAAGAGCCAGTCCTCATAAGTGCAGAACGCCAAGTAGTGTTTGATCGCGTCCTGGTGTTCCTCGCGCGTCAACTGAGCAAAGCGGTCGCGGGTGCGGCGGTAGAGGGCCGGTTTGTCATCCAGCGGATCGTCGAAGGTGTCGGGTAGTGGGAACTCCATGCCTTCATACAGATCGAGGAAACGCTTGGGTGCGACATACGGATCGTGCGGACCGAGGGTGCCAACATACAGACACCACGGCTCGTTCCCGTCTAGCGCATCCATTTTTGCTAGCGCGGCATCGACCACTGTGCGGTCGCCGAATGGGTTGTCTTCTTCCCCGTCGCGGAAGTACTGCGCTAGGAAGGGATGGCTGTTGTCGCCATAGTGGATGTACGGACGCATCCCCGCGCGCCTGATCTCACCGAGTTCCCGCTCGCTGCCGCCGTCGCCTCTAGCATGTCGTTGCAAATTGCGCAGTTCGCGTTCGCGGGCGGCAGCGTCCTGCTCGTCGCGATTCAATTGTCTGCTGGGGTGCGCGCTTCCCGGCGCGACGTGTTCCCAGCCATAGTCGTGCGGCTGTTGATAGTTGCTGACGTGCCACTTGCCCGAAAAGAGCATGCGGTACCCCGCTTCCCGCATGTCCACGCTCCAGGGGCGGATGTGGTCTTTCAAGCCACGGGTGATGGCATTGGCGACGTTCACGTTGTGCCAGACGCCGTGTTGGGTCGGCATCAGGCCGGTCATAAATGACGCACGTGACGGGCAGCAGTGCGGTGACGGGCAGAAGGCACGACTGAAGGTGACGCTCTCCTCGCGGAACTCGTCAAGTACGGGTGTCTTTGCTTTGTACTCGTTGTTAGGTAGCACGGAACACGCCCGCTGTTGGTCGGTCATGAAGATCAGTATGTTCGGCTTGGTCATTTTTTTATTACCTGATGTGTAGGGGCCACTCTTAGAGTCGCCCCTACTGGAAACCACAGGAGTTGGAGGGCACCTTGTCGCACCTCGACGGAGAGATCGTCTAGCGGTTCCTCGGTTGCAATCGAGTAGGATCGATGTAGGACCTTGGCCGGAGTCAATGAGGTAGTATCTCGAACAGTCACTTTGCCATCCACCGACACTTCGATGACCACATTGGGCAACTCGAGCGCGGGCGAAAGGGCGATGTCCAGCGACCCATCGTCTAGGCTGCCGCGGATCGCGCCGACCTGCGATGCCGCACTCATCCCCCTCGTTCCCCAGTAGCTATACATCCACTCCGTCCACGCGAGCGAGCCTCCGGGTGGGAGTGGCTGCGTCTCATCGGGGAAAAGTACCGACGTGCCACCCCACATCTCGACATAGCCCTTGTTGGGTTGGCCGGATCCCATGGGAATCTCCGTCGGATGGAAGCCGTAGGTCCATACATCGACACCTGGGTTGAGGACGGGATCGAAGACCCGGACCACGCCCTCCTCAGCGTCGTGGGAGTAGGCGCTGTAATAGCCGGCCGTCAATCCGTCGGCCATAATATCGCCAGCCTTCCACCCTCGGAGGTAGCGCAACGGGCTCTCGCTCCAGACCTGTGGACTCGGTCCTAGGTTTTCCTGCCAGCGGTCGGCGATTAGGATGCTTTTTGTGGGGATGATGAACTCGGTGTTGTCGGTCAGCTCGTTCTCGCCTCCAGGGACCCACATGGGATTGACCCAGTGGGCGAACTGAACGGTGTCGGCTCCTGGATTGTGGATGCGGATCTGGGTCTCCAGCGCCGCTGAGCCTCGATGGACCGTCAGTTTTACTCTCTGGATCAGACCCGTCAGTGGCTCTGTCGTTGCCATCGACATAGATACCCGTCCTGGGCGATCTTCTAGGATCTTCCACGTATAGGGTAGTGCGAAGGTCGTGCCGTGCTCGTAGCCCGGAAGGGTGTACTCAATCCCGCCGATCCAGAGCCACCAGCCAGAGGGGTTGTTCGCACCTCCGGGGCGCACGATGTCGTTTTTCCACAGCGCGTCGTGGCCGGTTCGCTTGTCGATGAGAGAGTACACCCGTCCCATCTCCGGCAGTACCTCCACGCGCACATAGTCGGATTCGAGCACCACGCGTCTGTGCCGCTTGGCAACTATCCGCTCCCAGTCGATGCGCGCGAAATTTAGATGGGGAAGTGGGTCGCCTTCGTCGTAGTAGATCGCCGGTTCGTAATCGACCTGAGGAATGTCGATGTGATCGACGACGAGCGATGTGTCTGCGTCTGAGGAACTCGCCGACAGCGCCAGAATTATGAGCGGAAGAATTCTACATCGAGCCATCATTTGATCCTATGGGCGATTCATCGCTGGCGTAGAGGGTGGAAATGTCTTGTTCCTGAATTTTGCGATGGCTTGGGCCGCCGCGGCCGAGTCGCCAGCCTGCCGGTACGCGAGCACGAGCCCCCGCTGTGCCGATGGCCGATGGGGATCTTGGGCTAGCGCCTGTTCGTATCGCTCAGCCGCGGCATGGGCATCGCCTTGTTGCAACGCTAGGTTTCCTAGTGCGATAAAAACATCTACCGGATTCTCGGCCAATTCTAGGGCCCGTTTGTACGCCTCGCGACTTAGGTCGATGTAGCCGCCGGTGGCATAGGCCGTACCCAAGTTGTACCACGCCAAGCCATAGTCCGGCTTGAGATTCAAGGCTTGGCGGTACGCTGAAATCGCCTCGCCGGGACGACCCGAGCGGATGTGGGCATTGCCGAGGTTCTGCCAAGCGCGGGCGTTGTCCGGCTGGAGGGACAAACCGGCGCGCAGGTGTCTAACGGCTCCCGCGTCGTGACCGAGGCGGGCGTAGAGGCGGGCGAGGTTGAAGTGTGCGCTGGGATTGCGGCCTGGCTGGGCTAGCGCACGCAGATGCTCGATCTCAGCTACGTGCGGTTCGATTCGCCGATGGGCGGCGTGCTGTTCCTCGGCGTCCCGACTACGACCTAGATGGCGGTACACAGAAGCTAACTGAAGACGGATGTCGGGATGCACCGGGTCGAGTTCGAGAGCCTTCCCAAGAGCGGAGGCCGCTTCGACATACATTTTTAGTTTGGCTCGGGACACTCCGAGGCCGATATGCGCCTCCACTGAAGAGGGGTCGAGATTGACTGCTGTCGAGAATGCCTGTAGGGCCTCGCGGATCCGTCCTACCTGTAGTAGGGCGCGGCCTACTGCTACCTCGTATCTGACGCTGTCTGGTGCCAAGGCGATGGCTCGCTGGAGGAGGTCCAGACTTTCTGCACAGCGACCTAGACGCTCGCACTGGAGAGCACCTAATGCGAAGCTCGCCTCGTGAGACGTGGGAGCCAATTCCACCGCGCGCTCCAGCGAGGTCTGCGCTGCCGCTACATCGCCTTGAGCCACCTTCACCGCACCCATCAGCTTGTGAAGCGTCGGACGGTCTGGATCGAGCGAGATCGCTTCGGCGAGTGTGGACTGGGCGTTGTCGAGTTGGCCGACCGCGAGCCACGCCATTGCTAGCCTCTCCAACGTCTCTGCATTGCGCTTGGCCGCGACGGCTCGCTGCACTAGGGAGAGCGCCGTGGTGTGATCGCGGATCTGAGCCAAAACTTTGCTGAGACCCATCAACGCCCCCACGTGCAGACTATCCGACCGAAGGACCAGTTGAAACTGATCCATAGACTGATCCACGTGGCCCAAGTCGAACAGCACGCGGGCAAGCGACACCCGGGTCTCGAGATCGGCGGGGCGTTCGCGCAGTTGTTTTTCATAAGTCAGCCGCAACCGCCCCAACTCATCCGCTGTGGGTGGCGCGTCCGCAGCAGGGCGTTGGCTTTCGCAGCCGACGAGAGCCACGATCAGAGCAAGAAACCATGCACGTGCTCTCACAGTGGCGTCCATGGCTCGCCTTCTACGATTCGCACAAAGCGCCTTGCCGGTACGGGGCCTATGGTTTGCGATTCACCTGACGGCCAATGAATCAGGATGCGGTCCACCTCTGTCCTGCGACCGAGGCCGAAGTGCAGCCGCAGATCGTTGTGAGACAGGTAGCTGCTGCCACCTCGCACCTCAGCTACTTGCCGCAGATCAGCGGAGAATACAGTGACGCGCGTCCCGATTCCACTGCGATTGCTCCGCGTGCCTTCTAGCTCGACTGAAATCCAGTTACCTCGGTTGCCATCGTCGTTTCTGAGCAAGTGCGGGCGCTGATTGTTGTTCGACACGAACAGATCGACATCGCCGTCGTTGTCGTAGTCGGCCGCGGCTGAACCTCGTCCCACGCCCGCTGAGAACGCGGTTAGACCGCTCGCCGCGCTCACGTCGGTGAATGTGCCGTCGCGATTGTTCAGGAAGAGCTGGTCGTGCTGCGCATAGCGCGGCCCGGCGCTGTCGAGAATCTCGATGTTGGGTTCGACATGGCCGTTGGCGAGGAACAGATCGGGGTATCCGTCGTTGTTGACGTCGATAAAATCGGTGCCGAAGGTGAGGGTTTGATAGGTCGGCCCTCCCAGTCCGCTCTGCGCGGTGTGATCTGCGAATTGACCCGCTCCGGCATTGTGCAGCAGTCGGCAAGGCTCCCATTGGAAGTTGCACACGCCTAGGTCGAGGCGACCGTCGCGATCATAGTCGGACCAATCGGTACCCATGCCCGCCTCTGGGGCACCATCGGGGCTCGTTGCGACGCCGGCGGAGACACCAACCTCGGCGAATCGGGACCCGTCGTTGCGGAACAAGAAATTTGGCTCGTGGTCATTGGCGACATAGAGATCAAAGTCGCCGTCATCATCGTAGTCGGCGAATCCCACGCCTAGCTGACGACCTTCTTCGGTCCAGACACCCATCGACTCGGTGATGTCCGTGAAGCGGAAGTCGCCATCGTTGCGGAACAAAGACCCGGAATCGCCGGGATAGGCACCAGGGCCACAGTAGATCTGAATCAGGCCGCGGTAGCACTCCGGGAGATCATCTCCGACAATCCGCACGTCGTTGGCGACGTACAGATCCAAATCACTGTCGAGATCGATGTCGGCGAAGGCCGTGCTCGTCGATACCCGCAGATCACCGGTCCCCGACTGTTCGGTCACGTCTGCAAAGTGGCCGTTGCCTAAGTTTCGGTAGAGTCGGTTGGCACCCCAGTTGGTGACGTAGAGATCCGCGTGGCCATCGTTGTCGATGTCCCCAACGCCGACCCCCATGCCAAAGCTGGTGTCGGCGACCCCTGCTTCCGCTGCTCTATCGACGAAGGTTCCGTCGGTCTGATTCACGAATAGAGCATTGGCTGGCAGATGAGCGGTGAGGACACGTAGAGATCGGGGAAACCGTCGCCGTTGAAGTCGGCAAATGCGGCACCCGAGCCATGGGTTTCGGGATAGTGGTAGGCCCCGGCCGCGCCGTTGAAGTGGCGGAATTCGATCCCGGACTCGGCCGCGACCTCGCTGAATCGAGGGAGGGTAAGAGCTGGTTCTTTATCGTTGCTGCAGCCCGACAGAAGGGGTGCTGTTACCAAAGCGACTCGCAGCACCTGACGGAATAGGTATGCACTATTCGACTCGTTTTTGTCTGTGCAGTTGGATCGCTGTTGTGCATTATAATTCATAGGTTGATCCGCAGTTGATCCGCGGAGAGTCGATGCTCCGAATCCACGGCGATTCAAGTTACTCACCCTGCAAAGACGCAGTCAAGCGCGTGTAGGGATCAGGATGTTTAAATAGGTCGTACCAATTACGACTGTGGAACCGCGATGCGATAGGTCCCTCTATCTCCTGTGGTTTCTGATTAAAACTGATGTTACGCACAGGCCCTAGGTATGAGATGCTTCGCTTCGCTCAGCATGACTGAGCGGAGCAAAGCGGAGTCGAAGCATCTCTATACCTACCAATGCTAGCACACTGGCAAGACAATGCGTAACACCAGTGATTAAAATAAAATGATAGTGAATATAGTCGTAGTCGCGTCTTGCACATCGCTGACTCACCAGTCAAAAAAGGCTTGAACTTCTTGCTTCATTTTCATATAGTTATCGATTCGCTAACCTGTATAATTAGGTTGATTCACAAGTAGCGTGGATGCTCATTTTTCCGCGCCAATCCTACCGTCTTCCTTCGGCCAAAGAGTGAGGCGAAGACACGAACGAGAGGAGATCTCATGCGCAAGAAAGCAGTTCTTGGCACAATAGTCCTCGGCGCTGTGCTGTTGGCAGGTTTCGCAGCCCCGGTAGCGGCATACGAAAACTGCAACGGCATCGGCTATTTTGCCCTGCAGGTGCCCAATCCAGGCTCCATGAACCCCGACGGCGACGGCAGCGACTGGGGTTGGTTCGATTCGGACTTCATCATCGGTAATGACCAGTTGTGCGACGTGATCGGCGAGGGCGAGTTTCCATCGCGTAGCGACCTCGACATCGCTCACCACGTCGGCTGGACACCGGAGCCGGACAACCGACTCTACGTATTTACGCGCGTCGTCGATGACACGCTAAACGCCGACGTCACCGAACTGAACGATGGTTGGCACGACGATGACCTCGAGCTGATTCTGGATCCCGACCACGGGGTGTGGAATGAGGCACCTGATGCCCTCCGCACCGGACACCAGCAGTGGACCTTCCACTACGCTCGTCCGGGTGGTTACCCTCTCGTGTCCTTTTTGCGTTGGAACCAGCCTGCGGAGATGCAGTGGGGTCCCGAGTTGTGGTCTCTCCAGCGGGTGCCGGGCACTTGGCCACTGACGTGACGGTGAACTACGAAGTTCGCATGGAGGCCTACGATCCGTACATGCCGGATGGCCGCGACGCAAGCGTTCGCTGGGTCTTCGAAGCCGGCCAGACGATCGGTATGTCCCTGAGCCTCAACGAGGCGGACAGTGGAGGTCGAACACACCAGATCACGACGCACATCCAAAACGGCGGTGCGCATAGCTCGGAATTCTCCTCCGAATTTACCTTGCTAAGCACCGATGAGTACGCTACTGCCGTTGAGGAGAGTAGCTGGGGCGCAGTGAAGGCGTTGATGCAGTAAGTAGAAAAACGCCCCTATCTTTCGTCTAAGGAGGGAGGGCCGTCCTCCCTCCTTAACTTTTCTAACCCATATCCGAGCCTGCGCGGAGGGGTTGTTTTGAGAGCGCTTTGTAGCTGCCTATTAATTTTGGTTGCCTTAGGCTGTGGGCGCTATTTCCCAGGGCCTCTCCAGCCCCGACCTAGTTCCGAGCAGGGCGAACACATGGTGGTCCACGACGACGGCTCAGTGGCCTATGTCTTCGAGAGACTCGATATCGCGATTCGACCGATGACGGACGCGGAGCTCAACCGCAGTTTCGCCACAAGGTCGGCCGATGGACCACTATCTACTAATCCTTTCACATTCGGTGATTGGACTCCCCCAGGCGAGTCATTTACACCCCAGCGATTTACCGTATTCCTGCTTCGGGTCAAGAACTATGCGTATCCGAAGGTCAAGATTGATCCATCTAGAATCGAGTTGCGATCCGCTAGCGAGCGGTTCTACAAGCCCCTGACATTTCTCGAAATCAGTGAGTACTACCGAGCGTATGCGTTGGCTTGGGCCGGAAATTACTATGCGCGCATGCGCGAGCGCGAGGATCTGTTGCGTCTCCACATGTATGCCGACAAGATGATCTTCAGTGGCCAGGAGCACGAAGGTTTTATCGTATTCCCCCCCATGCCTCCAGATGTGACCGAGTTGACCGTCCATGTCAACGACGTTGCCGTTCGTTTCAACTACGCCGATGAGCCCGTGGAGACCGTAAATCTGACCTACGGATTCCAACGCGAGGTCTTCAGGGGATACCAGCCACCCGCCACCGTCTCGGCACGCTGACGTGCCCCTCACAGCCAAACGCGCGGGTGTAGCTGTCCCGCTGGTCCTGACGTTCCTCCTGAGCATTGATGCGGGCGGCCAGATCGAGACCGTGCGCATCGGACAGGGCGGCGACACTTGGCAGAGCATGGAGCTAGTGGCTGCCGGAGCGCAGGTCACGGCCGACTCGCTGCTACCGGCAGGCTTCAAGGCCAACGAGAATATCGTCGTCGCCGTTCGCTGGACGGATGTGGGAACGGGCCCGGACGAGTTTATACCGGAAGGCGGAGCTCGGGTGTGGGCGCGCGTTGCCGACGGTCAGCCAAATGACGTTCTCGTTGACGGCAAGCCAAACACATCCACTGGGGAGCGATTTCAGATTCCTGGCCAGTCTCAGGACGGCCGGATCTTCGTCTTCGATTTAGGTGCCTCGTTTCCCGTTGAGCGGATTGCCTTCTTCCCCAACCCCACAGATAGCACCGCCTTCCTGCGGGCTTACGAAATCAAGATCAACGACGGGCGCTCTTTTGGCGCGGACGAGCGGCCGATTTACGAAACCCTAGCACGGGTCGAGGTCTCCAACGAGGTTCGGACGGAGGCCGAGTTTCCACGGCAGTTGGTCAGGTATATCCGCTTGGAAACGCTGGAACCGAATCCCTTCGACATTGCCGAGATTGAGGTGTTTGGCCGAGGGTTTGTGCCCCGTGCTCAGTACGTCTCCAATTTTATTGACTTTGGCGGAGGGGGTGTGCGCAACTTTGGTCGTCTAACGGTCCGCGCGACCCGTGTGTCCACTGAGCCCGATGCGATTTCGGACGATCCGGTACAGGCGGTGTTCCAAGTGCGGGCGGGTAGCGACACTTCGCCTGAGTCCTATTTCCAAATCGATCTCGAAACCGGCAGTGAGACGGAAATCTCAGAGGAGGCGTACCAGAACCTCATTGACCGCGAGCGCACGGCGAGATACGATGCAGAAAACTGGAGTGCGTGGTCGAATCCGGTGACGATCGATTCGACGGGTTCCTACGAGATCAGTCTCGATTTTTTGCCGATGCCGAGGCCCTTCTTCCAGTTCAGATTTTTCTTCGAGGGCACTGCGACCGACGTGATCCGAATCGATGCGCTGGAGTTCACCCACTCGCCACCCCTCGCCCAAGGGACGCGAGCCGAGATCGCCCTCGTCGGCGATCCTTTTCCGCCGGCCGGCGTGGCCACCGTCGCTACGGGACAGCCGGCGACCTTGGAGTACGCCTTAACTGCGGAGTTGTCCGGCGACGAGGGATTCGATGGTTTGCGCATCGCAACGCCGGGCACTGTTCAGTTGGAATCAGTGTTGATCGGCGACGACCGAGAGCAAATGGTTGTTGACAGCGCATGTCGCTCTTCTTCCCGAGCCGCCGGATCACGGCAGAGAGCAACGCCACGCTCTTCGTGAGGTTCACAGCAACGCCTTTGCGATATACTACTTTGTTTCAGGGTTGGCTCCTAGATTCAGTTGGCGCGGTTCCGCAGCGGGTTGCCCCCGGCGATGCCACCAACCTGCTCGGGACGAATTCCGTCCTCGTCTTTGGTTCCCTTGGTGACCCTCTCGGCCGATTCGATTTGGGTGCTGGAGTCGTAACGCCTAATGGAGACGGGCGGAACGACGACTTGGCGCTGCAGTACGACCTCGTATTCCTCATCGAACCCGCGCAAGTAGGCATTACAGTACACGATCTCTCGGGTCGGCTCGTTCACACCCTCCTGCAAGAGGAGCAGGCGGCAGGCAGCTACTTAGCCACGTGGACCGAGGCCCACGAACTGCCTCCGGGACACTACATCGTCCGACTGCGCGTCGAGACGCAGACCAAGACGTTTGAGCGCCTCCGGATCGTGGCGGTGTCCTACTGAGAAAGCAGGCAAGAGGAGGATTTATGCGCACGCGAATGATGCTTACCACAACGATCCTGCTAGTCGCGACAGCAGTTGCGGCCTACGGTCAGCGCCGCGTCGTGCAGATCGGTGGGGCGGCGGGGGATTTCTCGTGGTCACAGGTGCGTCAGAAGGCCGTCGCTCTCGATGATACGACCGCTCCGGGTGCTTTGCAGCCCAGAGAGTTGCGGCCATGGGAAAACATCATGGTCGGCCCCGGGGCCTTCGCCAATATATTCGGCCTATCTTGGGCGGAGGGACAGACAACAGGCAAGGCCTTCGGTTTCCAAGCTGGCGTTGACCCGCGGCCGCGAGGAGGCCGTGGTCATCGATGGCGATCCCGAGACGGCAATCTCGCTGCGTCAGCTAATCGGTGAGGGGCCGGTGCAAGTCTTCAACCAGATTCTGCGCCTGCAGGAAGAAGTTTGGACCTTTGATCTAGTTTTGGAAACGCCGATCAACCGGATCCTGTTTTTTCCTCGGCAATCGGGCGTTGATAAGCGCGGCATTCCCAACAAGCAAGGATCGCCGCGGGCGTATCGTCTTTCGATACAGAACGAGGCGGAAGAATTCCTACTCGAAGGCTCCGAGCCGATCCCGAAGCGGACGCTTGCCACCCTCATCGAGGAAACCAAGTCCAACACGAAGAGCCGAGTCGATGTCAGCTTTCCGCCGCAGCCGGCCAGATTCATCCGACTCGATCTGAGTTTGGCGGACCAGTTCTACAGCATGGCCGAGTTCCAAGTCTATGGCGAGGGCGTCCCGACCAAGGTAAACTACGTTTCCACCGCCATTCCACTCGACGAGCCCGTCAACTTCGGCGAGATCACTTACTTCTTCCGCTCGCTGCGACGAGACAGGGAAGCGGACGTACTCGTCGAAGACCCCGAAGGCGATGCCCGACTACTCATAGAAACGCGTTCCGGCACTGACGACACGCCGCTGGCTTACTACGTCGTAGATGACTTCGGGCGCGACAAGGAGGCGACAGAGTCGGAATGGCAGCGCGCCTCGTTGCCCCGACGGGAGAGTCTCTCCGTCCGCTATCCCAATCAGCGCAGTGTCGTTCTCGACGACGAGACCAACTGGTCACCGTGGTCTTCACCCTATCGCTCATCCGGTCAGTTGAACCGATCGCCGGATGGTCGCCAGTATTTGCAGTTCCGGGCGACGTTCCTGACGGACGATGTGCTATCCATCGGTCGTCTCGATTCACTACAGTTTGAGGTTTCTCCACTGCTCGCCTCGTCGCTCGTCGGCGAGGTCTCCTTGGCGGATGCTGCCCCGACGGATCAGAAAACTGAAGTGCAACCGGTGGAATTCCCCATTGGAGAGCGACGGCAGCTATACTTCGACATCGCGGCGGACTTCTCCAGCGATTCACAGGGCTTCGATGCCGTGCGGCTTACAGTCCCCTTTGGCACTCGCTTCGACGGGCTGAAGATGGGCGATGCGGATCTCGTCGCGGTAGCTCCCGACAGCGTGTGGCCCGGGGATGGGATTGCCATCAACGGTGAGCTTTTCATCTCCTTTGCCTCCAACCGGGTGTCACGCGACAATGATATTCCCGTCCGCATTGATCTCGAATCCTCCCTTTTTACCTCTTCCACGATCTTCGCCGGGGAGGTCATCGACTCTGCCAGTGCCAACCTGCCCCAGTCGGTGGACGGGGGGGATGCCCGGGACGATGTCCACACCAACAGTTTGCAGGTCTTCTCGCGCGATGCGAGGACGACCGTTCTCGATGGGGTCCGTCTCATGCAGCCGGCTTTGACGCCGAATGGGGACCGGGTGAATGACGAAATCCACGTCGAGTTCAGCGTCCTCTTCGTCGATGAAGCAGATGTGACAGTAAAGGTGTACGATGTTGCCGGACGCTATATTGCGATCTTGGCTGCTGAGAATCGGGGTCGATCGGCCCAGGATGACCGCAACTTAGTCCCTCCAGGCCTGTATCTGCTGCAGATCGAAGTGAATACCCAAAAGGAAATCGCACAACAACTGCTGACAGTGCCCGTCGTCTACTAGGGATTTAATGACTATGGCAAGAACAAGCTTGTACATCATCGCCATGGCCGCATGGCTGTTGTCCAGTCACGCCGCGGCCGATGAGCTTCGCTTCGGTCGTCGCAGCGATTGGCTGAAGTGGACGAGCCCGACTGGGGCCATTCAGTTGCGGCAAGACGGAAAGGTCGAGCTGGGGTGGTACGGAACGGACACCGATCCGATGGACAACATGTCCCTGTTTTCGCATCCCACCCGAAAAAGTGGCGAGGTCTTCGGTGGCCTGACGGCACAGTCGAACAACCGCGACGCCCGATTGCTCTTCGATAACGACCACGACACGTGGTGGCAGCCCGATACCGGTGCCGATCCCGACAATGCGTGGCTACACATCGACTTGGGCCGCCTGGTCCTGCTGAAGGAGATCCGCTTGGTCTTTCCGGATACCCTCGACGTACGTCCCTTCCGGGATTTCTCGGTTTTTGTCAGCGAAGGTTCGACGGTGTCTCCGTCCGCGGATGTCTGGCGATTCCAGCGCGTCTTCACGACCACCGAGCCCAACGAGTTGGGTGAGATCATCATTCCCTTGTCGATTG
>JAGWBY010000067.1:43607-59288 GCA_021295675.1 Candidatus Latescibacterota bacterium | reverse complement strand
AGCCGGATTCGACTTCGGGCCACAAGCCGGTCTCGACCTGCCAGACCTAATCATCCGCTGGTTCGACCACTGGCTCAAGAGAATCGACAACGGCGTCAACCGCGAGCCAGCAGTGCGTTACTTCTCAATGGCCGGACGGCAGGGTCAATGGCGCTCGGCCGACACCTGGCCACCAGCGGACACGACACCCTGTGAGTACCTGTTGAGCAGCGACGGCAACGCCAAATTCGGCGGTTCCGGTCGGCTATCGATCGACGGCAGACACACCGCCGAGGCCGACCACTTCAACTACGATCCCCACAATCCCGTCCCAACCCTGTGGACGCGGGAGTGGTTCACGGGTCCGGCAGACCGCCACCGACTCGAAGGGCGCGACGACATCCTCTGCTACCGCTCGGAGCCGTTATCCGACGCCGTGGAAATCGCCGGTTATCCAGAAGCCGTGCTCTTCGTCAGCTCGTCGGCACCGGACACGGACTTCTTCGCGCGACTGGTGGACGAGCACCCATCCGGCGGGGCATGGTGCGCACCCGCCACCGCAACTCCCTCGACGTCGAAGAGCTGCTGACCCCCGGAGACGTGGTAGAACTCCGCATCCGCTTGGGGCCGACGGCCTGCCGCTTTGAGCCGGGCCACCGCATCCGCCTAGAGATCACGTCGAGCGACTTCCCCAACCACGACCGCAATCACAACACCGGCAAAAACGACCTGGCCGACACCGAGCTAGTCGTGGCGACCAACACCATGCATCACTCGGCAGCGCATCCTTCGCGGCTCGTGCTGCCCATGTCAAAGGGGTGAGCCGCATCGCACCTTGTGCTACAGGTCGCACCGCTGGCCCGCTGTTTCCTTAATTTGAGGACGAGTATCTTGCAACCCTTGGGCGACCAGCCCCGCCTTTAGCCACCCATTTGCGCGATCCTTCGCGCCATCCAAGAGATATAGGCCGTGCGGGTCATTTTGCGCCTTCGCGCCTCGGAATCGATGAAGGCGGCTACCTCTTCGTCGAGGTTCAAATGGGCGCGCACGCTGCGACCCGACAGACGGATCAGGGGAATGGACACTAGCGCTTGTCCAGCGGGGGTTTCGATGTCTTCGAGGGCACTCGGTGCAGCAAGGAGCGCACCATCATGCTCCGCCTCAAGCGCACCATCGCGAAGTGCTTCTTCGGCATTCATCAGTGCCTCATCCATCGTCTTGCCCATAGCCACGATGCCGGGAAGGTCCGGGAAGGTCACGCCGTAGGCACCTTTTTCGCCGTCAATCAGTGCAGGATATCGGATCATGGTCTCTCTTGTTTCCTTGGCCACTTATTCATCCAGCCATCCGGCCTTCTTTGCAATAGAACGGGCGGCACCCGGCGACAACTTGTTGTGTCTCGGCAGAGTGATGATGCCCTTGATAAGAGGGTGCCGGTAAATGTCATGGCTGCCACCGTGCCGCACCATGTACCAACCTTCTCTCTCCAATTTTCTTTTAATCAGATTGGTCCTAGTTTCCATCTTCGTGGCCCAATATGCGTACATATATGCACTTTTTTGAGGATTAAGTCAATATTTTTGTGCATATATATGCACTTTACCCGCACACTCAAGAAGCCTGCAATCGCCGCACCCGCGCCGGGGTATCGTCCTCGGCAATCTCCGAGGACAGAATGCCCAACGAGCGATCCGCTAGCGGCAGACCTACACGGACCAAACCGTCGCGGTGCGATTGGCGCAGGGCAATGGCCACTTCGAGGGCGGCCCGGCCATCGTCGCCCGAGCAGCGCGGATCCGCTCCCGTCTCAATAGCCTGAATCAGATCCTCTACAATGGTCAGGCCCATGCCTTGGATGTGCGTCGGATAGGGAAAGGGCACGTACGCGGGCACGCCGCGTCCCCTATTGCCACCCGAAGCCGTGCGGATGTACTCCATTTGCGTGCAATTGGCTATGGATCGGATGCGACCCTCCGTGCCAATGACGTCGATTTCCCAAGCCGCGACCCCGGTGGGCGTAGCGCGGATAAAGGCGCGAACCCCATTGTCAAAAACTAGGTAGCCGTTGCCCTGCGGGTCGGTTTCGCCCTCGGCTACGGCGTCCGATTCCATTTCGCCAAAAACCCACTCGACCTGCCCCCCTGCCATGTAGCGCACAATGTCGATGAGGTGGCTACCGTTGTGCGACAAGCCGCACTGGGCATAGCCGGTGACTTGGAGGATTTGCCCCAGTGCGCCTTTGTCGATGAGACTGCGGGCCTGACTGAAGAACGGATTCCAGCGGCGGGCGCAGTTGATGGCCAAGGCCGTACCGTGTTGGCGGCAGGCTTCGACCATGGCATCGGCTTCCGCCAAAGTCAGCGCAATGGGCTTTTCGGCCCATACGGCCTTGACGCCAGCGCGGGCGCAGTCCTCGACGATCTGCGAGCGAATGCGGGCGGTGGTGCAGACACTGACCACATCGAGGTTTTCCCGCTCCAACATTTGGCGGTAGTCGCCGTAGAGATGGTCTTGCTCCAAGCCCCAGCGGTCGCCGAAAATAGCGCGTTGTTCGTCGTGCAGATCGGCACCAGCCACCAGTTCTGTATGGGGCGAAGCGCAGTACGAGGGGGCGTGGCAATAGGGCAGAAAAATGGAGCCTCCCTCGCTCATTTCATCGTCAAACGTGCTGCCCATGCGGCCCAAGCCGATAACAGCGGCGCGATACGTAGTCATGATCTCCTCCGGCGGTTTGATAAGGGGTGGGATTTTGACAGTAAATCGGTATGGGATGCTTCGCTTCGCTCAGCATGACAACATGGGCGTCAACACCTGTCATGCTGAGCGGAGCAAAGCGGAGTCGAAGCATCTCGGAGCTCCCATGCCGAAAATCCATTGGATTACTGTCGTGTACTTAGGTCGCTTACTTAGCTCATAGATAGGAATACGTCGCTTCTGGATCGTAGTCTGGCAGCAGTGCGTCGTGGGGTTGGCCGGGGATTAAGCGCGTGCCATCCACAAAACCTTCCGGTCGGTCTTTGAGAAATTCGCTGAGGCGATCTCTCCAGGGTTGTATCCTATTTTCAGCGTCGTGCTCGCGAGACAAATCGCGCATTTCCTGGGGGTCTTCGTCCAAGTCGAAAAGATGTTCTTGGCCCGTTTGCGAATACCAGATGTACTTGTAGTGCCCATCGGTGAGAAAGTGATTGCCGTGGTCGCCGGCATAACAGCCAGCGTGTTCTCCGTGCAGAAATTCCCTGACGCCGTCGGCATCGCCCTGCATGACGGGCAGGAGGCTTTTGCCCGTGCAGGTATCGGGAACGTCGATGCCGGCCGCAGCGAGAATGGTGGGCATGATGTCCTGGATGCCGACGGGACTTTGGCCAATGACTTCTTCGGGATAGTCCCAATTTTTTGGCGCGCGCATGAAAAACGGAACTCGCGCCGACGCTTCATAGGGCCAGGTTTTGCGAAAGAGATTGTGATCGCCCAGCATTTCGCCGTGGTCGGAGGTGAAGATGACTAAGCAGTTGTTGAGACCCCCAGTAAACTGGATGAGGCGGCCGATCTGGTCATCTATAAAATTGATCATGCCGTAATAAGCGGCGCGACAACAGCGCATGTCGTGTTCATTGACACGAATTTCCCACCCATTGGGATTGAGACCTTTTTCGGGGCCATCGAATGCGGGTGCCCAATCGCCGACGAATGGATCGGGCAGACTGCGATCAATATAGCGGTCGTAATAAGGAGCGGGTGGCGTGAGCGGAGGATGGGGATCGATAAAGGACAGATTGAGAAAAAACGGAGCCGCAGGATCGCGTTTGCGCAAAAAGTCCATCGCCCGATCAACGCACCAGAAGGTATGCATCTGTTCTTCGGGCAAATGGTGCGGGCGACCGACCCAGCCGTTGGCGGAAATGCCGTGGGCCATGCCGGGATCTACCTCATTGCGACCGTGGTATTGCCGCAGCCATTCGACATAATCGTTGTTAGCACCCCGGGTGCCATCGGCTAACTGCATGTGGTCAAAGCCGTAGCGCTTGCGATGAGGGATTAAGTGGAGTTTGCCGATCATCTCCGTCTGATAACCTGCCTTGGACAGCTCGCCGGCTAAGGTGTGCGGCGGCTGCCACGGAGCGCTCTTGAAGCCAACGGCCCCATTGGCCGCAGGTGCCGTGCCAGTCATCAAGCTGCGGCGCGCGGGAATGCAACTGGGACATTCGGAGTAGCCGTGGTGAAAGTGCGTGCCCGTGCGCGCCAGCCAGTCTAAGTTGGGCGTTTGCAGACACGCGGGACTGTGGGGATCGAGCCCCATGCAGTCGCCGCGCTGCTGGTCGGTCATAATGAGCAGGATATTGGGACGAGTGTCTGGCATATCATTCTCCGATTAAGAGACTTAGGTCACTGGTGTTATGCATTGTCTTGCCAGTGTGCTAGCATTGTTTGCTCCGCTCAGCATGACATGGGTAGCAAGACATCAGCACCTGTCATGCTGAGCGAAGCGAAGCATCTCATACCTAGAGCCTGTGCGTAACATCAGTTAGGTCAAATGCAGCGTCACCGACTGAACGTGGTCGTACCCACCCGGCGCGCGGATCGGCTGCGGCTGACTTTCGACATCCACATTTGCACCCTGACAGCTAAAGCGATACGCACCCGCTTCGGGCAACACAAACCACGCCGTACCCGCCAGATCGGCCCGCACGGCATAGGGCAGGACCGCTTGCCCAGCCAGCGGAGTCACCAAAACACAGGCGCGGGCGACCGGTTGCCCATCGCGCATCACTCGCACCAGCACCTCCGGCAATCGCTCGTGCGCCAGCGGCCCCACATCCCGTCCGGCGAGCCGCCGGAACAACTCCTGCGACCAAGCCGTCGTCGCCGTCGGACGCGAGACCGGCTGCTGCGGATCGCACCAGTTGAGACACAGCCGGTGCTTGCCCCACGCCGCTGGTGTCCCCACACCGAAAGGATCAATGCGGGCGTCCGCTCCCGACTGCGACGGCCACGTGACCTTCACGTCGAGCGGTCCAGCCAACATCCCCGGCACGTGGTCGGTGAAGCCTCGGTAGTCCATGTCGGCGAGGAAAAACGTCTGTAACCCGTGTATATTGCGCTCCGGCATTGACTTCCCCCAGCGGCGGCTCCTCCTGCTCTCCCCAAGAGCCCCCGTCGAAGATGCCCGCCTCACCGACCCGGATCGGTTTTACCAGAAGGCCGCTGCGGATCTCGTCAATGCTCGCCTCAATATTCTCCAAGCCGCTGAACAGCCGGTAGCAATCAATCAGCTCAATCAACTCGTCTGTCGCCACAGACGGATCAAATGTGACTTCGGCGATGCGGCTGTCGTCGAGTTCCTTCACCTTGCGCAGCAGAGGCACGCAGTATTCGGGATCGCGGGCGTCGGTAATGTCCCAAAACAGTATCGACGGATGATTGCGGACCGAGCGGATCCAGTAGTCGGCCACCGCTAGCTGGTACTCCCTTACCAGCGCCTTTTCCCCGGCATCCATCTCCGGCGTGTACACCTGTCCCGTACCAACGCAGAAGTTGGCCCCCACCACGAACACGCCCAACTCATCGGCCACGTCGTAAAACACCGGCGGCGGGTCGTAGCGGTGGTGCTCGACAATGCTGACATTGGCTTCCGCGTCAGCCACTGGCGCTCGTACACGTACGGCACCGTGTGGTCGCCCCAAGGCATTAGCTGGATGCCGTTGAGCAACAAGCGATCCCCTTCGGCCCAGATCTCGCGGAAGCCGAAGCGAGTCACAGCAGTATGCACAGCGCGACCTGCCGAGTGCAGCGAACTTTCGAGGAAGTACAGAACCGATTCGCCGTACGGCGGACGTCCCCACAGCACGGCATCGTGCCAAGGCGCTGCGGTCTCTATACGACGGCTCTCCCCCGGTGCCAAATCGAGCTCGCAGCCTGCGAGTTCCAACTCGGTCTCACCTGCGCGGCGCACCTGCAGGCGAATGTCGCCGTGGAACGCTTCCGATCAACCCGACGCGGATTTCGCGCTCCCGCACCGACGTGACGATCTGCACATCTTCGACCCGGACCCGCGACTCCCAGCTCAGCCACACATCCGACTCCATACCCACGGTAGCGGCGCTCGTGTACCAGAAGCGAGTATCGAGGGCTTTTTCCGCCTCTTCGCTCAACTGCGAGACGTCGGGATGCGCATAGCGGCCGCTACAGTTGTGAGTAAACACGTCGAGCCGATGATCGCGCCCCGGACGGATGCTAGCAGTCAGCTCAATGCGCCAAGGCAAGCGCATACCGTAGTGCTCGCCGATCACCTCGCCATCGAGATAAGCGCGCCCAAAGTGTCGGACCCTTCCCAAGTCGAGCACGATGCGCCCGGCCGCATCCCAGCCTTCCGGCAGGCGCAGCTCTGTGCGGTACCAACCAGACTCGGGCGGCTCGTCTTCAAACTCGCGCGAGCGATGCGGCACGCGCACGCGCTCCCAGCCGTCGGTCGGCGGATCGCCATCGGGACCCTCGGCAAACTCCCACTCGCCGTTTAGCAACAGGCGGACATCGCCGCCCTCGATCGCGTCTCGGAGGACCTTAGTATGAGTACTCGAGTCCATAGCTTACCCCTCGTTCCGAGCCATTACCCCGCTACCGACGGCCTGCGCCGGCTCCAGCCGGATAAAGGTCTTCAACAGCTCCCACTGCCAAGAGTGCGGGAAGCCGTAGGGATCTTGCTGACTCGGCCAGCCAGTCCAGCGGGTAGTGTTGCAAGGATAGCGGATGATGAGCTGCGCTAGGAAAATGTCGGGCAGCTCCTCCACCCAAATTTCCATGGCCTCGCTGAACAACTCCAACAGTTCCTCATCGCCAACCTGTAGAGGCGCGATGCGCTCGACAATGCGGTCGAACTCCTCGTTGCGCCAGCGCGAAATGGTTGACCACAGCGGTGCCGGCTGCCCCGTGGGCCGAAAGTACTGCGAGGTGTAATAGGACAGCATCAGATAGGGATCCATGCCGCGCACTCCGCTAGGCCCCTTGCAGCCCAAGGAAACCGTCTGCTCCCCCGTCTGCACGAGCGAGGTCAAACCGGGCGAGGTGTCAAAATTCGCATCAAAACCAGCGTCGCGTAGTTGTTGCGTCAGCGGCGGACCGTAAGCCCGCAGCCACTGCGGCACGTACATGGCGATCTCGACGCGCTCGTCCTCCGGGTTGACCCACAAGCCCTCCTCGTCCTTGCGATAGCCTTTCCCCTCCATTATCCGATCCACTTCTTCCAGATGCGGCTTGGTGTCGTACCCGTGCCGCGCGAGAATCTCCTGCAGAACCTCGTCAAAAGGCGCGAACCATTCGTAGGGCGTGAAGGGATGCAGCGCGACCACGCCCGCCCCCGACTCGGCTAGCTGGACGAGTTTTTCCCGATCGATGGCCATGCTGATCGCCCGGCGAATCTGCGGATCGTCAAACGGCGGCTCCGAGCAGTTCATGTTGAGGTCAATCGGACACCAGTCCAAGTAACCATAGGGCGGCTGCCGATCGGCGAAGGTCACAACCCGTCCATTGCGCTCTAATACACTTTCAAGGGTGAGCACCTGCATGATGGGTGCCATGTCGAGCTGATCGGTCAGCAGCAGTTGCGCGGCTTGGCTCTCCTCCTGCTGCGGCACGTAGATAATTCGCTGGATTCTCGGCAGCCGCTTAAACCCCTTCTTAGCCCCCCACCAGTCTTGGCGCAAATCGTAGATCTTCTGGTATGGCGAAGCATAGACTAAGCGGTAGGGACCTGTGCCCAAAGGCAAGCCACCTTCAATGTCGTGAAAGGTAAACTCTAAAGGATCCTGGTCTTTCCAGATGTGCTCGGGTAAAACGAAAATGCCGTGGTTGCTGCTCAGCGTAGTCGCCCAAAAAGCCGGCCCCGCCTTTTTCAGCACCAGCCGCACGGTGTGATCGTCAACGACCTCGATGGAGTCGAAAAACTCGGGCAGGTCGGCCAGATGCACCATGGACGAGGCGTGATCGCGCAGCATATCGAAAGTGAAGGCCACGTCGCGCGCCGTGAACGGGACGCCGTCCGCCCATTCAATGCCCTCGCGGATCTTCACGGTGAGCACAGTAAAGCTGTCGTCGTACTCCCAACTCTCAGCCAGCCAGTTCTCGTATTCCCCAGTGAGCACATTGTACATAATCAGCGGCTCAAACACCGCTGGCAGCGTGCCCATATGGAATCCCTGATCGGAGCCGGGGATGTAGGGATTCTGATTGTCGAATAGGGAATACTGGTTCGGCCCGCCGTTCATCAAGATCATGGTGCGGTCCCGAGGGACATCGTCCAGCACTACCGCCGGCCCGCAGCCAGCTAAAATTGCACACGCCGCGATGATGGCATGTAGGGGCGACCCAACCAGCAGGCGATGTAGGGGCGACCGGCCGGTCGCCCCTGCGGAAGAAATCAGCATTAAACCTCGTCGCTTTTCGTCAGGTCTGGGAGCTCGCCGCGGGCCAGTTGGTCATAGGCGTGGAGGACATAACGTTGGGTGCGATATTCGCCGAATTCCTGCATCTCGTTGCGTTTGAGGGCTGGGAAGGAAGCGCTCGGCTCGGGCGCGTCGAGAATCCATTCGAGCTCGCAGCGGTCTAGCTGGTATAGGTGCGCGAAGATGGCGTCCAGTTCGCACTTGAGGCAATGGCGGCGGTCGTCGTCGTAGGAAAAAGGCGGGCCGTCGTAGCCTAAATCGCGGACAAAACCTTCGAGGTCGTGGGCGGTGTACGTTAGCTCTAAGACGCGGGGGACAATGAGTTCGACGTATCTGAGGCCGGAAAGTGCCTCTTCAAGATAGGTCTCGGGTGGCAGGACGGGGAGTTGTTTGACGATGAAGAAGTTCATGTTGACGCCCCCAACCGAGAAACGGACAATCCAGTCGAGAGGGAGGCTGTTCATGTTGGCCAAAACGAGGGCGGAAGCGACTCCCCGCGCCTTTTCGTAGCATTCGCCCACGCCGACCTGATCTGCGCTGAGTTCGCGGCGCGGCCGGCGTTCGGAATAACTGGTGTACAGATCGTTGGCAATGAGCCAGTAGCGGGCCAGTTCCTCCTTGAGCACGAGGGACTTAGAGAGGCTATAGGCGGTGCCGGTCTGTCTGGGTGCCTCCAGTGAGGCGATGCTCTGGAGGAACTCAGGAGGCAAAATGCCGCCTTCGATTCTGAGTACGGTAAATCCGTGATCTTTTCGCGTCCGTGCCATAGCCCCTCAATAGACCCAATAAGACATTAATAAGACATTAATAAGACATTAATAAGACACCGATAGGAATCGGCAATACAGCCTATCGGCCTCGTACGCGTGTCCACCGCGCCACACGACCGCGGCCGGTGGACACGGCCAGCCCCTGTTTCCTCAACACCGCTAAAGCCCATCTCACCTGCCGTTCACTGGCCTGCGGTTCCAACCGAGCGCGAATCTCGCGCAATGCCAAACCCTCGTCTGACCGATCCAGCAGGGCGAGAATTGCTTGTTGCTGTCTGGTTAAACCTCTTTCGTCCTTTTCGGATGGTACATAGTGCCCATGTCGGAAGCGTATCGTCACGCACCCACCGGCATCCTCAATTTCGGGACGCGGCAACCCGGCGGCAGTCGTCAATTCCGCCATCTTGAGCGTCCCGCGCCCCCATTCTTCAATAATACCTCGGCGATAAAAAGTGCGGGCGATCAGCGGGTTCCAAGGCAGCGATTCGTGCGGCGCGAACAGCTTCTCTGGGGTCAGCCCAAAATGCAGCGTACCAGAAGAAGTCACCTCCAAGCGATCATCGTACACGGCCACGCCTACGGAACCGCCGCCAATTGCGTAATCGCGATGGCACAGCGCGTTCGCCAGCGACTCGCGCAGTGCGAGGGGCGGATAGAGCGGTTCGTCGATTCGCTCGAAGCGATCCACTTCAAAGCGTCCGGCGATTGGCAAAGTATCGCGCAGAAAGCGTTCTGCACTCGCCAAGAGCACAAAGGCATTGCCGTGGAACTGCCGATTGTCGAGAAACTCCGTGCGATCGAGGCCCCGGAAGCGAGCGACGCGGAGCAAACACTGCGGCATCTCAAATTCGAGGCACTCGGCACTGCCAAACAGTACTGCCGCCGCACGCAACAAGACCCCGTGCCGAAAAAGCCCCAACCCACGCAGCAACTCGGTCGGTTCTCTAGTCCCGGGGTCTTCCAATCGACCGCGCCGAATCGCCTCGGCAACCGTACGTTGAATCTCCCCCACGTCGAGGTCTTCGATTGACCACTCAGTGGCCGGCTGATTCTCCCAGCGTTGCTCGCTGTGCATGCGCTCAAAGAGCATCCGCTTGTACTCATCGGCCGACATTGTTACAGTGGTATTGCCAATCCGGCGATAGGCCGTACCCCGATAAACGTACGGTCTCGCAGGTCCCTGAGTTGCGCTTATCACGATCACCTCGCGGTCTCCCGCTATGGGAACCCGTTCGACGGGAGGAAAGGCTGGCGGATCAATCTGTTGAATCTCAGCACTCACCTCCTCAATCGTCCGCTCGCTCACCTGCTGGCCAACCACATTTCCCGTCGGCGCGACACCAAACAGAACGTGCCCGCCGCGTTGGTTGAGCATAGCACACACGGTTCTGAGTGCCTCTCGGCGCGTCCCGGTCGTGCTCTTGAACTCTAACACCTCGGATTCGCCAGTTGCGGCTAGTGCTGTGATTTGGTCCGGCGTCATGGGGCATCTCCACAATAATTAGCTCGTTTCGCTAGGTTTAACGAGTGGGTGTGAGCCCCCTGCCGCCCCCGGTAGGTGTGCAACTCGTCCAAAACCAGAAACCGCAGCCCAGCGGCGTGTTGCCGCACCGCTTTATCAGTCTCTACGAACCGCGTCATGAGCAGCTCAAGCATGACGTAGTTCGTCAGGAGGATGTCGGGAGGTCGGTCTAGGGAGTCGGTTGGGTTCTTGATGCGAAAGATCCTCGCACATTCCGCATCGAGGATGCCGTTTGCCACAAACTCTTCAATAAACCCACCCGGCACGAAATTTGGGTTCAACTGAATGAGGGGAGCGGGCCAGAAACGGCCACTGTCGTAAGCCTCATCAACAACTTGGCGAATGTCTGCCGCCTGAATACTGATGAAGCTTCGCGAGAAGCGTTCGTATTCTGAAATAAGCTCCTTACGGAACGCAAAGACGTCCATCAGACTCCTTCCTGCGCTCGAACTGATTGAGGGGAGACCGGCCGGTTGCCCCTACGGACGGAGTTCGTTGGTACAGATGCGTCCAACCCGCCCGCCACATCCTTCACCCTCCTCCATAGGACAAACCGGCGACCTGCTCTTCCGACAGCACTGCGGCGTCCTCGTAGAGATAGCAAGCTGCAGCGCGACCGGCATCAGTCTGCACCAGCGGCGGACGCTGTTGCCGACAGCGAGGCATGACTTGAGGACAACGCTCGGCAAAGGCGCAGCCGCCGGTGGCACTTGGAATCTCTGCGTCCTCCACTGTCGGCCCGCTAGACGCAACCTCAACAGCGCCTTCTCCCCAGCGACTTTTCGCATCCGGCAGCGGAATGGAACTCACCAGTAATTGCGTATAGGGATGTTTCGGTGCCTTGATAACCTGCTCCACATCTCCCACCTCAACCACCGCACCTTGATACATGACGAGAATGGTGTGGCTCAGTTGGTACGCCGTAGTCAGGTCGTGCGTGATGTACACCAGACTGATGCCGCGCTCCCGATGGATGCGAGACAAGGTCTCCAAGATGGTAGCGCGCAACGAGGCATCTACCATCGACACCGGCTCGTCGGCCACGATCACGCGCGGGTCGAGCAGCAAGGCCCGCGCTACCATGATGCGCTGGCGCTGACCGCCGCTTAGCTGATGGGGATAACGCCCGAGGGTCTCCTCCGGGCGCAGACCGACCGCTTGCAGCCCCTCCTCAATCCGCTGCCGCCGCTCGCTACGCGACAGCTCAGGGAAGAACTTGGCAATCGGCACCGTCAGAGTGTGGTCCACCCGGTAGAACGGATTGAACACCTCAAAGGGATCCTGAAACACGGCCTGTACCTGCCGGCGGAAGGTTTGGCGCGCCTTGGCATCGAGATCGCTCAATTCCGTGCCTTGGTAGCGCACCGATCCGCCAGTCGGCGGCAGGATCCCCAGCAGCAGACGCGCTAGGGTAGTCTTGCCGCTCCCGCTTTCCCCGGCAATGGCCACCACCACGGGCTCGTCCTCCGGGATCACCAGCGAGGCGTCGGCGACCGCGACGAACTGCTGCCGGTCGAACACGCCGCCGCCAAAGGTTCGGCTGGCTCCCCGCGCTTCTAACAGTGGCGTGTTCACGAGACCTCTGTATGCAGATGACAGGCCGCTCGGCGCTCAGCAGCTACCTCTTCCAACTCCGGCACGCGATCCGAACAGCTATCCATCACCTGCGGACAGCGCGGATGAAAGGGACACCCCGGCGGCGGCTCCAGCAGTGAAGGCGGCAGTCCGGGAATGCCGCGAAACACGCCCTTGCGTTCCAGCGACGGCAGACTTTCTACCAGCAGACGCGTGTACGGATGCAGCGGCTCTTCGAGCAGGCTCTGCACCGGTCCCAGTTCGACCAGCCGGCCGGCGTACATCACGCCGATGCGGTCCACGCATTGAGCCATCAGCCCCATATCGTGGCCCACCAAAATCACCGCGGCGTCGAGTTCCTCCTGCACGCGGAACAAAGTGTCCATCACCCGCTTCTGCACGACCACGTCCAAGGCGCTAGTCGGTTCGTCGGCGATAATCACCTGTGGACGCAAGGCCACGGCAATGGCCATGCCCACGCGCTGCTTCATGCCGCCGCTGAGTTCGTGAGGGTACATGCGCGCCGTCGCCGGGTCCAATTCAACCAGCGCCAGCAGACTCTTCACCCGTTCCTGCAGGGCCTCGCGGTCCGGCCGCTCCTCGTGCGCCTCAATCGTGTCGGCGATCTGCGCGCCCACGCGCATCACCGGGTTGAGCGAGTTCATCACGCCTTGGGGGATCAAAGAGATCCGCGAAAAACGCACGCTCCGCATCTCTTCCTCAGCCAGCGACAACAACTCCAATTCGTCAAGTTCAACCCGCCCCCCCTCAATCCGCCCAGGCGGCCGGATTAGCTGCATCAGAGCCATGGCCGTCGTCGATTTGCCCGAGCCAGACTCGCCCACCAACCCCAGCCGCTCTCCCGCCCGCAACTCAAAGCCGACGCCCTCTACGGCGCGCACCGGTCCCCTCGGCGTGTGGTAGTGAACGCGCAAGTCCTGCACCCGCAGCACCACGCGGCTCACGACGAGACCTTCCATATGCGCGGATTGGCGATGCGATCCAACCCCATGGAGACGAGAAACAAGCCGATGAAAATCAGCACGATCATCAAAATCGGCGGTGCCCACCACCACCACATCCCTCTCAGCAGCGAAGTGTAGTACAAAGCCCAGTAAATGGTCATCCCAAGCGTAGGCTCATTCTGCGGCCCCAAGCCCAGCGCCTCTAAACCAATCGAAGCCAGCACCGCCGCACCCACGGCACTGACAAAGCTAGCCGCCAGATAGGGCAGCAAATTCGGCAGCAACTCGCGGGCGATGATTTCCAAGTCCCTCATGCCGGAGAGCCGCGCCACCTGCACGTACGCGCGCTCGCGCATCGACAACACCTGTGAGCGGATCGTACGCGTCGGCAGCATCCACGCCAGCGAGGCCACTACGAGAGCCATCATATCGACCGTGACAGCCGTGCGCAGCGAGGTCGCCAGCACCACTAAGAACAGCAGGCCGGGCACAGTCAACAGCACGTCGGCCGCCCCCCGAATCAAGGTATCGATCAAACCGCCAAAGTACCCAGCTAAGAAGCCGAGGATGATGCCGATACCAAGTCCCACGGCACCAGCGAGGAAGCCGATCCTAAGCGTAAGCGGCGTACCCGTCACCATCACCGCAAGCAAATCCCGCCCCGCCGCATCAGTGCCTAGCAGGTGCTCCGACGACGGCGACAGATTCGGCTCAGCCGCACCGACGCGAGCCAAATCCGTATCGACGAACAGGGTCCCCACCGGACCAAAGGCGAGCACGACAAAGACGACGATTAAACCAGCCGTAAGCTGGGGATGGCGGCGCGCCGCTGCGGAGATCGGCGAGAGCGTCATCGGCGGTAGGCAATGCGCGGATCGAGAAGCGGGTAAACCAAATCGAGAATCAACGTCACCAGAGCGATAGCGAGGATGACCATGAGCACGACGCCGTAGATGACGAAGTAGTCAAAGGTCTGCACAGCGCGATACAGCACCGTGCCCACACCCGGATAAGCAAACACCACCTCCACCAGCACCGCCCCGGACACCACGTAGCCCATAGCCAGTGCCAAGGCCGTGGTCTGCGGCAACAGCGCGTTGCGCAGGGCATAGCGGAAGAAAATCTCGCGGCTCTTCAGACCCCGTGCCTCGGCGTAATTGACGTAGTCCTCCGCGCATCGACAAAGCCCAAAACCCCACCGACGACAGCACAATCGACAGGGCGGGGACGATGGAGTGATAAATCACGTCAATGGCAAAGGCCAACGTCGGCCCCGGCAGCGTCCCCAAGGTAAAACCGCCGCCGAGCGGAAAGGCGCGCAGAGTGAAGCCCAGCAAGAACACGAGAACTAGTCCGAGCAAGTAATAGGGAATCGCCGACAGCGCCAAGAACGGCGCGGCAAAGTAGTGCAGGGCACCGGGTGATCGCGGCCAAGCCAGCAGCGCGCCGAGCACCGTGCCGAGGGCAAAGGCGATCAGCGTCGCCGTCGTCAACAGCCCAAGCGTCCACGGCAAGGCGCGCATAATGATGTCAGAAGCGCGGCTCGGAAAGTTGGCAATGGAAACCCCAAAGTCGAGGCGCGCCACATCGCCTAAGTAGCGCAAGTACTGCTTCCACAGCGGCTGATCCAGACCGAAGCGTGCCTCGTACGTGGCCACCACCGCCTCCATGTCGGTCTTGCCCGCGCCGCCAAAGGAAACCGCCTGCAACAAACGCTCGCGGATGGGATTCACCGGAGCCAGCCGAGGCATCAAGAAGTTAATGGTAGCCCCCGCCCACACGATCAGCAGGAACACCCCGAAGCGGCGAAAGACGTAGTTGAGCGACAAGTTAGCTCGACTCCGCGTCGAAGAAACCGAGGTCCTCGCGCGCCGCACCGCGAGCCACTTCCTCGTCGAGCGCAACTCCAAGCCCCGGAGCCTGCGGCAAGGGAATATGCCCATTGACGATCAGGTCGCGCTCCACCGTGAGGCTGTTCCACAACTCGTTGTCGAGGTGGTGAAACTCCAACACCTGAAAGTTGGGCGAAGCAGCGCACATATGGCACATGGCCACGGTACCGATCGGACCACAAATGTTGTGCGGTGAAATCGGGATGTAGTAAATGTCGGCCAGATCGGCGATGCGCCGTCCCTCGGACAGGCCGCCAGCCTTGGCCAGATCGGGCGAGATGATATCCGTCGCCTGCGTCTCGACCAGCTCGCGGAACCCGTGTCGCGTGTACAGGTTTTCGCCGGTGCAGATCGGCGTGCGCGTCGCGTTCTTCACTTCCTTGAGCGCGGCGACGTTTTCAGCCGGAATCGGATCTTCCAACCACATCAAATTCAGCGCTTCAAAGGCATAGGCAACCTTGAGAATGTCGTGCGGAGCGTACGCCCAGTGGGCGTCGATGAGCAAATCCGTGTTGGGATGCAGCGCCTCGCGGAGCGCCGTGA
>JAGWBY010000067.1:38835-43564 GCA_021295675.1 Candidatus Latescibacterota bacterium | reverse complement strand
CGCGGGTCGATGTCGAACTTGATGGCGTCAAAGCCGCGCGCTTCCACTTCCTTGGCCTTGGCTACCCAAGATTCGGGATTGTCGTCCTCGTCGCCAGCGTGACAGTCGTTGTACACGCGAATCGAGTCCCGGTACGCGCCGCCCAACAATTGCCAGATCGGCACGCCAATCGCCTGCCCGGCAATATCCCACAGCGCCATCTCAATGCCGCTAATCGCGCTCATCACCGCGCCTTGATAGTACCCCGACGCCGACATCGAGCTTTTCATATCGCGGAAGAGCTTATCGACGTTGCGCGGATCTTGGCCGATGAGGGCGCGTTGGGTGAGGCGCTCGTCCACGGCAATGTGGTGGACGCCAGCCCCGTGATATGCCTCGCCAATGCCAGTGATCCCCTCGTCGGTGCGCACCTTCACCAGCACCCACGGCATGGGTTGCAGCAGCACAGCACCTACGTCAACAATTTTCATCGCTACCCTCTACGTCTGTCAGTATCCTCAATCAGCGAGAGGCATTTATACAGCCATTGAGTAAGGACAGATGCCTTATTAGATTGAACATGGCGTCCAAAGCGCCGCCAATGTATCGCCTCCCCCACCCTCCGTCAAGCTCTCCAGGAGAACCGCCATGATCCGCCTCAACCAACAGCAACTCAACTTCTTCGACACCTTCGGCTACCTCGCCCTGCCGGGCTTGATGGCCGACTGCATCGACGAGATCATCGACGCCTTCGAGCAGGTCTGGGCCGAGCGCGGCGGGGGCCACGACGGCCAGCCACACGACGGCGAACGCCGCTCCTGCATCGTGCCCTTCATCGATCAACACGAGCGCCTCTGCGCCCTGCTCGACGATCCGCGCATCGAAGGCTTGCTCGCCAGCCTGCTCGGCGACGACTTCAATTACAGCAGTTCCGACGGCAACTACTACGCCGGCGACACCCAGTGGCACTCCGACGGCTACCAAAAGGAAATACGCCACGTCAAGATCGCCTTCTACCTCGACCACCTGACCCGCGACACCGGCTGCCTGCGCGTGATCCCAGGCAGCCACCGCCGAGACGATCAGTACGCCGAGACGCTCGAAGCGAACGCGCGGCAATCGCAGGAGCAATGGGGCATCTCCGGCGACCAAGTCCCAGCCGTCGCGCTCGAGATCGTCCCCGGAGACGTCGTCGTCTTCCAGCACAACCTAAAACACGCGGCCTTCGGGGGCGATGGCCGCCGCCGCATGTTCACCATCAACTGCATGGTGCGCGTACCCGACGATCAGATCGACCTCGTCAAACAAGATATCGCCGGGCTGGCCCGCTTCTGGGCCGAGCGCGCGTACGGCGAGACCATGCTCGCCACGGCGAGCGAACGCCGCATGGTGCATCTCGAACAACGCATGGCCAACGACGGCCACCTCAAAGAACTAGCCGCAAAGGCGCGGGCCGAGATGCTCGAGCCATCGCGGGGATAGGAAAATCATGAGCGACCAATACGAATTCAAGATGGGGATTTACCTCGGCGAGCTACAGCAGCCCTTCGAGCAATCGCTGGCCACAGCGCGCGACCTCGGCGCGCACTACGTCTGGTGCGGCACCCACTCCAACAATCGCAGCCTCTACGAGCTTGCCGACGCTGAGATAGACCAAGCCGCCGCACAAGTCGCCGCGCACGGTCTCGAGTTTTTCCTGCTCGACGGCGCTGGGTTGTTCAAGACAGTGCATCTCGCCGAGCTCGAGCCGGGCAAAATGCTGGAGCACGCCCAATTCAAGGATCACTTCACCAAGCTGGAACGGTCGATGGAAGTTTCAGCCCGCTTGGGAATCGACGCAGTCGGCTGCAGCAGCTTCGCTTGGCCGGCCGAGTACACCGGTGGCAAGCCAACCTGGCCGATGCGCTGGGCAACGCGCGGCGGCATCATCTCCGACGGCGACATGGAAAAGCTCGTCGAAGCATTCTCCATGTTCGCCGACCTCGCCGAAAAATACGACGTCGATATCGCCTTCCTGATGATGCAGTGGAATTACGGCAACACCAGCCGCAACTTCCGCCGCATCGTCGAAGCCGTAGGCTCGCGGCGGTTCAAGGTGCTTTGGTGTCCAGCGGACAACTACAACTGCGGCGAAATCGACAATGCCACCGCGGGTTTCGAAAACCTGCGCCCCTACCTGCACGGCGTTCACGCCAAGGACCTGCGCACCATAAACGGCTCAAAGCTCGAATTCGAGTACACGCCCATCGGCGACGGAGACGTCGATTACCCAACGATCCTGCGCAACCTGTGCGACAACCGCTGCGACGTCGTCCTGTCGATCGCCACCCATTTCCTGCCAGCAAGCGGCTCGCGGCTCGAAGCCATGCAGACGAACTACGCCAACATCCGCAGGCTGATCGGCGAGTTGTCGTAGCTTCATCACCTCATTCCGTCGTGAGATTATCGGACGAGGCAATCCAACAGGAGGGTTTGCATGACTAGCTCATCTCAGGGCGACAGCGTCGTCATTCTATTCCGGGGCGGACGCTTGCCTCAGTGGCATCAACTCGACGACGCGCAGCGGCGCGACTACGAGCGCCAGCACGTGGACCTGATGCTGTCCGTCTCTGAGCACCACGGCCTGATCGGCATACACGGGTACCGCCTGCTAGCACCCCAAAACAGTTGGGAGCGATTCTGGACTATCGAATTCCCAGACCTAGCCGGTGCCGAGGCCTGGATGGCGGCTGAGACAGAACCTCCGTACGGCCACTACGGCTTCTACGACTACTCCCTCGCCCGCCGCTGGCAACCAGAGAGCCTCGCCTGGCTACCCCGCAAGCCCGAGCCCCCCGTAGCCCCCGACGTGGACCCGCACGTAATCCCACCCCTGACCGTCGATCCATCCTCAATCGTCGTGCTCGCCTTCGGCGGCTGGCGTCGCGGCTCCGACCAAGTTGACCCGCAGACGCGCGGCGACGAGGATCGCCAGCAAAGACTGCAAGAGGTAGCCCGAGAGCACGACCTCATCCACGGGGAGGTCTTCCGCCTCCTCGGGACCAACACCGAAGGCGAGTTCCTCGGAATCTTAGAGTTTCCCCAGCTAGCTGGTGCCGAAGCTTGGATCGAAGCCGAGAAGGCACCACCCGCCGGGTCCTATCACAAACGCAACTACCACCTCGCCAGACGCTGGGCACCCGAGTACTTTGTCACCTGGCCGCCGAGGACGGGCGAGTGAGGAGAGTGATGACGCGACTCCAACTCCTCTGCACCGGCACGCCCGCCCCGCTGGCGCACCGCGGCGGCTCCAGCTATCTCGTCCAGACGGGGGACGAGACCCTAGTCTTCGACTGCGGCCCGGGCTCGGTGCGACGCATGCTCGAAGCCGGCCTCGCCTTGCCCTCAATCGACCACCTATTCCTGACCCACCTGCACTACGACCACTGCGTTGACTTCGCCTACCTCCAAGGCGTCGGCCAGATCCCGGAACTGCGGGTGTACGGCCCGGCACCCACGGCGCACATGTCGCACCAGTTGTTCTCCGCCGATGGCACCTTCGGCCCGGACCTAACGGCTCGTACCGAGCACCCAGGCAGCCACTTCGTGTACGAGGCGCGCGGCGGCGTGATGCCACGGGAGAAACCCAACCCCCAAGTGCGCGAAGTCGGGCACGGAGACCGGATCGAGACCGACGGCTGGCAAGTCGACGTGGCCGAGGTGGTACACGTGCAGCCGCAACTCACCTGCCTAGCCTACCGCCTGACCACACCCGACAGTACCATCGTGTTCGGCGGCGACACGGCACCAGTGGACCGCCTCACCGAGCTGGCGAGAGGCGCGGACGTCCTGCTGCACATGTGCCACTTTATCAACGGCGCAGTCACCGACGAACGCCTGACCAATAGCTGCTCCGGCCACCTCGATGCCGCGGCCACGGCGCGGGACGCCGGCGTGAAGACGTTGGTACTCGTTCATCTGACCGAGCAGCTGGAGACGCCCGGCGTGCAGGAGCGCGTGCTGCACGAAGTGGGAGAGGTGTTCGACGGGCAGGTGATCCTCGGACAGGACCTGCTTGAAGTGCCCCTGGGAACTATCGACGCGGAGCCGGTGCGATGAGTCGGTCACTATACGCCCCGAGCGGCTGAGACCTCAGCGTGAGCCAGCGCCCACCAGCGCCCGACTACGGGATCATCTTCAACAACGACGGCGGCTATCTGAAGCACGCCGAGTTCCCGATGTCCGTCGAGGATCTGCTGGAGCGGATCTACGGGCCCCTAGCGGGGACCCAAGTCGGTGCCCTATCGTGGTGTGTGGGCGTCGAGGAGGCACACTGGCCCTCGGACCGGCTGCCGATGATCGGCGAGGCAGAGGGCCGCCGGTACTTATCCGTCCGCGACATGCGCCGGGCGGAGAGCCTGCGGGCGATGTTCGATGCCGACGTCGATCTGTATGGCCAGCTCGTGCGCCGCGGCCACCAGATGGGGCTCGGCGTGTACGCCTCGGTGCGCATGAACGACAACCACTTCTGGTCCGATGCCGAGCGCCGGGCCAAGCCGCTGCGACCGGAGGAGATGGCAGCGACGGAGCGACCCCATCTCACGGAGTTCCGCAAGCGCCACCCGGAGTGGGTGCTCGGCGAGGGGGCACCAGCTTGGGCGGCCACGTCGTGGAACATGGCAGTGCCGGAGGTCCGCGAGTACACCCTGCAACGCATCACCGAAGCCTGCGAGTTGGCGGACTGGGACGGCGTCGAACTCGACTGGCAGCG
>JAGWBY010000067.1:25454-38778 GCA_021295675.1 Candidatus Latescibacterota bacterium | reverse complement strand
GCCGCCTCACCGACGCGATCGCCCAGCGCCGCGGACGGCCCTTCCACGTGATCGTGCGCGTCGGAGCCTCCCGGGAGACGAACCGCCGCGTCGGCTACGACCTAAAGGCCTGGATCGAGGAAAACCTGTGCGATATCGTCGTCACCGGGGCGAACTCGGGGACCGACCCAGGCGTAGAGGTAGAGGCCTACGTGGAGATGATGCGAGACAGCCAAGTGAGGCTGTATCCCGGTTTCGACAGCCACGGCGAGTGGGGGCACGGGCACCTGCTGCCCGCCGCACAATGGCGGGAGGCTTGGTTCCGCGGCTTAGCCACCGGCTTCTACGAACGCGGTGCCACGGGCGTGCATCTGTTCAACTGGCACAACCACGTGTACGCGGCCCGACCGCTGCTGCAGAGCCTCGGCGCACCCGACAGCCTGCGGCGCACGGCCAAGGTGTACGCCGCGGTCAAGCGCCACATCCGCGACCGGAGCGAGCTGCGCTACGGAGCCGAGCGGGACGACCGGCTGCGCGGCGAGGTACCCGTCGATCTACTGCGCACGCTGGTAGAGGGCGGTCCGCGGTTCCACATCGGCGTGTACGAGGACGTGTCGGAGGACGCGACGCTGGAGCTGCAGGTAGATCTCGACCATCTGTCGCCCCGGGACCGGATCGCCGTGGAACTCGACGGTCAGCGACTGGGGGACCCGGTGCGTCGCAGCCCTGCGGCTGAGGAAGCGGCGAATCCAACGGACGTGTCCGAGAATACTTGGCTCGTCTGGCCGCTGGTCCCGGCCCAGGTCGGCAAGGGCATCCACATCGTCGGCATCAACCTTCTCGAACGCGACCCGCGTCTGCGGCCGCCGGTCGTGGTGCGGAACGTGGAGATCCACGTCAGCTACCCCAGCGGTGAGAACGCGAGCGCCGAAGGGGTTGACGGGCGACTGAGGGATCACCCTCTCGTCAGAAAAAAATAAGCTCAATGATTGGTCGCAATCAGGTGGCATTTGCAAGCCGCGCACTCACAAGTCGATTCAAACTCACCCCTTGCTCCGCCGCTTGGATGGCGAGGGCGCGGTGCGATTCTGGCGGCAAGCGCACCATGAACTTCCCACTATAGCTACGGTCCGCTATTGGCTCCGGCACGGCTTCTCCGGTGGTGTGCATATCTGCGAGACACTCGCGCACAAGGCGCTGGATGCCGGACAACGCCGCGGCAGGCGTAGGTGCCAGCCAACTCAGCGATGGGAATTCAGCGCATAGACCCACATGTTCGTTATCTTCAGCCGACCACGTGATGCGGTACGTGTAATGGTCGCTCATTTCGCGCCCTCCAGTTTCTCATTACAACAATATCACTAATGATACTGTAGTCAAGGGAGACTGCATCGGCTTCCGGCGCTTCAAAACAGCATGTCGCCCAGCAAGGCCAGCGCAAAGCCGCACACAGCACCGATGGGCGGTGCCCAGTGGCGTTCAAGGCGAGCTTGAGGAGCGATGTCCTCGAATGTGAGATAGAGGATGCCGCCAGCGGCGAACAGCATGATAGCGCCAAGTATCGCGTGGTAATCGGCGAGCCAGAACCAGCCAATGAGCCCGCAGACAGGGCCGACTAGTCCGAGCAGAATCATCCAGACCAGCGCACGTCCGTCGCGTCCGTGGCCCGCCACCTCGCGCCACGCATTGAACCCTTCGGGCAGATTCTGCAGGCCAATGAGCACTGCCAACAAAACAGTGCCTTTCTCGTTGCCAGCGAACATGCCCCCAAGGGCAATCGATTCCGGAATGAAATCTGCCGCCATGGCGCTAAACTGCGGTGCCGACTTCTGTCGTTGTGCCTGATACCGATCAAAAGCCATAAACGCGATGCCGCCAGCGATCAACACTGCTATCGCGGCGAGCGGATGCGGCACTCGCTCAATGCCCTTCGGAACCAGCACCAGCGCCACCGCACCGACGAGGATGCCGCCGCCAAACGCGATTACAAAGTGGCGCAGTTCCTCTTCAAGCCACCGCGAGCGGATGTGCTCAATGCGGGCCAGCAGCGCTCCAATGGGGATGCAAGCACCCGCCAGCGCGGTCCAAAGTAGCAACAAGGTGAGCCGATCCATTGTGAATCAATTCTTCCAGCCAATCCCGGTAAGCTAAGTGGTCGGGGATTTCCTCGCGATGGGCGTCAAGCAGGACATTGACGTCAAGCAGTACCACCATCCCGCTCTATCGAGTCGAGGAGAGACGAAGTATCTCCAAATCGACGCCGGGCTGCACACCTCGCCCTTTGAAGGTCTTCAAAGGAACGCGGGTCTGCGGCCGAGCAGCCTCCGTGCGCGCCAAGGCTTCGCGCAACGCATCCTCAATCACCGCCTTAAGTGTGCGGCCTGTCTGCGCAGCGTGCTTTTTGGCCTCTAATAGCAACTGGTCATCCAACTGAATCGTCGTTCTCATACATAAAAGCATATTATATATCCCATAAACATGGCAATTGCCCTTTTAAATTACCGGACGTTAGATTGCTCGTCATGGCGGACTCCACGTACGACGGCATCATCCTCGGAACCGGCCACAACAGCCTGATTCTACAGGCCTATCTGTGCCGGGCCGGCCTACGCGTCGTCAGCCTAGAGCGGAACGCCGTGCCCGGCGGCGGACTGCGCACCGAAGAGTGGCCGATCGGCTCCAGCTTCCTGCACAACACCCACTCGTTCTACCACCGAGGTGTAACCCGGATGCCGTGGTACGCCGAACTCGAACTCGAGCGGCACGGTGCCCGCTACCTCGAACCCGATCTAAACGTGGCCATGCTACTCCCGGACGGGCGCTCTCTAACTTGGTGGACGGATTTCGAGCGCACCGCCGACTCCTTCGCTCAGTTCAGCCGCCGGGACGCCGATACCTTGCGCCGCTGGCGCGAAGCATTCCTACCAATCGTGACGCAAATTCTGGAGCCCGAGGCGGCGTCACCCCCGCTGTCACCCCCAGAGCGCCGACGCCGCTTGGCAGCCACAGCCGAGGGCCGCCTGCTACTAGAAACGAGCGCCTACTCGCCACGTGAGTTCGTGCTGCGCGAATTCGAGAACCCAGCAGTGCAGGCCGGCCTCCTGTTCTTCAACGGCCTACGCGAAGTTGACCCCCGCGCTCCCGGATTCGGGCACCACATCCCAGCCCTGTTGGCCGCCCGCGGCAAGGCGCAAATGTGCGGCGGCGGCTCGGCCCGGCTGGCCGAAGCTCTCGTCTCCGCCATCACCGAAGCCGGAGGCGAGGTCCGCACCGACGTCGAACTGACGCGAATCGCGGTGCATCCTATCGCCGGCGAGCCGGGACGAGCCGCCGGAGTCGTCACGGCCGAGGGAGAGCGGATCGACGCCCGCCACTTCATCGCCTCGGGCCTCAACCCGCAACAGACCTTCCTCGACCTAATTGACCCCGCGCACTTGCCAGCTTCCTGGCGCGACCAAGCCGCCGCGTTCCGCTACAACCTGCTAGCACCCCTGTTCGGCCTCTACCTCAACCTCGACGAAGCCCCGCTCTACTCAGCGGCCGAGGCCAACCCCGAGCTGGACGACGCCTTCATGGTCCTCCTCGGCCTACAGTCGGTGACCGACTTCGACGACATAGTACGGGCGCACGAGCAGGGCCAGTTGCCGCCGACGGTGATGTGGGGGTCCTGTCCCAGCCGCTTCGACGCCGCTCAGGCACCCGGCAATGCCCATACCGCCTTCATGTGGGAGAAGGTACCCTTCCGCCTGCGCGGCCGCGCCGATAACTGGGACGCAGAGGCCACAGCCCACGGCCACCGCATGCTCGACGCCTGGGCCGATTACGCACCGAACCTGCGGGATGTCGTGCGCCAGTACCTGATCCGCCCGGTCCACCACATCCCCAAGCGGCTGCCGAACATGCGCGACGGCGACCTACTAGTAGGTTCACTCGGCCACGGTCAGGTCGGCTACAACCGGCCCTTCCCAGGCGCTGGCCACTACCGGGGCTATCTGACGGGGCTATACCTGTGCGGTGCATGCTGCCACCCGTCGGGGAACATCACCGGGCTGCCGGGTTACAACGCGTGGCAGGTGATCGCCGCGGACTTAGGGTTGGATTGATGGGGCCGACGGTTTCACATTGGCACGATCAGCGTCTGGACTGCGGACGCTCGCCTTGCTAAAAACCGCAGGCCCTTAAAACCGGATGTTCCAAAACGGACGCGACTTCCGCCCAGGTCTGGGTAAAATCCGAAATCGAGATACACTTTGATGGCGGGAATCCGCCCGCTTGAGGTGCCGAGAAAACTGCGCTCGTGGAATCGCTTGAGGTACGCCATCGCCACGGACATCATCGGCTTGGCAAGCCCGCGCCCCTGATAGTCCGGGTGAATCGCAACCCAGTGAATCTGGCCCCAATCTTGGCCGTCTAAATCGGGCTGCCACCACGCCGTGATGGTCCCGATCTCTTCGCCGGCGTCGGTGGTCAGGTAAAAACTTCGCTCCTCCAGCGCCCCAAAATCGCGGTTGAATTCGCGCGCAAAAAGCTGGTCGTCAATGTCGAAGTGCAGTTCTGCCGCTCGCTGAATCCGCGTCCAGATAGCCCCTTCATGCGGACGGTAATTCCGCATGGCAAACCCTTTGGGGATCGGGAATTGCGGAATGTCTTCCATGTGCTCGCGAATCATTCTGACACTGTAGTTTTTCATCGGCACCCGCTGCTTTTTGTCCCATATTATACGTTACGTACGGCCCCTAGGTATGAGATGCTTTGCTTCGCTCAGCATGACAGGTACTGATGTCTTGCCACCCATGTCATGCTGAGCGGAGCAAAGCGGAGTCGAAGCATCTCTATACCTGCCAATGCTAGCATACTGGCAAGACGATGCGTAACATCTACGTAACGTCTATAATAACAAGATCCTATCGCTAGTCGATATTCTTGCATTTCGAGGGAGGTGAACATGCAAGCGAATCTCGTGACATTGATCCGAATCTTCTTGGTGTTTTTGGTAATTGGGCTATACAAAGTCAACACCATCGCCTGCGGTATAGCGGTCTTACTGACCATTGCCACCCTTTACATGGACGCGCTCGACGGCATCATTGCCCGCCGCCTCGGCATCGAATCCGATCTAGGCGCGATGTTCGACATCGCCGGAGATTTTGCGTCGATCGGCATGGCCAGCTTCTGGGCTGCGGCCATCGTCGTCGCCCGCAGTTTCCTCATCGACTGGCTGCGGACGCTCGCCTTTGTAGATGCGGGCCAAACCGCCTTCGGCAGTAAGACAATGATGCGCAGCCGCTGGGCAAAGGCACTCGTGAGCTCCCGCTTCAGTCGGGCGCTCTACGGCTTTACCAAGGCGGTCGTATTTGTCTATCTGGGCGCAGTGCTGCTGATTCAGTCCGGCCAAGCCGAGTACGGTTGGTCAATCGGAGTGTCCACGGAGTTGCTGCTGCTGGTCGGAGAGGCAATCGTCTGGTTGACGGTGGTGATGTGCCTAGTGCGAGGCATCCCGGTAATATGGGACAGCCAAGACGTTCTGTTTCGCAAAATGTTTCCCGGTCTGCTCCGAGATTAACCAGTACCGTGAAAGCCGCGATATTCGATCTAGACGGGACGCTGCTGCCCGGTACTAGCGCCGAAAGGGAGTTCATCCGCTTCGCGCTGACGACTGGCCAGCAGACCGTCCCAAGGGCGATTCGCGCGTTCCTGTCTTGGGTCGTCCGCATCCCTACCCGAGGCATCCAATCCAACAAGACTTACTTCGGCGGCGGCGAAATGGACCTGCTTGCGGAAACAGCAGAAACCTTCTGTCACCAGCACCTGACTCACCACATCCCAGCTCAGGCCCAGCGTCTGATCGCCACCCATCGCACCGCTGGGGATTGTCTCGGCATCGTGTCGGGAGCACCGGAAATCCTGATCGCACCTTTGCAGGATCTTCTCGACTTAGATTTCGTCGTTGGCACCAAGCTAGCCTGCGAACAGGGACGCTTGACGGGCGACTTGGACGGTCCGCGCGTATCCGGGCGTGAAAAGGTCCGCCAGTCAGAAGAAGTGGCGCGCACATACGAATTCGACCTGCGCGAATCCACGGCCTACGGAAACGCCTTCGACGACCGCTTCTTGCTAGCCGCGGTCGCCCATCCCGTCGCAGTCAATCCAGACCGCCAGTTGGCGCGTCTAGCCCGCCAAAAGGGCTGGCCGATCTGTATCTTCTCTTGAAGGACAATCTAGAACCTCGATTCCGAAGGAATATTATGGCAAACGCAAAAAGCCGATACGTCAATCCCTCCAGAGTCATGCTAGGAGAGTGCACCCGCAAGGAAATTCGCCAAGCACTGCAGAGCGGCAACCTGAAAGCCGCCATCATCCCCATCGGCGCAACCGAACAGCACAACGAACACCTGAGCTTGGATCTGGACATCGTCCTATCCACGTTTATCTCCCAGCAGGCCGCCCTGCAACTCTACCCACAAGTCATGGTCGCCCCGCCTTGTCCGGTGGGCTATTCTCCGTACCACATGGCGCGCAAGGGAACGCTGACGTTGCGCAAGGAAACGCTGCGAGCATACATCTTCGACGTCGCGGAGAGCCTGAAAACCCACGGCATTCGCACGATTCTCGTCGTAAACGGTCACGGCGGCAATCACGGTTTGTTGCGGGATGTACTGCCGACGTGGCGACAAGACCTAGGTATCACACTCGATGAGGATTCGTACTGGATGGGGCTTACAGACGAAGACCGAGAAACCATCCTCCAGGGCTATCGAGATCTGAAAGCGGGCAAGCTGGACACGGTAGCGCGCCAAACGGCGCTAAACCACGCCTCAGAGGACGAGACATCCGTGATGTTAGCGGCCTGCCCGCAACGGGTCCGCGCTTTTACTATGGAAGAGTATGACGCTGCTGGCTTGGACTACGCCCACAATCTATCACCTGAAGTCGAGGCGTATCTCGAACCCTTTTCCAAGGAAGGTTGGCCGCAGGGCGGACCGAACCCGGAAAACCCGCGCGACCGCGCCCGCCAAGAAAACGCGTTGCTTGCCAGCGCAGAAAAAGGAGAAGCACTCATCTCCATCCACACCCAATTCATCGCCAGCAAGTTGCAGCAAATGATCGACGCAACAGAAAAGGGGCATCCTTGGCCCCCGCCCGAATGAAAACTTACGCCGAATTCGCGGAAGATTCGCCCGACGGCAGGCGGGAAAATTCCACCTCGAGATGAGTCTCGGGCACGTGCAGGTTACTTTCGACAAGGGGCTGCCAAGTCCACGAGACCTGCCGCCGACTGGCGCGCTGATCGACGATCTGACGCCGCACCAGCCCAACCCGCCAGACATCGCCGACGGCCGGGGGCAGACTTTGCGCGTCCGCCAGCCTTTTCAACCCCTCCCAAGGGAAAGCCAGTTCCACGCTCCAGCCTTGGTCGATATCATCTCGTTTGTTCAGGCTACCTTCGACCTGCACCCCGACTTGTAATCCGGGAAAGCGCCAATGCGAAAAAGCCCAGCGCATGGCGCGATAATCGGAATTCGATCCCCCGCCCAAGACTTCGGGCCGATGCACCGCCAAATCGAACTCCGGCACGTCGTAGCGGCCGCCGCGCTGATAGGCATCCTTCCAGATGTGGAACATCTCCGAGGTCGCGCCCAGCGGATTGACCGCCAGTTCGTAGTACGCTCCCCGACCAACGAGGAGCACGCCCGCGTTGTTGTCCTGCCGGACTGACAGCGGATCCTCCCCCTGCGCACCACACACATCGCGATCTTCCAGCCAGAAGCCCACGTAGAGGTACTCGTCGTCCCACAGCATGGCCGCCCGAGTGTCGAAAAGCGATCGCCGTCCGCTGTGATCTCCAAAGCGCGGAGAGCGCGGCGCCCGAGCCCAGGCTTCCTCTCGCAGATGACCATCCACATCAATAGCGTCTTCGGTCCTATGGCAGATGTAGCGCACGGTCTTGTCATTCATTGCTCACCTACCACCTTTTCAGAAAAGTGTATCACACTGAAGCGATCCGGGATGTGCGAATCATAAGTTCCGTGACTGGTCCAAGCCCACCCCGGACACACCCGCGTGCCGCCCTCCTCAATCCACTGGAAACGCGAAAAGTCCATCCGCCATATATCCCCTTCCCGCGCCGGCAGCGAGCGCCCGTCCGCCAAGTGCTTCAACCCCTGCCACGGAAAGGCGATTTCCGCGGTCCAGCCCCGGTCGGTGTCGCTGGAATCATTGATGGTGCCATCTACCTGCACCGCCCATTGCAACCCCGGCATGTCCCATTCGCGGAAGGCCCAACGCCGCCCGCGCGGATGCCGGTGTCCCGACCGCGGTCCTCCGAGGGTATCCACCAGCCGAGTACCCAGCAGATCGAATTCAGGAAGCTCGGCGTACCCAGCCTCGATATAGGCGTCCTGCCACACGTAAAACCGCTCCATGATAGTGCCCAAGGCGTTCAGCTCGAATTCGTAATAGCTATCCTCGCCGGCAATAAAGACCTCCACGTCGTTCTCCTCGCAGATCATGGAATCGCGCGTGGTATAGGTCGCCCGCACATCCGGTTCCTCCAGCCAGAAGCCCACATAGAGGTACTCGTCGTCCCACAGCACCGCAGCCCGAGTGTCGAAAAAAGCCGGTCGGCCCGGTTCTTCCAGATCCTCAAAACGCGGCGATTTGGGCACCAGTTGCCACGATTCTTCATCGAGGTGTCCATCCACCACAATCGGACCCTTTGCCCGATAGCTGGTATAGTGCTTCAAACCCTCTTCCGAATAGCCGTATTTACTCGTCATATTTTGTACCCCCACTTTAACTTTAACCAAGAAATCCCTATCCACAACTCCTATTTACAGCCACTTATCTATCAGTAGAGCTTAGTTGGTTTTACCCAAGATAGTCCACCAGATCGTCTCCCACTTGCGCCGCGAAGTGCTTAGCGGTAGTCTGAAAGAGAGCATCCAGTAAGGAGACCCCATGCCCCCACCATTCGAACATATCCTCTACGAGAAAAAGGGCCGCATCGCCTATGTGACGGTGAATCGCCCGCAAGTGATGAACGCCCTCCATCCCCCGGCCCACGCCGAGCTGACTAGGGCTTGGGACGACTTCATCGCCGACGACCAAGTCTGGGTCGCCATTCTCACCGGTGCCGGCGAGCGCGCTTTCTCGGCTGGCACGGACCTGAAATATCGCGTCGAACAAACAGACGACGATCAACTCCGCAACCCAGTCCACTCCCCGGTCCACATCCTCGACCGCTGCTACAAGCCGATCATCGCCGCAGTCAACGGTTATGCCATCGGCGGCGGTCTGGAACTAGCGCTGCACTGCGACCTGATCGTGGCAGCCGCAAGCGCCCGCTTTGGTTTTCCCGAGGCCCGGCGCGGTCTGCTAGCCGATGCCGGCGGCGTGCTCAAACTGCCGCGCCGCATCCCCTACCACTTGGCTATGGGCATGCTCCTGACCGGCAAGCTATTCTCGGCACAGGAAGCCCTAGCCATGGGCTTGGTCAATGAAGTAGCCGACGACGAACCAGTGATGGCTACGGCCGAGCGCTGGGCCGCCGAGATCCTAGCGTGCGGCCCCCTCGCCGTCCAAGCCGCCAAGCAGGTGGCGCTGCACACCATCGAGTCCCCCATCTCCCAGGCGCAGGGCCAACTGGAGGACCTGACGGCCGTGCGCCGCTTGCGGCTGTCGGAGGACTACGCCGAAGGGCCGCGGGCATTCGCCGAAAAACGCAAGCCACAATGGAAGGGAAGATGATATTCTTGAGGTGTCGAGATTGACGAAGAAAAGCTATTCAGGTATGCTTTTACAGAATGATTCTTAACGAGGGCTGATATGACCAACAAACTCAAAAATGCTTTCGACAAAATCTCAACGCTGAGCGAAAAAGAGCAGGACGCTATCGCGGAAGCTCTCCTAGCGGTAGTAGATGATACTTGGGGTCCAGAGGACGAGAAGGACGAAGCCGAATGGGACGCCCTAGTGGGATCAAGAAAATCTCATGCTTGGTTGGAAAAAATGGTAAAGCAAGTTCGACAGGATATTCAAGAAGGGAGGGTCCATGATTTTGATCCCAGCGACTTGAACCCATCAAGTCCATGAGATCAAAGACTCACCCCAGTTTCTGGGATGCCTATTATCAGCTTCCCAAGACCATTCAAACTAGGGCGGCAGTCGTCTATAAGAGATGGCGCAAAAATCCAGATCAACCAGGGCTTTCCTTTAAACCCAGTGCGTATCGGACGTCAGTGGAGAGCATTAGGACTCAAAGAGAGGGATACGATCACTTGGTTTTGGATCGGCCCACACTCTGAGTATGACCGACTCATCTCTTAAGGCTGATCCTTGCTGTTCAGGACTCCACTCGCATCGGCATGAGCACGGCAGCGTGGTGTTCCTCACCCACCTCAAAATGAAGAGGTGCCTCACGATGCTCAAAATATATCCGTATCTCCTCTGCCGCGTCTTTCAGTGCCTCCACAATCGTTTTGAGAAAGTCGTGATTGAGGTCAACACGGAATGATCCTCCATCCTCGATATTCGTCACATCAGCAGGGCAACTCACGGAATGCTCCCAGTCCGGGAGGTTGTCATCTTGCAGGTCGTCCGCATTTTCTCCAGTCCGACTGAACCCCTGATCCCGCGTCGTCCGCAACGCCAGTTTTCCCTCTGTACTAGACACCCGCATCTCTACGCGGGGCACGTACTTCCAGCCACTTTTCCCCAGTTCGTGGCGATCTCTGACGAACGGCTCGATCTCCTCCACGCAGGCCATCAGACGCTCGCTGCGCACGACCGCCAAGATCAGGCCGGGAGTGCCGACGGCCTCTTGGTACTTAAGGTACGGTCCAGAAATTGCAGGGAACGTCACTCTGCGACCGTCCGCGGTCTGCAACGTAGCCGATTCCTCTTCGAGAATCAGCGTTGCCGAGTCGGTCTCCGGGATCATTTCAGCTTTCAGCGAATCGAGGATTACCGGAGCTGGCAACGACGCTAGCCCCTTACTCGACCAGTTGAGCAGCCGCGAGCCATCCGTTGCGATAACTCTGCCGCCAGCGTCGAGACAGACGCAGTGCATAATGAGCCGCTGGGGATCGTCGCTGGTGAAGCGAGCTACGTGACGCAGTCCAGTTAGATCGTCCGGGCCGAGTTTGAATGTCTGTGCAGTGCTGGATTCCGCCATCGCCATGATCTCCTTTTGCAGGCGTTTCCGGGCCTTTTGCAGACGGCTCTTTACCACTCCGGTTTGGAGGTGCAGCAAGGTTGCTGTCTGCTGATACGAATAGCCCTTGAGGTAGTGGTGGACGATCACGTCTCGGTGGGGATCACTCAATTGCCCGATCGCCTTTCGCACCAGCGCCCTGATTTCCTGCTTCTCCTGCTCGGGCGGTGCCGTGAGGTTGAGCTGATCCAACAGATTGAGTTGCGTGATACGACGCCGCTGCCACATGCGCGCTTTGTTGTCGGCGATCGAGCACAGCCAAGCGCCGAATCGCTCGGGAGCGCGTAACTCCGCTAGCTGCTGATACGCGGCAATAAACGCCTCCTGCAAGACGTCTTCTGCCGCCTCTTGTGAACCCAGCCTGCGGATGAGCCGCACCAGCAGCCACGGCGTGTGTTCCCCAACGAGCAAACCAAACGCCTGCACGCAGCTTTCTCCATTCCGTTCCATGATCACCCTTATAGTTGCTTCTTAGGCGACAAAGGTATCCGCAAAAAGGAACCGTCGGGACAAACTTGACAGGATTTTCACAACATGTACAGTAAATAGGTACATATCATAGGAGAATCAAATGACCACCATTACGACCTATACCCAAGCCAGAGCCGCACTCGCATCGCTCTGCGACGAAGTCGCCTCCACCCGCGAGCCCGTGATCATACGACGGCGCAATGCCGAAGACGTCGCGTTGGTTTCAGCCGACGAATTAGCCAGCCTCCTCGAAACCGCCCATCTCCTCAGATCGCCCAAAAACGCCCAACGCCTTCTCACAGCGATCAACCGCGCACAAAGCCGGGAGTTGTCCCCTGCTTCCGTAGAAGAGCTGCGCCGGGAACTCGGTCTTGTCGAAGAAAAAAATTAGAAGAAAGGACGCCCCCGCCACTCGCGAATGGGTAGGAGTATTCCATCCTGAATTCGTTGAAGATCTGCGTTACTGGGTACAGACCAACCGCAAAATAGCGCTGCGCGCCTTTGATCTGATACAGGCCGTTCTCCGCGACCCATTCTCAGGCATCGGCAAACCAGAACCCCTCAAATACCTCCCATCCGGGACCTGGTCGCGACGCCTTACGGAAGAACATCGCCTAGTGTATATGGTAAGCGAAGGACGTATAGATTTCTTGCAGGCGCGCTATCATTATTGAGCTTCGGGGAACCACCGGCTTTCGACGTTCAAGCGCCCGGAGAACTCGTAGTCAATCTCGACTGCGAATCGCCTTTCGCTACCCTCAGGAGCGGTTAAAGGCGCATAGTGCGTCTGCTCGGGGTCGAGTCGTCGGTCTTCGTCGGTGGAGAACAGCAATAACCTACACGACGTTGACCACGTGGCTGCGCACTGGAATCGCCGCTTGGTCGGGAATGACTAATTCGAGCGGCGAATCATTCTCAATGACAGTGCCAGCCCCCACGCGCACTCCGGCCCCCAATTTAATCGCTCCAGGCCGCACAGCCCTCGTTATGATCGTGCCGATAGATACCGACACGCCGATCCGGCAATCCGGGCCAATCGCGACGATCCCGTTGATTTCAGTGTTGGCTCCAATCGCCGTGCGGTCGCCCACCTGCACAGGGCCGAAAATCCCGGCATCCGTGCCAATGAACACGTAATCGCCAATGACGGGATGGCGCTGCTGCACCTTGCCGCTGAGGCCGCCCAAAGTACACGGATAAATGTGGCACCCACTGCCGATAATACCCGTCTGTCCAGTGGTGATGCCGCGATGGGGATGGTCGAGGAAGTTGGCATCGCCCATCTGCGTTTCGGGATGGATATCTGCTTGGTAGTAGCGCCCCCCCAACTCGGCAATGGCCCGTGGCAGCAAGGGCACCGGCCGCCGCGTCAGCCCGGATTCGCCCGCCACCGAGCCGGAGCGCGTTAGGGCGTGGGCAATGTCGTGGTAGAACAGCACCCGCCACCCCGGATAGGTGCTCATCACAAGCTGCATCTGGTAGTCGAAAATGGAGTCGCACTCTAGCTCGCTGAGGAAGCGGCGATAGTGGTCTAAGTCGCGGCGGCGAATGGTCTCGTCCAAGGCAGCCCGAAAGTCGATCTTGAGTAGCTGCTCCTGCGTCAACCCACAATTGTCGAGCAAATAGGCGTCCCAAACGGCCGGATCCCTAAGCGCGGCAAAG
>JAGWBY010000067.1:18365-25392 GCA_021295675.1 Candidatus Latescibacterota bacterium | reverse complement strand
CGCCGGCCGCCAACAGCGACTGCGCGATCATCGCGTAGAGCTGGTCGGCGATCTCGCCGATGGCCTCGTCGAGCGACGGCTTTTGGTGCCCCGGCCCCAAGGCATTGTGCGAGCCAGGAGCGACGCATTCGAGCAAGTTGCCCAACACCGTTTCCAGCAGATCGCGATTGACAAACCCGCGCCCGGAGCGCTCCGAGAGAATGTCTCGGTTGACCGCGTCGATGCGCAGCGCGGCAACCTCCTCTGCGGTATAGATCGGCACCAACTGCTCTAACAGCCGCTCTAACAGCGCCCACTTGCGGCGCTGATACGAAGTGTCAAAAAGCGTGGAATTGTTCATCGTTTGCTCCCCATTATCCCTCCGCATAACTTTTACCGAAACTTACGGAACGCACGCCGGGTTGCAACCCGGCTTCACTCTTGCAGGGAGAAATCATGCACCCATTTGAATCGCTGGAAGTACGCGAAGGCGCAGTCGGCATCCACTGGTTTGGCCAGAGCACGTTTGGCCTCAAGGACGCGCAGGGGACCATCGTCCAAGTCGATCCTTACTACCCTCACGAGCGGCCAGCCGACCGCTTCATCCACGCCCGCCCGCCACTCCACGAAGCGTCGCTGCACACGGATTTCGTACTCCTGACCCACGACCACGGCGACCACACTTGCACCGAGTCCATTGCGCGCATTACCGCAGCCTATCCAGACGTGCAGATCGTCGGCCCAGCGGAGAGCATCCAGCGCGTCCGCGATGCTGGCATTACTGCCGCAGCATCGACGATTGCCGCCGGAGACGCAGCCAAACTGGGTACCATGACGGCCCACGCGGTGTACGCCAAACCCCCGGAGGGCCTGCCCAGCGACGACATCGCCCCACCCGATGTAACCCACCTCGGCTACGTGGTGGAAGCCGGCGGCGTGCGCGTGTACATCTCTGGCGATCCGGTCAACACGTTCGCCGAACACGAAGCATTACTCGCACCCATCCGCGACCTCGCTCCCGACATCGGGCTGCTGACCAATCACCCCAGCGAAGGAGAATTTCCCTTCTTTGCCGGATCGGCCAAGACGGCCTCGGCGCTCGGCCTCAAAGCCGCGGTGCCAGCCCATTACGCCTGCTTTGTCGCCCGCAACTACGATCCCCAAGAATGGGCGGCTGCGCTCGCCGGAGTCGAGCCGCTGATCATCCCATACAATCAGTCCGCAGTCTATTCGGCCCGCTAGCGCACCAGAGGTAGGTGTGTTGATTTTCTCACCCATGTTTATTATTATGGCATTTCAATCAACGCGCTGGAGATTTCTGGCGTTCACCTCAAACGCAAGGAGTATCAAATATGCGGCGATTTACAATCGCAGGCATTTTCAGCCTCGCCCTCGTAGGGATGGCAAATGCCCAATTTTTCGATCCACCTGCCCTAGCGGATCGCAACGGCAGTCAGGGATTTTGGTTTTACATGCTCGAAGTTCCCGATCCCGGTGCTATCACCATCGACGCCCATAGCGACGACTGGGGTTGGTTTGACCCTGAGTACACCCTGACCATGGACGAGTGGCGCGGCCCCCGACCGCGACGACCTGTTCATCACCACCTTCATGGGTTGGAAGGGCGGCGACGACAACCGCTGGTACTGCTTCTTGGAAGCGGTTGACGACGTGCTGGCACACGCTGGCACCAATATCGCCCGCTGGGACGGCGACATGCTGCAAGTCGGCCTCGACCCGCAGGATCACGGGCGTGAGCGCAGCCCGGCCTCCGGCTACACCATGGAGTGGCTGATGGCACCGGGCGACCTCCTTTCCGCTACACCGAGCAAGAAGCGTGGGCCGAGTACGGCGAATCGCCGTGGATCGAAATGGCCGTGCGCGTCGATCCACCCGAAGCCTGGGCCGCCGACCTGTGGGCCGAAGGCGGCACCACGTACTACGAGTGGAGCGTCAAAGTCCTCGCCTTCCAAGAGGACGCTGGTCCGTCGGAGAGCGAGGTGTGGCAGCTAGACGCAGTGGCCGGTGAAGATGGTTTGGGCCTGCCTTTCGCCATGTGGTACGAAGACGGCGAAGGCCCAGATTCGAGCTTCTCGCCCAGCGAAGACGGCACCCCGGGCGGTCGCAACGACTGGACCACTCGCGGCCCCGAAGCCTCGTCGCGGCAGTACTACTCCATTGCCAAGCTGCTGCGCGTCGGCGAGTACGCCGCCGCCACAGCAGTCGAGTCATCGACTTGGGGTAAGATCAAGGACTCGTTCTAAGCAACAAGCATCGCAGTATTTAAGAATCCGTCGGGCCAATTAGAACCAGAATTAAGAATTAAGAATTGGGAACTTCCTCCCCCTAGGGCCGGGGCGCGGTGGGACGTAATTCCTAATTCCTAATTCTTAGAGGGGGTTGCACCGTGCACAAACGGCTCTGGGCTTGGTCCTTACTGTTGACTCTGTTCGTGATGGCTTGCGGCCGTTACTTTCACACGCCGCTCCAGCCCGCCAGCCGCCAAGCTGAGGGCATGACCGTCAACGACGACGGCTCCATCACCTACGCCCTCGACCGCCTGTCGATTGAGCTCAAACCCATGACGGACGAGGAATTAAATCGCCTCGCCCCCGGGGCAGACCTGTCCAACAACCCCTATACCTTTGGCGAGTGGACCGCCGCAGGCGACGAGTGGACGCCGCCGCGCTTTACCGTCTTTCGGCTCAAGGTCAACAACTATCAATATCCCAAGGTAAAAATCGACCCGCTCAACGCGCGTATCACTGCGGCCAACACTCGGCAGTACGCGGTGCTGAGCTACGCCGAATTATACCAGTATTTTCGCTCGTTTTGGCTGGGCCGTACCGGCCAAGGGCGCAAGACCTTTCAAGCCCGCACCGACGCGCTCAAGCGGACGCTGTACAGCGGTGCCCTAGTCTTCAGCGGCAGCGAAGAACAGGGGTATTTGGTCTTTCCTGTCCTCGACGACGATGTCCGCGCGATCCAAGTACACATCGCGAACATCGTCTTGCGCTTCGACTACGCCGACGACCCCCTAGAGGCGATTGACCTGAGCTTCTCCTTCCAGCGCAACACCCTGCAAGGGTATGACCCCTCGGCTGCAGCGCGGATCAACTGATGACTGCTCTCGCGCCCAGATCCCTCGCCGGCATCGTCCTAGCGGTGCTTGGGGGGCTAGCGCCAAGCAGTGCGCAAGTCGAGGTGTGGCACATTGGCAAGGGAGGGCTTTCGTGGATCTCACAGGCCGAGACGCAAATCGGCGCATTGGACGTCGGCGGTGCCCTGCAGCCTTTAGAGCTTCAAACCGGGGAAAACCTCATCGAACTGCTTCGCGCTTCGGGCCAACGCTTTCTCAACGGCCAACCCCGCGACTTCACCCTCGGCGGCCAGCCGCGAGCGTGGTCCAACGACGGCTTCTTCAACCAAGTCTCCGGCCCCCTCGACCTGCTCGACGGCGATCCAACGACCTCCTCTTCGGGCGTGTTCAAGACCGCACAGAGCCAAGCTGGGGCGACGTTCTTCTGGGACTTGGGCGCCCCCTTCCCGGTCAACCGCATCCGCTTCTTTCCCGCTCCCGACGACGACGCCTTTATCAAAGCCTTTGAACTGCGGGTCAACGACGGCGAAAACTTCAACGACATCAACAGGCCGCAATACGAGGTTTTGCGGCGAGTAGAAGTCAACCGCGAATCCACCGTCGATATCGAATTTGCTCCCTTGCAGGGTCGCTTCCTCCAGTTACTCGTGTTGTCGAAAACAGTGTTCAACATCGCAGAGTTTGAAATCTACGGGCAGGGCTTTGTACCAGTCGCTAGCTACGAGTCAGTTCTGCACTCCTTTGGCGGCCCGGTCAACTACGGCCGCTTGCGCGTGCATACTACGCAACTCGGAACGACCGGAGATGCGACCGCGGCCATCCAGATGCGGACCGGGGCCGACGACAGTCCTCTATCGTACTTTCGCCGCGACCGCGACACCGGTCGCCAAGAGGAAGTGCCAGCAGCCGAATACAACACCAACCTGCCACGGCGCACCCTGTACCGCCAAGACCCAGCCACCGGCGAGCTGCTAGAAGAGCTGGACCGGGCCGACTATCTCACTCTGCCGATCGAAGAGCAAGGGCCGGTGCGCGATTTCGTCAAGGGCGACATCCGCGACGACGTCAACAACTGGAGCGCGTGGTCGCCGAGCACGCACATCGCGGGCACGGGCACTATCGAAGCGCGGGAATTCATGCAGTTTCGCATCTTCTTCGACGGCGACGCTGAAAACGCCGTGCGCATCGACACCTTTCAGGTGGAGTTTTCGCCTGGACTGGTCAGTGAGGCCGTCGGCGAGGTGGCCCTCGCCACCGATCCCTTTCCCGCCAGCGGCCTGCTCGAAGTCGCAGGGGGCATTGACACAACCTTTACCTACGATATCCGCACCGAATTCGCAGCCGGCGTGGCCGGGTATCGCGGCGTCCGCATCGAAGCGTTTCCGCCGCCGGTATTCGAGAGCCTGCAAATGGGCGATCCCCTCGTAGCGCTGGAAGACTTTGAATGGGTGGCAACCGACAGCGGCTTCGACCTTTTCTTCGCGCCCGTCGCCGCGGACAACAACCAGCCCCTGCGGATCACCTTCCGCTTGCGACTGCTGGTGCACAACACCCCGATCAACGCCTATCTCTTGGGCGCAGGGAGCGTCCCGCCGCATCCCATCGCCCCGGGCAATGCCAGCGAATTAGTGGGCACAAACGCAACCAACGCCTTTGTAACGCAGGCACAACCCGAGTTACAAGTAGCACTTTCAACGGCCATCATCTCGCCCAACGGGGACGGCCGCAACGATGCCGTCGCCATTGACCTCGTGTTGTCCCAATTCGCCGCGGATACAGCCGTGGCGGTCGAGATTTTCGACCTCAGCGGACGCCGAGTGCGCCAGCTAGTCTCCCAGCCGCGGTCAGCCGGTTTTTACGCGGAAACTTGGGACGGTCGCGACGAGCAGGGCGCGCTGGTAGCCCCAGGCCTGTACCTCTGCCGCGTCGGCGTGGAGGCCGACTTCGACGTGTTTGCCGCCGTAGAGCCGATAGGGGTGGCCTATTGACCGCGCTGAGCAACATGCGATGGCTGGTGCTGCTCCTCATCAGCAGCTCGGTGGTAGCGCAGACGCCCTCGGCTTGGGTCGTCGGAGGCACAAGCGGCGAGCCTTGGGCTGCGGCCGCAGAGCGCTGGATCGCCCTCGACGACTCTGTGCACTCTGGGGCGATTCAACCGCGGGCGATTCCCCTAGGCCACACGGTTACTCGCCAACTCGTGCGCACGGGCATTGCCACGACCCAGCGCAACCTCTTTGGCTATCGCTGGAGCTTGCACAAGGGGCCGCGCCAGATCGAGGCCGACACCTTAGAGGTTGGGTGGCACCCGCGCCTGTGGCTAGGGGGCGGGTCCAACGCCCTCGCCCCAGAGGTCATGCGCGGGCTAGTCGATGGCGACGGACTAACCGCTGGCTATACCCACAGGGCGCGGGCCGATGGCCGTCCCAATAGCGTGCAGTTCATCACCCTCGACTTGGGCGTGCCCGTGCCCGTTGACAGTATCGTGTTCTTTCCGCCGCAGACTGGGCTGACCAGCGACAACCAGCGGCAGCGCGAGCTGTTCGCCCGCGCCTATGAAGTCAGCCGGACCAACGTGCCGGTCGAATGGCTGATCTTTGAAGACGAGACCACGTCAACCGGATCGGCGGGGTACCACCCCCTCGACGAGATTCTCGCCAGCACCTTTGCCAACAACACCAGCGTCGTCTCCCTCGCAACCGACCTGCGCTTTACTCGCTTTCTCCGCTTCAAGTTCGGGGAGACCTCCACCACGACCTTGCTGGCCGAAATCGAAGTCTTTGGCCGCGGCTACCCCCAAGAAGCCCGCTACATCTCCGCGCCCCATTCCTTCGGCCAAGCCGTGAGCTTGGGACAGGTCACGTGGAAATTCACTCGCTATCGCCTGTTGCCTTCCGGCGAGATCATAGCCGACCCCACTGCACCGGTGCGACTAAACTTGCAAACCCGCGCTGGCTTCGACGACAATCCCAAGACGTACTTCATCTTCGACGACCTCGGCCGCCTGCTGGAAGTAGATGAGGACACCTATTTTGACTCGCCGCGCGTGGTAGAGCGATTTTCCGAGGGAATCGCCGGCTTCCGCGCCAAGCGCGACGACGACATCGAAAACTGGAACAACTGGTCGGTCAATTACCAAGCGTCGGGCGACGAGATCCGCTCCTCTGACGGGGCTGAGTTCCTCCAATTTCGCTTTACCATCACCACCGCAGACCCGCTGGCCTTTGGCGTGCTCGACAGCTTGGCTTTTGAAGTATCGCCGCTGTTGGCCGACCGCGCGCTAGCGGAAATTGCCCTCGACGGACGCGCTGGTGTGGACGGTGCCGTCGAGGTGCCACTCGGCGTGGCCCAGCGCTTTGCCTATCACATTCGCACGGAGGTCGGCAACCGCACGGGGTTCGACGGCATCGAGTTGGAAGTTCCTCCGGGCACCCGCTTCCTCGATCTGACCATCGACGACCAGCCAGCGGCTGAGGGCGAGGATTTTTCCCTCGCCGCCAGCGACGAGCAGTTGCGCTTCACCTTTCCCACGGCGTTCCAAGAGGACAAGGCGTTTCGCGTGCGCTTCCAAGGCGCGGTCTTCCAGCCATCGGTCTTTTTGGCCAGCCGCCTTTTTAACACTTCGGCCGCTAGCTTGCCGCAGTCCATTGAAGCGGGAGACGCCCACACCGATGTGGCCAGCAATAGCATCCAAGTAGTATCCAGCGATGAAGCCTTGGGCATTCTCGGGGCGATTGGACTGTCTGCGCCCGTGGTCACACCCAACGGCGATGGCACCAACGAGCAGGTCGCCATTGGATTCGACTTGTTCGGCGTCGCTGGGGGTACGCTGCGGGTAGAAGTGCGCGACCTGAGTGGTCGTCGCTGTACTGCGATTTTGGACGCGCAGGCCGCAGCCGGACCATACGCGCTGCAGTGGGATGCGCGGGACGAGCGGGGAGACCTCGTGCC
>JAGWBY010000067.1:13516-18300 GCA_021295675.1 Candidatus Latescibacterota bacterium | reverse complement strand
GTCGGGGTCGCGTACTGATGGAGACACCTAAGTACACGACCGTAGAGCGGTATGAGATGCTTCGCTTCGCTCAGCATGACACATGGGCGTCATCATCTGTCATGCTGAGCGGAGCAAAGCGGAGTCGAAGCATCTCAGCCCTCCCATGCCTAACGTCCATTGGATTACTGTCGTGTACTTAGTGGAGGCGACATGAAAACTCTACAACTAGCAGTTGCTTTCCTCCTATTCGCAGTCGCGGCGAACAGCCAAAACCTGCGCTTTGCCGGGTCTGACTTCGCTTCTTGGGCTCATCCACAGGGGCTAGTGGAAGTCCGACCTCAGGGCATTAAAGTGAAGCGCTTTGACCAGCGGTTCAACGCAGTGGCCAACGCCCGCGAGTTTTCCGGCCAGTCCATCGGCGAATACGGCCAGCGCTTTGCGCGCACGCCGTCCAACCAGCAGCAGGCCGACCTAGCCGGCGACCAAGACCCAAACACTTGGTGGAAGCCCGACCCAGACACCCCAGTGCAGTCATGGTGGTTGGAGCTGGACTTGGGACGCTCCGTCGTCGCCGACAAGGTGCGCGTCCGCTTTCCCAATCGCGAGGGGGCCAAGCCCTTCAACTTTTTTTCGGTGTACGTCAGCCCAGGCATTCCAGTCTTCGGCGGCCGGGCCAAGCGCATCGTCTATCGCCGGCTGGGGAGGCCGATCAACAACAATACCGAGTCTCTAGTCGAGTTCGACCTCACCACGACCGGCCTCGCCTCGGCCACGGGCGAGCATCGACTTCGACATCATACGCTTCGTGCGCTTTGAAGCAGCCGGCGCAACGCCCGATGCCGCGCTCGCCGAAATAGAGGTAGACGGCATTGGCTTCAACCTCGCCTCCATGGTACAGGTCGAGGATCGCACCGAGCACTGGGGAGGCCGGACGTGGACGTCCAAGCACCGCGACTGCCCGGGGTGCGGCAAGGGTAGCGGGGCCGAGGCCCTCATCGACCAAGACTTGGGATTTCGCGGGTGGAATATCGAAGCCTCAGACAAGGGCAACTGGCGCGATTCGGGCGTCTGGTCCGTCGTCGATTTCGGCAACGTCTTTCGCGTCGATCGCCTCATTTGGCTGCCGATCGTCTCCGGCCGCGGCCCGTTCCTCTACGGCTTCCAGCGCGACAAACAGGGCAGTTGGCCTAGTTTCGATTTCTTCGCCTCCGACGGCACCCCCAGCAACAGCGCCGATCCGGTTGTCGAAGGCCCTTTCCACTACGACTTGCTGTCGTCCGTGGCCAACTCCGGTCGCTACTTGTTCGACTTCCAGTTCGAGCCGCGCGCGCTGCGGCTGCTGCTGTGGCGCGTGACGCGGCCGCAGCAGTTCCACCGCGCCGCCCAACTCTTCGTCTTCCACAGCGAGGGCTATCCCGCGCAAGTCGAACTGGAGTCTGAGGATATTTCCCTCGGCGGTGCCCGCAGCATGCGCTTTGTCGAATGGGACGCCGACCTACCGCCCGGAACGCGCATCGAAGTGGAAACCCAGACCGGCAATGGCTTCCAGACCCTCAAGCGCTACTTCCTCACCAATGGCAAAGAAGTGACCAAACAAGCCTACGAGTCCGCCAAGTCCCGCAATCGCGGCGACATCGTCGAGGAACGAGTGCGCGACGACACTTGGAGCGCGTATAGCCAACCCCATCGGTTCTCCGGGCAGGCATTCCTCTCGCCGTCGCCGCGCCAGTGGCTGCGGGCGCGAGTGCGGCTCATCAGCGACGATCCAGCGGTCTTTCCCACCTTGCGATCCCTCACGTTTGTAGCCAATGCGCCGATCATCACCGCCGGGCTGACAGGTCACATCTTCCCCCGCGAAGCCGTCATGGATTCCCTGCAGGCGTTTCGCTACACCATCGCGCCGTTGGGCTTCAGCAGCCGAGACGCCGGGTTCGATCGCGCGCTCATCCTCCTCCCGCCCGGCGGCGGCCGCGATGCCGCATTCGTCAGCGCATCCGTGGGGGGAGCCGAGGTCGCGGCCACCGGCCTATTGCGAGGAGATTCGCTCTTCGTGGAACTGCCGCCGCCGCTGGTCCGGCGGGATTCGGTCGCCATTGCCTTTTCCACGCGCCTGTCCCACAGCCCCACGGTCTTCAACGCGTTCGTTTTCAACTCGACCGCACAAGATAACCTCCAAGGCGTCGTCCCCGCCGAGTTCGGTGCCGATCTAGTCTTCGTGCCCGAAGCGGTCGCTGGCGGCTCGCTGATCCGCAACGTCGAGCACACCCGCTCGATAACCCCCAACGGCGACGGCGTAAACGATCAATGCGAACTGAATTTCACCGTCGTCAAGACCGAACAAGCACCGCAAGTACAGATCTTTACCCTAGATGGCCGGCCCGTAGTCGAGCTTGCCAGCCAAGGCACACCGGGGCGACGCGCCCACTACGTCTGGGACGGACGGAGCGCCGACCGCGCGGTGCCGCCCGGTATCTACGTCCTGCGCATTGCCATAGAAGCCGATGCCCGCGCCGACCGCGCCTATAGGCTCGTGCATGTTGCTTATTAATGGATGTTAGGCACGGGGCCCTAGGTATGGGATGCTTCGCTACGCTCAGCATGACAAGTGCTAGTTTGCTGCTTCCCCTGTCATGCTGAGCGCAGCGCAGCGGAGTCGAAGCATCCCATACCCAATACCCCTGCGTAACATCACTTATTAAGAGGGAATCACCGTGAAACGTCGAACCTTTGCACTGCTAATTTGTCTATTCGCTTGGATCACGCCGCAAGAGGCCAGCGCCCAACGCGCCACCGGATACGACAACCCCTATTACACCACAGGCGCTGAAGTCTCTCCGGCAACCCTCGTGCCCTCGGTGCGCAAGTGGTATCTGCCGCAGCGGCTGTACTCGCTGTACGACTGGCGGCAAGAGCAATACTCCAATTACGCCCGCGACCACTACGAGCGCTACACCGATGTCTTTTTGGAAGGCTCGCCGTTCTACGACGTGTATGGCGATTACATCACCCAAGGCTGGCTGGTGTACGACTGGACCGAAGACTACCCAGAAGACAACGGCAGCATCATCACCAAAAATCCGCGCTTTCGTTCGTGGTTCAACAACCTACTCGTATCGTCGAGCCATTCCGGGCAGTTCTACTCGGCCCTGATGGTCGGCGACGGCATCCGCACGGCCCTGACCCCCCTGACGTTTTCCAAGCCGCGCTTCGACGGCATTCAGTGGGACCTTATAACCGACAAGTACGCCCTGACCATGCTATCGTCGCGGGTCAGCAACACCGGCGAAATTTCCTCCAGTGAAGTCGGCGGTGGCGTCCAGGCCAATACCTTCACCACTCTGATGGCCGCTAGGGGACGGGTGCAAGTCGGGGATTTTGCCGCCCTCGGCGCGACCTTTGTCAATGCGGCGCATCGCAACTCCAACCTGCCGTTTGGCGACAACTCGCTCAGCGGCTTGCTCAGCGGCCCAATGAACTCGGACTTTGTCCGCTCCATCGTCGTGCGCATTTCCGACGATTCGCCCGAAGACGGCGAGGGCGGCGCGCTGCTGTCGCGCTGGCGCATCTTCATCGATGGCGTCGAGCACACCGGAGACATCGTTCCCGTGGTCGAGGGCGGCATTCGCCGCGGCGGTGCAATTGTGGCCAGCGGCACGGATGTCATTACCCTGACCTACAACATCGAAGACTTCTCCCCGAGTACAGAAGACGCCATCGACGATTTTCGCGAGATCAAGCGCATTGAGATCGGCCTCGTGCTGGCCAACGACTACAAGGTCGAAGTAACCTCCAACAAGCAGACCAACAATCTCGGCACGCCCGTATTCCTGCCGGTGTTGCGCGCAGCCGGCAACGTCAAGGATGGCTCGAATCAGGCATTTCACCGGTTCAGCTACGGCCTGCCGACCGGGACCCGCATGTTGGGCTTCGACCTCGCCATTGCCGACCTGCAAGGCTTTGACTTCCGGGGCGAGTTCGTCCGCAACTTTCAGTACCGCCGCTTTCCCAACGAGAACGTGGCCAAGGATCAGACGCTGGCCACCAACGAGGCCCAAGCCCTGTACGCGACCGCGCAGAAACGCAACTATCCCTATACGTTTTTCGCCGAGGTTTTCAGCATCGACTCAGATTACTCCACTCGCGCTTTTATGCCCAACGCCGAGGGACACGTGTATTACGACAACGAGCAGCGGCACCTGTACGAATTCGTCGATGACAACGACGATCAGGACGAGCTGCCGGACTGGACGCGGCGCACGTTCGGCAGCCGCGTCAACACGCGGCAGGGGCAGCAGTTGCTGACCAGGACAACGACGACATCTCGGATTTCAACCGCAACTTCAACACCCAGCCCGACTACGAGGAGCCGTTTCTGCGCTTTGATATAGACCCGCCGGAATTTTTGTTCGGCATGGACATGAACAGCAACGGCGTCATCGACCGCTTCGAAGACGACGGGGAAGCCGATTATCCCTACAAGCTGGGCCGCCAAGGATTCAACACCTATGCCGCCGTCGAAATCCTACCCCGCACAACCCTTATGGTTGGCTATCTCGACCAGCGACTGCTAGACACAGCCCGGGAAAACCAAGCCGCCTACCTACTGCTGACCGCGAAAAAGGAATTCCCCGCAAAGGACTTCAGCGCGTGGCTGATTGCCAATCCGCGCCGGGTTAAAGACGACATTCCCGACGACGTGCTGTTGTGGCGCGACCTGCCCGGTACGCGCGGCCGCTCGGTCTTTACCCGCGACCTCCTGCCCGCGCGCAACGCCTTCGTCAACACCGCGTACCTCGAAGTAC
>JAGWBY010000067.1:0-13296 GCA_021295675.1 Candidatus Latescibacterota bacterium | reverse complement strand
TCAACCGCAACATGCGCTTCATCGTCGGAGCCGAGTGCGAGCTGTTCAACAATCTCCGCCCCGAACCAGACCCCCTGCCCTCGGGCTACCTCCTCGACGGCACGACGTGGGTACTCGCCAGCCAAGTCGCCAACGACTCCGCGTACTTGGGCTACGCCCTGACGACGAACGTCGGCATGCGCTGGATTCGCAACAATCTCGACGGGTCGCCGGCTTCGTCCGAGTTGCTTTCTTTCATCACGGTGTACGCGGGCTTGGGCACGGAACGCTAGCCTATTCAAACGCTTTCTCCAACGCCGCTGGGAACACCTGTATCTGGCTTGCATACCCCTCGCGCAACTCGGCCAATAGCGCATCCATGGCCTCGGTTTCGGCCCGTTGCCGCAGGGCTGCGCTAATGCTTTCGCGCACAAAAGCAAAATCCACCACCCGACCATCGGTGCGAGTAAACTGATCGAGGTGCTGGTCGTAAAAGGCCCGCACAGCTTCGTCGCCGATTCCCCCGACTCGCTCGGCCTCGGCTTGGTAGAGCCGCTTGACCAACAGAGCGTCTCGTTCCCGTTCGACGTTGGCGCGGATATCCGCATCGTCGGCGATCCCCAGCTTGCGGGCTTCCGCTACCATGATCTGCTTGCCAGCGAGGTTGTCCACGGCCTTATACAGTCGCGCACTATCGAGTTCGGCCGGATGCGGTGCGCGGCCCTGCTCGACTAAGGCGAGGTACTCCTGCGCCATAAGCTGGCCGCCGCGCCACGTGAGCAGCGGCGCGTTCCCTCCATCCCACCGAGTCGATTGCCGCGGAAGGGCGAGCAGCGCGGCAAAAATCTCCGCGTCCAGCGCCAACTGATACTGCTGGCGCAGGGTGCCGACGTAGCGCTCCATATCGTCGGCTCGACTCTGCACGAGGGCCTGTTTCTCCACCCACTCGCGGGCCACAGCAAAATCGACGGGGCGTCGCTCCCCAAGCCTAAAGACGTGATAGCCGCTCAAAGTCCGCACGGGATCGGGATACACGCTGCCGATGGGCATGGTGCTGAGCGGCACCTTCAGCCCCTCGTACACCTCGCCGATCTTGAACCAGCCGACCCAACCGCCGGGGCCAAAGCGCTGCTGGATGTTCGGCAGAGAATAGGGTCTGATCAGCGACTCAAAAGGCGTCCCTTCCTCAAGCAGCTCGAGGACGAGTCGAGCCTCTTCTTCAGTCGCGCAGACGATGTGCTGGCTGAGCACTTCCACATCGTACTGCTGCTGGGCAAAAAACGCCCGCAGATCCGCATCCGAAAACGAATACGACGCCTGCACAGCTTCTTGCTCGTAGAGCTTGTTCATCAGTGCCCTACGCTCGCTCTTGGCCACCGCTTGGGCGATAGCCGAATCGCGGTCGTACCCGCGCCGAAGAGCCTCGGCAACGAGCAATTCCCGCGCGATAACGCCGTCGAGCAACTCCTGCTTGCCCTGCTTATCTAGCTCCTCGACGTGGCTGTAGCCAGTCTCCCGCAGCTTCTGCGCCATGGCCTCAAACTGCCGCACCGAAATGGCCTTGTCCCCGATGCGCAGGACCGTCTCTTCCGCGCCTAGGGCCGTGCTGCCCAAGACGAGGAGCGCGAAGATGCTAACTAACGAATATTTCACTGTCCCCACTTCCTTTTTTGGCTTGTCCCCATCGTTGTCGCAGTCGTCGAACGTCGCGCCGTGGCTGACGCGCTCGATCAATAGCCCCGACCCGCTCTCGGCATCCTAGTGGCTGAATCCGCATCATCGGCCAACCCTCGGCTGAGCTCGGGTCGAAGCCTGCGCGGCGATTTGCTCGGCGGCCGCGAGGTTGCGGCGGAGCTTGGGGTGGTCGGGTTGGTAGCGCAGACCGCGGCGGAAAGAGTCAATAGCGCGCTCGTACTGCTTGCGCAACATCTGGATATTGCCCAATCCCAAATGCGCAAGGGCGTACGTGGAATCTGCCTGCAATGCACGGCGAAACCTCTGCTCGGCCGCGTCCATTTCCCCATGGCGGAAGTAGATGTTGCCGAGGTTGTGGTGCGCGGGCGCGAACGCAGGGTCGCGGTCGAGTGCTTGGAGGTAGCGGATGCGCGCTTCTCGCTGCTGGCCGCGCTGCCCGTACACAACGGCCAAGTCGTGGTACGCGCCAGCGTCGTCTGGATGCGTCGCCAAGGTATTTTTCAACATGGCGATCCGGTCTTCCTCTTCGTCGAGCCGCTTGTACAGCGCGAGCTGGCGTCGGCCCTCTTCCTTCTGTCCAGAGCGCAGCAAGGCGTTGCCGAGGTTGAAGCGGGCTTGGGCAAACAGCGAATCCAGCCGCACAGCGCGGCTAAATTCGGCCACCGCCGCCGCGTAGTCGCGCCGGAGATAATAGCTGCGCCCCAAGCCATTGCGGAATTGGGCCGAGGTCGTGTCCGCGGCTACGGCGCTGGCAAAGGCTTGCTCTGCGGCCGCATAGTCGTTTTGCTTGAGATAGGCTTCGCCGAGGTTGAACCACGCCTCCCCGTAGCTAGGCACGGCAGCAATGGCGCGCTGATAGGCAGCAATCGCGGCTGGGTAGCGCCCCTCGCGGGCGTGCAACAAGCCCAGCACCATGTGCGCACGGGCGCGATTGGGCTGCTCCCGCACTGTCTGTTCGAGCAGAGCCAAGGCATCGTCGTAGCGGTCGAGGCGCGTAAATAGGATCGCCAATTCGGTCCGCGTCTTGGCGTGGCTCGGCGCTAGGGCAATGGCCTGCTCGTACGCGCTAACGGCCGCAGGCAAAGCCTCGTTTTTCGCATGGGCCTCGGCCAACTTGCGGTACAGCACCGCTGATTCTGCGTTCTGATCAACGGCGCGCTGGTAGTGAGCGGCAGCTTCCCCATAGCGGCCAGCGTGCATTGAGCGGTCGCCCTGTATTTCGTGCGTCGATTCGGTTGCGTCCGCCCAGCCGACAATCGCCAACAGAAGCAAAGAGGATTTGTACCAAAACATACAAAAAGTATAGACCGTGTAGGGGGCGATTTGCAAACCGCCCCCTACCGTACAACAAACCAACCCCTATCCTGCACAACAAACCACCTCTACCCACAGGACAATTCATGGAACGAAGAGCATTCTTCAAGGGAATCGCCGCAGCCGCAGCCGCAACCCCATTCATTCCCGACGCAGCCGAAGGGCTTGCCGAGCGGCTCGGCACCCTCAATCGAGACGTGGCGGCCGCCAGCAGCGAGCGCACCCTGTGGCAGCGGGTGCGCCGAGAATTTCGCCTGCACCCAGGGTTAGTGCATCTCAACTGCGGCAGCATCGGCGCGACACCCCGCGTGGTAACCGACGCCCTGACCGCGTACCTCGCCGAGCTAGAGGGCAATCCGCTGGCCAATACTTGGGGAGGCCTCGGCAACGAGATGGAAACAGTGCGGGCCAAGGGGGCGGAGTTCATTGGGGCCGAACTGGACGAAATCGCGCTGACGCGCAACACGACCGAAGGCATGAACCACGTAGCCAGCGGCCTCGACCTCCAGCCGGGCGACGAGGTTTTAACGACCCTGCTGGCAGCACTTGGCGCGCACTCGCGGCGTGGTAGTTCGCTGCATCAAAATGCCCAATCCCGTGCGCGATGCCGCCCAGATCCTGCAACTAGTAGAGGATCACCTGACGCCGCGCACCCGCGTATGCAGCTTCTGTCACATCGACACCATCACCGGGCTACAATTGCCACTAACAGCCATCGCCGCCCTCACCCGCCCCCGCGACATCTTGCTGGTCTGCGACGGCGCGCAGGCCCCGGGCATGATCGACGTCGATGTCAAAGCACTCGGCGTAGATACCTATGCCTCCAGCAGCCACAAGTGGATGCTCGCGCCCAAAGGCACGGGCCTACTCTATATCCGCAAGGATGTGCAAGATCGCGTCCGGCCCGTGTTCACGTATTCCGGTTACAGCGCCTATTCCGCCTCGTCCGGCACCCGCAACGTGCCGCAAATCGTCGCGCACGGGGTGGCGATGGAATTCCACAACACCATTGGCCGCCCGCGCATTGAAGCGCGCTGCCGCCAACTTAGTGCCTACGCGCGCCAGCATCTAGCAGAAATTCCCCAACTCACACCGATCACCCCAACCCAACGCGAACTCTCCTCGGGCATCGTCAGCTTCTCACTCACCAGCGGCAGCCACAGCGAAGTCGTCGCCGCACTGCAAAAGCGCGACATCTTCCTCAAACCAGCGCAGGGCACGTACGCCTATGTGGAAGAAGCCGACGTGCCAAAGGAAAACTACAACGCCATCCGCATCTCCACGCACGTCTTCAACGACGAGACCGACATCGACCGCGCCGTCGAGGCGTTGCAGCAAGTCCTCGGCTAGTACGAGACATCCGCGATTCCCGTAGGGGTCGTTCTCGCCACCGTGAACGAAATCGCGGCCTTACCCGTATAAATAACAGATGGTGCGCACGAGGACCTTAGGCATGAGATGCTTCGACTCCGTTGTACTCCGCTCAGCATGACAGAACGGTAACCTCCAGATGGTCATGCTGAGCCGCAACGCAGTGGAGGTGAAGCATCTCCTACCCGTTTGCTGCATAAGGACTACCAACGCCTTAACGGGGCATAACGTCCGTAAATAGATAGATGTGAACAATCTCAGAGCCGCAGGCTAAAACTCGTCTGGATTCTCCTATGGGCTGGAGCGACGAAGCATTGATGGGAAATCTCCGCCGTGGAGATATGCAGGCGTTTGACGAACTCTACACGCGCCATCGCCAGCCCCTTCTTGCAAGACGCGGCCTTGGCAGAAGATGTGTTTCAGGAGACCTACATGCGCGTATTGGAAAACGCCGACCGCTTCAAGCCTCGGGGCAAATTTTCAACCTATCTCTATACCATAGCCCACAACCTGTGCATGGACGAACTGCGCCGCCAAAACACGAGCATTCCAGCCGAGCAAATGGCCGAGCCGCCACCAGCTAGCGATCCCCACGACCATTTGCTCAAGCGAGAAGACGAAGCCGCCGCCCACCAACTGCTCGCGGCCCTGCAACCCCACTTGCGCGCCGTCGTCGTCCTCCGCGTTCTGCACGATTACTCGCAGGAAGAGACCGCGAAAATCGTCGGCGTACCCGTCGGCACCATCAAAAGCCGCTTGCACCACGCCCTAAAACAACTGCGCCAAATGGCCCCGAACCCATGAACCAAGACCGCCGCACCATACAAGAGATTCAAGCGCTGTTGGGCTCTGTACCCGACGTGCAGGTGCCGCCTAGACTAGACGAGGAAGTGCGGTCTAAAGCCGTGAGTTGGGCCAACAAAAGGCAGGCCGAGGAAGAGCGTCTCCACATCCCGCTTTACGGCAAGATCGCCTTGGGACTAGTCGCCTTGGAATTATTCGCCCTGCTCTACGCCGTAGGCCCAAGGCTCGACATTGACCAAATCATACAGGCTTCCGTCATCGGCTTAGTCGGCCTGAACCTCGCCGCGCTGTTGACGAGCCCGATCATTCTCTTGCACCGCCAAAGAAGGGAGCTATCGCATGAATGAACGCCTGAAAGACACTCTGCACCAATGGCTGCCCAAGCTGACCATCCTGAGCGTGCTGGTTCTTCTCACATCTTTCCTGATCAACGAATACTACGTGGCTCCAAGGTACGACGCCGCTGAAAAGGAATACCGCGACAAACGGCACCACCGCATTGAGGTGTATAAGCAGGCAAGGGAGGAGAAGGCAGTCGCGCTTAAAGCCGCCCTAGAGCGGATCGTGGGCCTCATAGGTACGCTCGACGGCAACAAGCAAACCCAAGAGACCCTGAGTAAAGCAGTGGCCCAAGAAGAAGTCATCGGCGAGGTGTGGGTGACCGATGCTCAGGGCCTCATTGTGTATTACGGCCGGCATATCCCCCCGGTGCGCAATGTCGCAGATTTTCCCCTTGGGTCCCTGACTAAGATATTGAATATGATCCCCGAAGATGTGCTTTCACCCATACAGCGGACCGCCATCCTATTGCCTACGATAATCGGGGGGCATTGGTCTAGGGTCTCGCCTTCATTTTCCTCTTTAAGTGTCGGCATCAACATGATCCCAAAGCACCTAATCGTTTCAACGGAAGAACCCATTTCAATGTACGGCGGTGAGCTTGTAGAAATGAACCGCGTCAAGGATGGCTTAATCGCCGCGACGGTCTCGCGGTCGCAGTATAACCCTCCGCTTCAGGAGAGAAGCGAGGAAAGCGAAAGACTCAGTCTTTTGCGCAATACGACCGGAATTGCGGCCCTAGCCAGCTTCTTCCTCTTCTGGCTCTCCATCCCTGCGTGGATGACCCTGGACGCCCAAAAAAGACGGGAAAGAGCCGCAGTTTGGGGACTCTTCGGTCTCTTGGGCAATATGATCGCCTTGATCGTCTATTTGCTAGTGCGCGAAAACGGGCAGCCATCTGAAAATTCCTAGCGCGCTAACGCAGCAGTCACCGGGAATTTCAGACGGCTCTTAAACCTTAGCGTCGATTGCCGCCCTCGGGTCCGATCTCACCCGTACCCACCCCAACGCCCGTAAGCACCTCGCTGTAGCCGGGATAGGTAACGGCGTATTGGAAGCCCTCGTTGGTGCCAGCCGCGCCAAAGCGCCCCTGCTTGTCGAGTGCGACGAAGTTGAGGTGCAATTCCTCGACCGACGATGCGGCGGATGGTCTCGACGCAGGCTTCCTCCGGGTGCAGCCCCTGGCGCATGTATTCGACGGCGAGGAAGGTGGCGCAGTAGCGCATGACATTCTCGCCCAGACCCGTAGCGCCAGCCGCACCCACGCCCCCATCGACGTACAGACCGCTACCAATGATCGGCGAGTCCCCAACGCGGCCCGGCAGCTTGTACCCCCAACCACTGGTCGAGCAGCCGCCAGCAATCCGCCCTTCCCCGTCGAGTCCAAGCAGAGCGATGGTATCGTGATTGTCGGCCGCGCCCTGCTTTTCCCGCCATTCCTCCCACGCCTTGCGCCTCTCTTCCGTCAGCAAATCGACGCTGGCAAAATCCTGCTCCAGCGCAAACTGCCGCGCGCCGTCGCCAACGAGCATGACGTGCTTGGTCTCGTCCATCACCCGGCGCGCCACCGAGATCGGATGCAGAATCCCCTCGATAGCCGCGACGCTGCCAGCGCGTTGCCCCTCGCCGTCCATAATGCAGGCGTCGAGCTGTACCACGCCCCGAGCATTGGGTATGCCCCCCAATCCCACCGATGCATTAGAGGCGTCGGCCTCGGCAACGTGGATGCCGCGCTCGACCGCGTCGAGGACCGAGCCGCCCTGTTCGGCGGTCCGCAGCGATTGTTCGTTGGCGGCTTTGCCAAAGGGCCACGTAGAGATGAAGAGAGGACGAGCAGTATTCATGGGAATGTCCTTTTCCGCGCGCGCCGTCCCGGCGAGGGCTAGGCCGCCGGCAGCTAACGCGGTCTCGCGCATGAAGCGGCGGCGACTCAACGGCACGGCCTAATCCTCGTCGGCACCGTCGTGGTGGCCATCGCCATCCTCATCGGCACCATCGTGGTGTTCATCGCTATCCGTGTCCTTATAGGCGACGGCTGCGATCTCAACCCGAAAGTCAAAGACGATCTGCGCCCCGCCAGTGCAAGCCCGCGCTGGGAATTGCTCTTTAAAGTACGAGGCATAAGCCTTGTTCATCTCGTGGTAATCTTCAATGTCCGAAAGGTCGTCGTACGCATACCCGTGCTCTTCGAGTATCCGCCCGATGTTTTTCATGGTCTGATGAGTCTCAGCCGCGACCGACTCCTTGACGTCGGCACCGTCGGCCGTGCGGGCGATCTGGCCGCTGATGAAGAGAAGGTCCCCGGCTTGGCGGGCTGGGCTGAAGGGCAGGGTCTTGAGCGGTACGGCCTCTTGGGCAAGGGCTGGCGAGACGGCGAGCGCACACGCGAGCGCGGCGCGGATACAGCTTTTCATAAGGTATCTCCTAGTTTGAGTTGAAGCCTAGCAATAATTGATATGGTATAAGATGCTTCGACTTCGCTCAGCATGACCGGGAAGCACGTACCAGTACCTGTCATGCTGAGCGGAGCGCAGCGGAGTCGAAGCATCTCTCTATGGTTAATAAGCTCAATAGGCTATGCGGCGACAACCGGCGCTGGTCGCCGATGTAGGCCGGGCTAGTATCTTTATATTATGAAATAACGCCGTTACTGTATTTTATTGACAGAGATGTAGTCTGCGCTTATTTTTTTTGCTGCACAGAATTTTACCGCTATAACCCCGATTAAGGAGATTCCAATTATGGCTGAAATGACCTCCCACGACCACGGCGAGCGCATTGGCCGCCTCGAAGGCATCATCGAGCAAATTAACCAACGCCTCAGCGACATCACCCGTCGCCTCGACAGCCTAGAAATCAACCACCGTCGAGACTTTCGCTGGCTCATCGGCCTTCAGTTGGCTACGTGGGCTACCATCGTCGGACTGAGATTATTTGGTGGATAGCCCCACATCACATCATTTGAAACCTGTCGCTTTCAAGTTGTTAAAGACGTTTAAAGATATCGCCCGCGTCCAGATGGGCCTTGCCTTTCGTTCTCGCATTGAACCGGAAGCGGATGGGACTATTGCGGTTATTCAGATGCGCGACCTGACCGAGGATAATAAACTGAGCCATCGCAATCTGATTACTACTAAAATGAATGATCTCAGCGACCGCCATTTGGTAAAACGCAAAGATTTGATTTTTCGCTCCAGAGGACAGACCACTACGGCGGCAATCATTGATACGAAAATTGGTCCAGCGGTTGTCGCGGCTCCGCTGTTGAGAATCCGGGTTGCGAGCAAGCATGTCCTCCCGGAGTACCTATGCTGGTTTATCAACCAGTCGTCAGCCCAGGCGTTTTTGCACAGCAGGGCCACTGGAACGGCGATGACGGTGATTGGCAAAGCCGCTCTCGATGATTTGCAAGTGCCCCTGCCTCCTCTCGAAACTCAGAAGCGCATCGTCGCCTTGGCCGATTTATCGAATAAGGAGCAAAAGCTGATAGTCAACGGGATTCAGATGCGATGGGCGACAGAGGTATCCGCAGATGGACGCAGATGAGCGCAGATATTAAACCGATGGAGCGATAAAAAAATATGAGCGATCAGATCCAACAGAGAGACATCAACAACGCCGCTTGGGCGGCCTGCGACACCTTTCGCGGCGTGATGGATGCGGCGGGGTACAAAGACTACATCCTCGTGATGCTATTCCTCAAATACATCTCCGATGTCTGGAAAGATCACTACGAGGAATATCAAGAAAGATACGGCGACAACGATGAGCGCATCCGGCGCAGGCTGAAAAACGAGCGCTTTGTCCTGCCAGAGGGCAGCAGCTTTTACGACCTCTATGAACGGCGCTCGGAAGCCAATATTGGCGAACTCATCACGGAGAACAAAGAGAAACTGGAAGATGTTTTCCGCAATATAGATTTCAACAGCGAGGCCAATCTCGGCAAAACCAGAGATCGCAATCGCCGCCTGAAAATGCTGCTGGAGGATTTCAACAAGCCCGAATTGAACATGAGCCCCAGCCGCGTCTCGGAAGATGTCATCGGCAACACCTACATCTACCTGATCGAGCGTTTCGCCTCTGACGCGGGCAAAAAAGCCGGCGAGTTTTATACTCCACACAAGGTATCCGAACTAGTAGCGCGACTGTGCGCCCCCAAGCTAGGTGCCCGCATCTGCGATCCCGCCTGCGGTTCCGCAGGGCTGCTAATTGAAGCGGCCCGGCTAGTGGGCGGCAAGGACTACTCCCTATACGGTATGGAGGTGAATGGCAGCACCTGGGCACTGGCGCGGATGAACATGTTTTTGCACGGTGCCGACTCCGCCCGCATTGAATGGTGCAACACCCTTACCTCCCCAACACTGGTGGAAAACAACCAACTGATAAAGTTCAACAACGTGGTCGCCAATCCACCGTTCTCGCTCGATAAGTGGGGCGCAGAGGACGCGGACGCGGACCCATACAACCGCTTCTGGCGTGGAGTGCCGCCCAAATCCAAGGGCGATTATGCTTTTATCAGCCATATGATAGAAGCGGCTTTGGAAAAAGAGGGGCGGGTTGCGGTGGTCGCTCCGCACGGCGTTTTGTTCCGGGGCGCTGCCGAAGGGCGCATTCGCCAGCAACTGATTGAAGAAAACTTGCTCGATGCCGTCATCGGCTTGCCCGGCAATCTGTTCCCCACCACCTCGATACCAGTGGCCATTTTGGTCTTTGACCGCTCGCGTGAGCAAGGGGGCGCGCATGAGAGCCGCAAAGACGTTCTGTTTGTCGATGCGAGCCGCGAATACCAGGCGGGCAAGAATCAAAACACCTTGCTGGACGAGCACCTCAAAAAGATCGCCGCTGTTTATGAAAAACGCGAAGATGTGGAAAAATACGCCCATCTCGCCACCTTTGAGGAAATCGCAGAAAACTACTTCAACCTGAACATTCCGCGCTATGTGGACACCTTTGAGGAAGAGGCGGAGATTGATATTGATGCAGTGGGCAGGGAGATCGATCAGTTGGAAAAGGAATTGAGCATGGTGCGTGGAGCGATGGGGAAGTTGTTGCAGAAGATTGATCGAGAGGAAGGTTTAGGACAGATTGACAGGATCCCGTCTCTATGAGCGTGCGCTTTGAGTGGGATGTCAATAAGGCAACTGTTAACGAGACAAAACACAATGTGAGTTTTGCAGAAGCAGCCACTGTATTTCGCGATCCAATTGCTGCTATTTTCGATGATGAAACTCACTCAAACGAGGAACGTAGAGAATTCATCATTGGACATTCCGATAAGAACCATTTGCTTTTAGTATGCTTCTCCGAGCGAGACGATGCCATCCGCATTATCAGTGCTCGGCAAGCAACAAGGAGGGAACGCCGAGATTATGAAGAATTCCGAATCCGTTGAACGGACCGCTGGCGCAGCGGATGAGATGCGAGATGAATACCAGTTCGACTACAGTAAGGCAAAGCCCAACCGCTTTGCGGACAAAATTGGACGCGAGCAGTTGATGGTCGTTCTTGATCAAGACGTCGCGGCGGTATTCAAGACTCCTGAATCCGTCAACCAAGTACTGCGGGCGATTATCACCTCAATGCCAATCGAGGAAAAAGGAGATAGCTAAAAAAATAAAAGCATGAGACGACGAGAAGCTCGCCTCATTTTAGGTGTAGATGAGGACGCCACCACAGAGACGATAAAGTCGGCATTTCGCCGCTATGCCCTCAAGCACCATCCCGACCGCAACCCGGACAATCCGGTTGCCGAAGAGTCATTTAAGAAGGGTGCTCATGCCTATCGCTTGCTGACGGGACAGGAGGGGGCCGATCTGGATGCGTTGTTCGAGCGGTTTGAGGATATAGAGCAGTGACGAATTTGGAAAAAATATGTCAGAAGGACTCGACCGGATCGAAACCAAGATGTCCCGCATGTTTAAGTGGACCATCTTCTTGATAGTTTTCACGACCCTATCGTTAGTTCTTCTCATTCTGCTCGGTTTCTGATGGCAGGAGGAGTAACGGCATGAGCAAGAAACCCTCAAAAAATCTTACTATCCGCAATAGCACGTGAGGGAGGAATTGAGGTTCGCTATGAGGACGAGACTATCTGGCTGACGCAGAAGCTGATGGCGGAGTTGTTTGAAGTTACCCTTCCAACGATTAACGAACATCTGAAAAACATCTTTGATTCCGACGAATTACAGCGAGATTCAGTTATTCGGAAATTCCGAATAACTGCCACCGACGGCAAAAATTACAATACCCAGTGCTTTTGACCGTCAGATACTGCAAGACAGCGGACGAGTCAGTGCCGAGATTGCCAAGGCCCATGCCGAAAGCGAGTTTGAGAAATACCGGATTGTTCAGGATCGGCTGTTTGAGTCTGATTTTGATAGGGAGACGAAGAGACTGGAACAGCAACTGAGCCGAAAAGACGAGGGGTAAGGGATGAGTAGAAAAGCGGTTAAAGAAGAAGCGTTCTTAAAACCCTGAATAGGAGACCGAAATGACAACGATTCACATCCAACATATCGGAGAGAAAGTGCTGGTGCCACAGAGCGAACTCGAACGACTGGTGGAACTGGCACAGCAATATGAAGAGATTACCGTGCGCAGGCAGGAAGATGATGTGCCAATATGGGATATTATGCGCTTGGTGGAACAAGGCGGCGCATTTGGCTTCTGGGAGGAGGAAGGAGAAGACATTTACTCCTCCAAGGACGGGGAGCCGGTGTGACGCGCCCAACGCTCTCTCGCGGTAGTGTGGTTCTGACGCGGTTTCCATTTACCGATTTGACCGGTGCGTCTTTTCCAATCAGCTATCTGGAAATTCCGGACAACTGCCGTGGCAGCCAAGACTTGCAAAATGTCTTTAATAACAATGAATTAGACCAATATTCAGTATATGCAAAATTTGCACATACTGCTGCTGACCAAGCGACTGGAACAGCAACTAAGCCGAAAAGACGAGGGTAAGGGATGAGTAGCTTGCTTCCCGGATATAAATCGCGTAAAATGGCCGTACAATGGAGTGGCTTCTATTCGTAGAGGTTCGTGCCTGTAATATGCTGTCGGATAATCCGTTAGGTGAACTCTTGAACACAGAACCGCGACATCGAGACGTCCTTCGTCTCAAACAAAGTCTGTAGGAGCAGACAATGGACAAGACTAAAACGACGCGCTACGACGGCCCGCGCAGATGGCGGCCTACTTGGAAGCCTGCTTTGAAGAAGCGGACAGCGATGCAGCCTTTATCGCCAAAGCACTGGGCGATATTGCCCGTGCCAAGGGCGTGTCTCAACTGGGTGAGCTAGCCGAACCGACTACCCCCTCAGATGATCGTGCAAATAGACTGGTGTAACTGGTGCAGTCATGGATAGACGAGGGCGATGCAGATGAACAGCGGGAGACGCTTGAGTACTTCATTCAGGCGCTGGATGAAGACCGGCTGTCTGATCGCAAGCTCTTTCCAAAGGAACTGAAAGGGAAGAGTTGGTAGTGTGCCTCCTACACATCCGAGAGAACTACAAATTTACCAGAATCCAAACGGGCGCGAGCCTTTTACTGAATGGTTGGAATCAAGAGATCAAAAGACGCAGGAACGAATTGAAGCACTACTTGACCGCCTTGTGGATGGCAACTTTGGGGATTGCAAACCTGTCGGTGAAGGCATATCTGAAATTCGGTTGCATTTCGGTGCAGGCTACCGTATCTATTTCGGTGAAGTAGAAAACACAATCGTTCTTCTGCTTTGCGGTGGAGACAAATCATCTCAGACGCGAGACATTAAACGCGCAAAAACCTATTGGC
>JAGWBY010000004.1:44752-53410 GCA_021295675.1 Candidatus Latescibacterota bacterium | reverse complement strand
AAGAAACTCCTCCATCGCTAGAGCGCAAGAGTCCGAGATCATTGGCCATGTAAAAATCCTGCGTGCGGGGATGCACCGCCAAGGCATACCCGTGTAGGTTGGCAATCCGTTGCCAGTCGTCGCCTTCATTGTCGCTCTGCCAGAATCGGGAGCCTACAGACGCATACAGGCTAGTGCCGTGTACCATTGCTGCGCTGACCCGCTCCTGAATGAACTGCCAAGTCTGACCTTGGTCTCGGCTGCGATACAAATTTTTAGAAGGCGACGTCGGATCGACTAGGAAATGCGCGCCCTCCCCTGCTGTCTTCTGCATGATATGCGGCTGCCTATCTACAGACTGTCCGTATGCACCCTGTTCCAACCCCGGCGCAAATAAGGTCCACGATGCGCCAGCATCCCTACTTTGCATAAACCAGTACCTGGTATGAGCCCATACTAGGTTCGAATCGTTCGCGTCGATCAGCAAGCGATCAATGGGGCCGAAACCAATCGGAGAGGAAAAGCCAAAACTGGTATCCAAACTGGGGTTGTTCACTTCGCGTAACTGTTCATTCCAGCGCGCTCCTTGGTCGCGGCTTATCAACAAGCTCGGTTCGAATAATCCATTTTGCCATTGTCCCGACCCCACCCACAGCGACCCATCATCGGCAATCAAGAGCGATTCGGCCATTCGGGTTTGGTCGACCAGCGCTATCTTACTCCACGTCCGGCCCCAGTCCGCCGAGTGGTGTATGGATCCTGGAGTTACGTCGGTGCCACTGACAGTTCGGCCTGCAATGGATCGGTTTCGAGCTGAACAATAGAGTCAATCGGCAGCCGCTCCCACGACTGTCCCGCATCGGTGGACTGCCAAGTGGCGGCCCTGTCCCAAACGATCATCCGGGTAGTGTCTAGGGGATGGAGGACTAGGCCCCAAGCAGCGTCAATCGGCAACTCGGCAACCCCCTGCCAGCTTAGGCCGCCGTCCAGACTGTTGTACAGACTGTTGTGGAGCGTATCTGCGCTAACGGCAAAGAGCGCCCGCTCATTTTCGGGATCGACCGCCATCGCCCTTAAAGGCAGTTCGATGGTGTTCCGGTCCCGCCACGTTTCCCCGCCATCGTCGCTGCGTGCCAGAAACGTGGAGATCCCTCGATGAAAAAAGCCAGCGTAGAGAATCTGTGCGTTGCGCGGATGCTGCAAAAAGAGGGGCGAAGACCCTTCTACGCGGACGAGGCCGCCATTGCTGTGCTGGGGTTCATACCAGCTCTGCCCGCCATCATCCGATAGCGCGAGCGCACCGCAGCTAATTGAGTAGAGCCGACCGGGCCTTTGCAGGTCGGATGCCAAAAGAGTGTTCGGCGGGAAACCACTTCCACCGGCGCAAGGGTCGGCACTAGGGCTTGCTATCAATTGCCAAGAAAGCCCGCCATCGTCGCTTTTTAATAGCTCGGGCTCGTGTAGCGGACCATCTTCGACATAGAGCGTGGAAGGCGATAGGCGATCAACCAGCAACGCATCGACGCGACTGCCGAGTCCATAGCTCTTCGCCATAAGGCTCATTTTTTCCCATTGTCGGCCTCCATCTTGCGACCGCCACAAGCCGTTTTGGGCTAAGGCATAGAGTCTTTCTGGATCATGCGGAGAAATCGCCAAACTATAAACGCCCGGCTGCCACGACTCTATGACAGGTCCTATAGGTTGCCAGACCGGCAAGCGCACACCGCTCTCATCGAAAATTGCGGCCGAGTCTTCGGGGAGATTATAAAGGACTTCTACCCCTTGTTCTATCAGCGAGGGAATGTGAACGTCAAGCGCCTCTGCATTCAGGGGATTACCCCGTAGCAATACTTGCTCTAACATCGACAAACCAAGTAGCGGGCTAATGTCCGCGACGCGATTTTCGTCTAACAGCAACACCTGCAACTGGTCCAGCGAAGACAGGGGCGACAGATCGCTCACACTATTAGAAGTAAGACTCAAAAAGATCAGCGCCGACAGCGAAGAAAGCGGCGCAATATCGACGATCCGGTTATTGGCCAAGTCCAGTGCCCGCAGCTTTTTCAGACCGGCCAAGGGCGAAATGTCCACCAAGCGATGGTCCACCAGCACCAGCATTTCTAAATTTTCCAGCGCTTCGATGCCAGACAAATCTGCAATCGCGCCGCTAATGAGTTCGAGTTCGACAATGGAGAGCAAGTCTTCGGCTGCAATCGGGCCTTCTCCCTTAGCGATTTTGGCGCGAATAGCAGCTTCTAAGGTGGGGTCGGCAAACTCCACGGCTTCGGCAAAGCGGGCTTCCGATAAAATCACAAGCGCCAGCGTTATAAGTGAAACAGCCGTTCTGCTCATTGTCCGTGCATTCCTCTCTCATGCGTTATTCTAATTCCCTCCATCCCGCTGCTCAAAACGGCGTCCAACTCGGGTCCATGTCATCGTGCGGATCATCGGTCACCCGCTCTTCGGCACCACCGTCTAGCGGGACCATATAGATATCGTAGCGCGTTTCCATGTCCACTATCCGTCCAACGGCAATATGGGTACCGTCGGGCGACCAAGTGAGCGTACTTTCCCAGAAATTGCCAAAGGTCAACTGTCGATCATCTCACAAGCTCTTCTCGATCGCCGCTACAGTCGCCTCTGTATTCCCTCTTAAACCAGGATCCTCTACAATCAGCCCTTGCGAGTCCACCAAGTAATACGAAGGGATGCCCATCACTTGGTAGGTTTTGGCTACCTCCGCGCCCCAGCCGTCCGCCCGCACGTGGACGCCTTTGATTTCGTGTTTATCAATCGCCTCTCGCCAAGCAGCCTCATCCGCGTCCAGCGATATATTGAGGAAGACGACCGACCAGTCGGCCGTCTTTTTCTTGACTTCTCGGAGATAGGGTAGGTCGTTGATACACGGGACGCACCAACTTGCCCAGAAGTCGAGCAAAACCACCTGCCCCTTGAACTGGCTCAGCGATACGGGTTGGTCGTCGAGATCGGGGAGGGTGAATTCGGGTGCGGGTTGTCCGGGTTGTAGCTTCAGAGCGGCAGCCAGAGCCACTAGCACGGCCTCATTGTATTCCGGGTGCGGGTTGATCTGTTGGAACTCTTCCCACTTGTGCTGGGCCCACGCAAAGGCTTCACTGCCACCGCGCTTGAGCGTATTGATCAGCTCTCCGGCTAAAAACCAGTAGAGCACTCTCCCTTCGAGTTTTTCTTTAGCCAGATTGTATCTAGACCCAAACCAATGTCCTTTTCCGGCATAGGTCGAATCGAGTTGAGCCTGAGCGGCTTCCGACAGCCCTAAGCCCGATAGATCAATCTTCGCCGACAGCTTGAGCGGTTGACGATGTTCGTACATCGAGTCGAGCTGAGCCTGAGCGGCTTCCGACAGCTTCAAGCTCGATAGATCCATCCTCGCTGACAGCTTGGGTGGCTCTTTGGCTAGGGAATCCAACCGTACTCCAGAAGGTATGTGGAGCACCAACTCCCCGCCCGTCGTATCCGCCTTAGGCTTTTCTTCCTCACTAAACCAGTAGAAGTTGAGAGACCTATCGGACTTTTCGTACAGGGAGTCGAGTTGCGCGTGGGCGCTTTCCGAAACGCCAAACGCCGACAAATCGTACCGCTCGGAAAGCTTGAGCCATCGGCCCTCCTTTTCGTACAGAGAGTCGAGTTGTGCTTGAGCACTCGCCGAAACACCAAACGACGACAAATCGACCATTTTCGACAGCACGGGCTGTCGGCCCTCCTTTTCGTACAGGGAGTCGAGTTGCGCTTGAGTCTCCTCCGCCAACTCCAAACCCGATAGATCATACATCTTAGACAGCTTGGGGTCATGGTCATGGTCATGGTCATGGTCCAAGGTGCGTTCCAGAAACCAGCGATAATGGCCTATGCCTATAGCCTTTTCGTCCACTAGGGGAAATTCCTGCAAGAAGTCGTAGTACTCCGGGGTGATGTCTCTGTTCTCGCGTCCGTTGGCAAACTGGTAACGCGTCGGGTAATCAACCATCCTAATGGCCCACTCGTAGTTGACGTAGTTCGTCACATAGTCGATGCACCCTGAAGACAGCGCGTATTGCTCGCGCCCTTCGGCCAAGAACTCGAACTGATCCCGTCGCCACTGTTCCATTAGGCGCTTGAAATCCTCGACCTCCAAACCCTTGTATGCGTCGCGGTCGAGGCGTAAGGAGTAAAATTGCGGAATCCACTCGGAAGTGAAGCGGCTGTTGTCCGCGTTGGAGCCGCTGAACGAATAGGAAGGAGCGAAAAAGCCCTCCTCCACGGTCACGTGCAGACTATCGCCGGGTTCGACAAAGAGGGATAGGGATCTCCGATCGAAAAGGAACGATCCTAACCACTGCACCCATTCCCATCTCGACTGACGGAGGTCCCTCGGACGACGGGCAACTCGAAGGCGAAGCAATCCAAGCTGTCGAGCGCGACGCGCTGCTCGGAGCTTTCCAGCGCCGATGGCGATTCGTAGCGAAATGTGATTTTCCGCGAGCGAGGATCCTGGACTTCGCCGGTGATGATCACCACCGATGGCTGGCTCTGAGTACTGTCTGCGTCCAGACGAGCACTCGATGTCACGATTTCGCTGCTCACCATGGTAGCCGTTGCGGAACCCTCCTGTGCCGCCCAGCCCTCGGAGAAATCCCACGTTAAGTCAGAGACTCCGTGTGGAGCAGCCACCAACAACATTGCAAAGAGAACGCGGCGCATGATACACCTCCAAAGTTTGTGGTCGTGTGGTTTAGCTTCCCCATCTCCAAGCCCTATCGTCTATTCAAGTTTAACCATTTTGCGGGTACGCGTCTGCCCGTCCACCTACAACCGATATACGTAGACCCCAGCGGCGACAGGTTGCCTCTGTGCATCGCGTCTACCCCAAGAGACCCCGCACAAAAAAATTCTTTAGGAGCACCCTAAAGAATTGAAGGAATGACACTTAACGTATGAGACGAATTTTTCTGCGATGCGCGGCCCCAACCGTTGTGCAAGACTTTCCACGACTTTCCGTGTTGGCCGGCGCGCCTCGGCAAGTTCGCCCTAGTCCGTCGGACCCGACAAGGCATTGACAAGCTGCGGCTGGAAAACATAGGTTGGGACCAAGATAGCCCAAGGCTTGGCCTCCACAAAATCCCCGTGCTCAGCCCACCGAGCGACTGCAATCTAGGCATCCGGCTTGAAAAAAGAAATCCCCGCCAGTATGCGGGCCCGTCTCGCCGAACGCACCGCGCCCCGAGCCAGAGAACGCCCCGACGCCCACATCACTTTCCGCGGCCTATTTCTCGGTGCCCTGCTGTGCGTTGCCATCGCCCTCGGCGTGCCCCATACCACCATGCTGGTCAAGGGCACGCCCATGGGCTTTTCCTCGTCAACCCCGGCGGCGTACTGCCTGCTTTTCTTTCTGCTGATCACCGTCCACGTGGCACTGGCCCTGCCCAAGCGGCAATGGGGTCTGCAATGGGGCGAACTGGTCACCATCGCCATCATGATGATGGTCGCCGCGGCCATCCCTTCCCGGGGCGTGACCGGCATGCTCCTGCCCATGATCACCGGGACCTACTACTACGCCTCAGCCGAGAACTCCCCATCTCACCGAATGGATGCTGATGGGCGACCCCGAGGCCGTGCGCGGTTTCTACGAAGGCAGTATCGGCACCACGACTATCCCCTGGGCCAGTTGGTTGCCCCCCTTGGGCTACTGGCTGCTGTTCTACGCCGCTCTGTACACCACCCTCATCTCCATTGCCGTGATCCTGCGCCGCCAGTGGGTCGAACACGAGCGCCTGGCCTATCCCCTCGCCCAGGTGGCCCTAGCCATGATCGAGGACGAGGGCCGGCCCTCCCTGCTCAAGCCCTTTTTTAAAAACAAGCTCATGTGGATCGGTTTTGCCATCCCCTTCCTCGTCGGCAGCCTCAATGCCCTGCACCACTATTTCCCCTCCGTGGGCCAGATCGGGCTGAAGACCAGCGTGTCCTTCTTCGGCACCAATCTGCCGGTCAACCTCAATTTCCTCATGCTGGGCTTCTCCTTCCTCATCAATTCCACCCTCTCGCTCAGCCTGTGGTTCTTCCTCCTCGTCTACACGCTGCAACAACACGTCCTCGGCCTGTTGGGCATCGACACCCTACAGGCCACCCTCGGTCCTTGGAGCACTCCAGTGACCGGCCACCAGATGATAGGGGCCCTGATCGTAATGGTGGGAGCGGGTCTGTGGGTGGGGCGGCACCACCTAGCCGAGGTGTGGCGTCAAGCCCTGTCCAAGAAGGCCTCGGCCGACGATGCCGATGAGATCATGTCCTACCGCAGCGCCCTGTTGGGGCTGCTCGTCGGCACCGCGGGCATGACCATCTGGCTGTGGCAAAGCGGCATTCCCGCTTGGATCGCGCCGCTGTTCGTCTTTGCGGCTCTCGTCATATTCATCGGCCTGACGCGCGCCATTGTCGAGGCTGGCATTCCCACGTTGAGCCCGGCCATGGTACCCCTCGGTTTCGTGGTTTCCGGGGTGGGCGTCCCGGCCCTAGGGGCTAAGGGGATGGTGGCCTCGGCTTACTCCCTCATCTGGGTCGGCGAATTGCTGGTCTTTATGATGGCCCCCCTGTCCAACGGCTTGCGCCTGACCAGTGAGACCGCGGGCAACCGACGTCGGCTCCTGTGGGGCATTGCCGCGGCCATGTTCATTACCTTGGCCGTCTCCATCTACTACACCCTCCACCTCGCCTATGACTATGGCGGGGTCAATCTCCACAACCAGTTTTTCGGCCAGAGCTTCCCGAGCTATCCCTCCAGATTCGCCCTGCGCAAATTGAGCGAGCCTTCCGGCGTCAGCGTCGACGGCTGGCTCTGGACCTTGAGCGGCGGCCTAGTCATGGCCCTCCTCATGATCGCCCGCCAGCGCCTGATGTTCAGCGCCGGGTGGACCATGCGCTACATCTGGTTCTCCATCTTTTTGGCCTGGCTGATCAAACTCGCCATCCTGCGCTATGGCGGCGTCGGTCTATACCACAAAATCCGCCCCTTCTTTCTCGGCCTGATCGCCGGTCAATTCGCCACCGGAGGTCTGTGGCTGGTCATTGACGCGTTTACCGGCACAGTGGGCAATGTCATCCCGGTGATGTTCTGACGCTTCTCAAGGACACCCTTTTTTATTTTTCTGATGGCGTCTGGTCGTTGGCGTCGGTCTTACTGAATCTCCACTCGCGCTCGACGATCAATCTAGCACCGCGTCGAAACGTCACATAGGACCAGGCCCAATTCAGCACGACGAATAGCCGGTTCTTGAAGCCGACGAGAAAGTAGATGTGCACCACCAACCAAGTGAGCCACGCAAACCAACCAGATAATCGCAGCTTGCCGATTTCGACAATGGCGCGACTGCGGCCGATTGTCGCCATCTGGCCCCTGTCGACAAAGCGAAAGGCTTCGCGCGGTTTGCCTGCAAGGTCGCGGAGGATCGTCCTAGCCACGAAACGACCTTGTTGCATTGCCACCGGTGCTGTGCCCGGAAGCGGCTTGCCGGTCTGGTGGGTGAAGCTTGCCTGGTCGCCGGCGACAAACGCGTTTGGGTGTCCGTCAATGCTCAGATCTTTGTCGACGACTGCGCGTCCCTGCTCGTCTATCTCCAAACCATCGCGCCGGGCGAATTCAACTCCGCGTACTCCGGCTGCCCAGAGTATGGTTGAGGCGTGGATTCGCTTCGGACCCACTTCAACGCCGTCCTCGTCAATTCTGGTCACAAGACTGTTTGGCCAGACTTGCACACCGAGTTTTTCCAAATCTCGCGTCGCGCGGCTCGCCTGTTTCTCGGTGAACGATGGGAGGATTCGAGGGCCGGACTCAATGAGAATGACCCGCGTGAGTTTGGTGTCGATCTTGCGAAAGTCCCTGGCGAGCGTGAAACGACTCATTTCGCCGATAGCGCCCGCCAACTCAACTCCAGTAGGCCCGCCACCGATGACGACAAACGTCAACAACTGTCGGCGTCTTGCGGAATCGCCAACCCGTTCCGCCGCTTCGAAAGAGCTGAGTAAACGACGGCGAATCTCGGTTGCTTGCGGCACAGTTTTCAGGCTAGGGGCGTACTCTTCCCAACTCGCATGACCGAAGTAAGTCGGAATCGCCCCACAGCAAAGCAGCAAATAGTCGAATTCGAGCTGACCAAAATCTGCCGAGACGGTCTGGGCCTGCAAATCGACACTCTGGATCCTTCCCTGCAGCACGGAGACGTTCTCGTAGCGCGCGAGTAGACTGCGGATGGGTGCGGCAATATCGGCCGGCGACAAACCGGCCATTGCCACCTGGTAGAGCAGAGGTTGGAACAAATGATAGTTCTGTCGATCAACAAGTGTAACGCGGACATCAGGAGCGCCGCCAAGCTTCTTAGCCGCATTCAAACCGGCAAAACCTCCACCTACAATGACGACGTGTTTCATTTCTATGACACGGTCTTGAGAACCGACGCGGGGCTGATCTATGGGGAAAAGCCCATCAATAAATCCGCTGGAATGCCCAAATGCGCTCTCAACGCGCCAATCTGCCGAATAGAGAGCGGGCGAATTCCATTAAAAAATTCCGATGTTCGACTTCTACCGCCCAACCACTGCGCCAGATCGGCCCGGGAAAGGCCCTTTTGCTCCAGCATAAAATCAACCACTTCTTGGGGCGTGGGCTTCTCA
>JAGWBY010000004.1:2905-44645 GCA_021295675.1 Candidatus Latescibacterota bacterium | reverse complement strand
TTGTCTCTCAACACATGAGGTTTGGTAAAATCGAGTACTTCAGCCATTGGGTACTCCTTGGCTATAAAGTGCCTGTCTGGGTCCGATGAGCGTATTCTGCGTGCGTGAGGACATGGCGGATATAGACCCCTATTAGAATCGCAGCGCAGCAACTACTGACAGTCCCCCTCTGGGTTCTGGTCTCAACCCGAGCGAGTATCGGCGCGATTCAGGTCGATCTCGAGACCACTCGGACGCAGCCGTTGCCGTAATAACGGGTAATACCAATAAGGAAGAACCAAAACGACCCGTCGCGTTAACGAGTGCAATGCCTCCTCCCAACCCTATTAGGCTTCCGGCTAGCGTGTAAATAAATCGATCGCGTCGATCCCACACGCTCACGCCTGTGGCTATCCCGGTGGAATAGAGACCAACAGCTCCAACTCCGGCTGCAACCTCTCCCTCCCAAGTAACTTCGCCGCAATCTTCCGGGCTGTTGTCATCACATAATTCATATATAGAAAGACCAACGACCAAAGCACCTATGGCTCCCACAGTGCCACCCACAGAGCCGCCGAGCAATTTGAGTCCTATCCGACCTACTCTCGACCCCTCGGATCGCACGGTGTCCGGACTGTCGCCTTGGTAGCTATGCACCAGCCTGCCAGACGATCCCCTAGGCGTCGTCGCTTTGAAGAGGACGCTGGCGAAGTTACCTAAGCTGTAGAAGAAGCTCTCGGCGAGATGGCCGTTTCCGAGACCGAAGATGCTCATCCTCTCGGCGAGATTCTGGTGCTCGTTCTCCTGCACCTTAGATCGCTTGGAACCGGTTACGACAATTTCCTCCACTTCATGGGCATCCCCCTCGGCAGTGCCCGCAAAAGGGGAGCCAAAGAGGGAGAAGATTAGAGTACTGAAAAGCAGTCGATTCATGGATAGGTTCTCTGTGAAAGAGATGGGGGGAAAAATTCCGCCTCCATTAAGGCCCTCCCTCAATCCACGTCGGCGCAAAGCGAGCCAAGCGCAAACAGCCGTAGTGCTCGGCTTCGTACAGACACAAAACCTGACCGCCGGGGGCTACGGCCAAATCGGAATACGCAGCCGCACCCGGCTCGAGCACTCGCGCTACAGGCCAACTGTGCCCTTGGTCTTCGCTCAGCCGCAAGGTCAACTCGGCACGCTCGTCTGGCTTGCTGGGATGCGCCATTAAGATGCGCCCATCGTCGAGATGCACAATGCTACCCTGACAGGAAGGTTCGGGCAGGGCCGGCTCGTAGGCGACCGCAGACCAAGTTGCGCCGCCATCGCGGCTGCGCGACCAGCCCCGACAGCGACGTTCGTTCCGGCTGCGCAGCGTCATGTACAGAGAGCCATCGGCCATTTCCACAGCCTCGCATTCGTCTGACGCATCGTGTGTCAACTTGGCTCCAACCTGCCAAGTGTGACCACCGTCGTCGCTGTAAAAAGCAATGGAGGACTGCACTTGGCCCCAAGTAGCCGGCGGCTGACGCCAAGTAGCCGGGCCAGGACTTTCATCGACCCAAGAGGGCACGAGCAAGCGACCGCTTTGCAGTTGAATGCCGTGGCCGGGTCCCGTGCCGAGGTAGGTCCACGCAGGAGCCTTCACCTGGGCGGTAATCTCCACAGGGTCGGTCCAAGTCCGCCCGCTGTCCGTGCTGCGACTGACAAAGACCTCCTGATTGTCCTTGCAAAAGGGCAGCAATACCTCGCTGCGGTCATGGTCAACTACGGGGCAGGGGTTGCCGCAGGTGCGCTCGCCGTCGGCGACGATCCGCTGGCGCGGTGCCCAAGTGCGCCCGCCGTCCGTGCTGCGACGCAGGAGAATGTCGATTTGATCGTCGTCGCGGCCAGTGTAGCGGCGCGCTTCGCAAAAGGCCAGCACCGCGCCGTCTGGCGCTACGGCCAAGGCGGGGATGCGATAGGTGTGATAGCCTTCTTGGCCGGAGATGAATAGGTCTTGTATTTGCACGATTCGCTCCCGTAGAAAAGGGCTTCAGCCGATGTAGTCGATCAAGTAGCTATTTAGGTGAGTTTCTCCAACACGTGCTCCTCGTAGTACGCTTCAGAAAAACCAGCCGCGGCGTAGGCTTGGGTAGCCGCGGACCACTGGCTGTAAAAGGTGCGTTGCTCGGGGTCGGAATGTTCGACCAAGCGCTGCGGGAGAAGCACCCAATTGGTCAGGGGCTGGCTGGCGGCGCGGCTGTAGTAGTGGTGCAAGGTGCGCCGGGCGCGGGTGCGTTGTCTGGGCAGGCGGGTGTGAAAGATGGCGATGTCGTACAAAACCAAGGTGCCGGCCGGGCCGCGGATGGGCACTTCCGCATAGGCATCGCCTAGCTGGGCGCGGGCCTCGTCCACCGTCTCGTATGGACCGCTGTTGGGCACGACGCAAAAGCAGGGATCGCTGGCCTCCACGTCGCTCAAGTAGTGGATGGCGCAGACATAGGTGCATTCGTAGGGACGCTCAGGCTCGGTCTGAGTGGTGGGTTGGTAGGGCCGGTCGCGATGGAAGCGCATCTCGCCGTCGCCCTTGCCAGCGGGCACGTCGCGGAAATCGAATTGGGCAAAGCGGGGTTGGGGTGCCATAATAGTCTGCACTAGATCGTAGGAGACCGCTGGCTGGATAAAGCGGTCCAACTCGGGGCGTGCGAAAAGACGCCCAAGCGGTCAGGCCCCCATTCGCGGGGGATTTCCCCTTTGGAGCGATCGACAAAGGCGTTGAGAGCGCAGATGTCGTCGACAGATAGGGCGTCGGCGACTACGGCGTACTTATACTGCTGGAAAAAAGCGAGTATGTCTTCCTTTTTGTCGGGGGCGAAAATGGGGGGCTGTGACACGATGAATTCCCTTTTAAAATTGCGGTTTGGAATGGTACTATACCCGCAGGTGGATCCGATTGCTTGGACCGCCGTTCGAACGCGGTGATCGACTCACCTGCTAGAGCTTCATGCGATTTTTCTGTGGGGCTCACCTACGCAGATACGACCTTGATATACGCTCCGTTTCTATAGAGTCTCTCTTGGGTCTTTTTCCCGGTTGGGTCAAATTCGATCCACTTCCCGCTTCCCATGGCAAAAGTGCCTTCCCCTCTTAGTTGTCCGTTCTCGTCCACATAAGTCCACTTCCCGTCAAATAGCCCGTTCTTATAGTTTATCTCTTCTTTTACCTTTCCATTTCTGTAATACTCAACCCATCTTCCCTCGCTTTTATCATCCTCAAAACTGCCCTCGTAGCGCAACTCACCGCTAGCGAAATATCCAACCCATTTACCATGTTTTTGCCCGTTTTTGTATTCCCCTTTGTATTCTACCCCACCATCGACGTAGTAGGCGACCCATTGTCCGTCCTTATGGCCGTTGTCGTATGTGCCCTCTTTGCATATCTTCCCGCTTTCGTAATACTCGATCCTCTTTCCGTGCAGTTTTCCATCTTTCATGAGTTCAGCTCCTCTTTGCCAAATCGAAAAATAGCTCTGTTCTATCGAATCGACAATCAGATGGCGTTGGGAGGCCATTAGTGATCATCGACGCTCATACCCATTTCTACGATCCCCATCGCCCGCAGGGAGTGCCCTGGCCCTATAAAGAGGACGGGCTCATTTACCGGACCGTACTGCCGGAGCACCACAGAGCAGTGGCCGAACCCACCGGCGTCAGCGGCACCGTAGTAACGGCGGCTAGTGTCTGGCTCGAAGATAACCAGTGGCTCCTCGACCTAGCTGCCAACGACTCTTGGATCGTCGGAGTCGTCGGGCACATCGATTCCAGCCCCGACTTCGGTTCCCACATCGAACGTTTTGCCGCCGACCCGCTGTATAGAGGTATTCGCGCTGGCCCTGAATTTGTCGCAGACGACGGCGGTGCCATCGAGCGCGCCACGATAATGGCCGACCACGACCTACAAGTGGATATCAGCGTACCTCCCCAGCAGGCCGAATCGCTATGGGTAGTGGCACGCCAAGTGCCCGATCTGCGCTGGGTGCTCAACCACTGCGGCCAGCCAAAAATAGACGGCCAGACACCCGATCCCGACTGGGTCGAATACGTGCGCACCGCGGCGGCTTGGCCACAGATTTTTTGCAAGGTTTCCGGCCTAGTAGAGTACAGTCAGGTGCAGCCAGCCCCAGCCGACCTCGAATTTTACCTGCCCACGCTAAAAGTGTTGTGGGACGCGTTCGGTGAGGACCGGCTCATATACGGCTCCAACTGGCCGGTATGTGAAATATCGAGCGACCACGCCACCGTGCAGGCCATTGTCGGCGCTTATTTCGAGTCCAAAGGGACATTAGCAGTGCAGAAATACTTTTGGCAGAATGCAACTGCTGCCTACAAGTACGTCCAGCGCTGAACATTGCCCAACCTCACCCATGCCACCTGAATCCGCTAAATCCCCATTCACCTTCAAAGGCATCGTCGTCGGGGCCATCTTCTCGCTGCTGGTCAGCCTCTGCGCGCCCTTTGTTGTCTTTATGCTTCAGGCCTCCTCCATGGGTATCAACAGTTCGTCGCCCGGGGCCATCTTTTTCTTTTTTGTGCTCACCCTCTTCGTCAACGTCGTCCTCGGGCTGATTAAGCGTCAGTTTGCCCTAAGCCGGGCCGACCTCATCCTCGTTTACTCTATGCTGCTGATGGCGGTAACCCTGCCGACTTACAACTTCCTTAACTATCTGATCGGCATGATTTCTGGCCCCTACTACATGGCCTCGCCGGAGAACAATTTCGCCGAACTTTATCTGCCTTATATCCCCGACTGGATGGTACCCCAAGACGAACAGGCCATTTTTGCACTTTACGAAGGATTACCAAGCGGCCAATCCATACCCTGGGCCGCGTGGATAGAACCCCTGTCGCACTGGTTTGCGTTCTTTTTGTGCTTGAGCTTTATGATGATATGCATGGCCACTATTCTACATCGTCAGTGGTCGGCCCACGAGCGTCTCAGTTATCCTATGACGCAGTTGCCCCTGCAGATGATCGAAGGCACGAGTCCGGGACAGGTGGCACCCTTTTTTAAAAAAAAATTAATGTGGCTCGGCTTTGCCGTGCCTTTCATTCTATTCAGTTTTTCGGGGTTAAACCACTACCTGCCGGTCGTGCCCGAATTTCCCTTTTACATCGCCTGGATTCACTGGTTTCGCGATATCAACACCTGGGGAGAAGGCTTGGCGCTCAGTTACGCCTGGCTCGGGTTTTTCTATCTGGTCGATTTGAATATCTCCCTCAGCATTTGGTTCTTTTTTTTAATAGGCAAATTCCAAGACGGACTCTTCCGCACCTTGGGCATTCACAGCACCGAGCAACTGAGTCAGTACGAATACTCCCAATTGGCAGATCTGACCCATCAGGCCGTGGGCGCGAGCATCGTCTTTGTACTCTTTGGCTTGTGGACGGCCAGACACCACTTGCGGGATGTGGTAGTCACGGCTTGGCGGCCGGCCAGTGGCGTCGACGACAGCGAGGAGTTGATGTCCTATCGCCTCGCTTTTTTTGGCCTGATCGCCAGTTTGCTCTTGGTCTGTTTCTGGCTGTGGCGCTCGGGGCTTCCCCTCGTCGTCATTCCCGTTTTCCTCTTTATTTGCCTGATCTACTACATTCTCATCACCCGAGTCGTCTCGGCCGGTGGTGTGCCCACGGCTCGGCCCCCGCTAGTGGCACCTTATTTTATCATCTCGGGACTAGGCACTTCGATTCTGGGTGCCAAAGGCATGGTAGCTCTGTGCTTCACTATGGTGTGGCAGGCGGAAATGCGCCTCTTCCCCATGCTCGCCTGCGCCAACGCGCTCAAGCTAGCCGAATCAGTCCGCGGCTCAAAGAGGCGCCTTTTGCTGGGCCTACTACTGGCTCTAGTGTGCAGTATGATCGGCGGGACGATGATGAATTTGCACCTAGGGTACACCTATGGCGGCATCAACCTAGGGTCCTATGCCGGCTTTGGCGGCAACTGGGACCTGTGGTTGTCGCTGGTGCACAATCCCCGGGAGGTGGATGTGCGCGGTTGGATCTTCACCGGCCTTGGCGGCACCTTCGAGGCTTTTCTGATGGTCGCTCAGAAGCGCTGGTACTGGTGGCCGTTCCACCCTTTGGGTTTTCCTTTGGCCATTGGCTGGCTCACCAGCGAGATATGGTTTGCCGCCATGCTCGCCTATCTGTCCAAACTGACGATTCTGCACTTTGGCGGCCCCAAGCTCTACCGCGTTTTAAAGCCCTTTTTCTTGGGTTTGATCTTAGGCGAAGTCTCGGTCGCCGCCTTCTGGGCCATCATCGATACGTTGCTGGGCGGCAGCGGCAATGTCATAACCTACATGTGAATGGATCAAATGCCGACTTCGATTGGGCGATAGGGTTCACCGCCTGCAAGTCGCCGCTCCCAATCACTCACTCCGGGCTCTGGGACGCCGAAGAGCTGGCGCCGATTGTGGGATTGGGTAATCCGCTGCTGAATGGACGCGGGCAGGTCCCGGTAGTCGTACTGCGTCTTCATCCACGAGCGGACGTACGAGTACTCGAGCACTTTGCGGTCGCTGTTGCTGCGGTTGTGAAAGCGGGCGTGCCAGCAGTAGCCGTTGAAGAGCATCGCGTCGCCGGCTTTGGCCGTTAGCTTGGCGTGATGTGGCATATCCTCGTGATTCTCAATGTCGGGCAAGGGATGTCCCATCTCAAAGCGATGACTGCCGGGAACGATGGCAAAGGTAGCACCGTTTTCGGGGACGTCCACCAGATAGGTAAAAACTTTGGTCATGATCAGCGAGTCTGGCAAATACACGCCCTTTATGTCGCAAAGATCACAGTGCCAGCCGCCACCCGATTCGGCGTTGGCTTCCCTGACGCCTCCATGGGCATAGCGCAGTTGCACATCCTCCCCTATCACCGCTCGCACGACGGGGAAGATGGCGGGGTGGTCCACCATATCGACGAACACCTCGTCCTGATGGAGCAGGTCGTAAAGCGAGTCGTTCTTCGCCGCCTGGTCGAAGGCATTGAGTACCCGCTCCACCTCGGCACCCGACAGCGCCCCGCGGATAAAGACAAATCCCTGTGAGTTATACTGCTGCCTAGCTTGTTCGGGTGTCATATTGGGACTCAGTTTTTCACAAAGTTTGGCCATTTAATAATTTGGCTCGGTGCCCTTGCCGACACTGCTCAACGGCGAATAGCGTCTCTGCGGCAGGCCATCCGAGCTCGGATAGCCCTTTACCTTGCCCGTCCAATAACTGGGCGCGGCGGCGACGCCGAAAAGGTGGGCGAGGTTCTCGCTGGCAGCGATCGTCTCCAGTGCCTGCGGCGATAGTTCTGGCAGGGCCTGTCGCATCCAGCTATGGACGTAGGTGTATTCGAGCAGTCGCAGGGTTGCATCAGCGCGGTTGCCCGTGCGCGCCTGCCAGAGATTGCCGTGCAACACTGCGGCCGACCCCGCCTTTAGGCGCAGCGGCAGGTGGTGGGGCATCTCTTCTAGATAGGTGATATCGGGAAACAGGACTTCAGCTTTGCAACGGTGACTCGCCGGAACCACGGCCAGACAGCCACCGTCGGGTGGGGTATCGTCTAGGCACACAAATAGCTGGAGGCATAGGTTGGAGTCGGCATGGTGGACCCCGAGCATGCCGGCGACCTTCCGGTGCCAACCCCTGCCGGCTGCTCCAAGCTCAACTGAGATAGCGGCAAGGGAGCGCAAAGACACATCGTCGGATAAGATCCGATGGATTATTGGGAACAGATGCGGATGTTCTGCTAGGTGGATGAAACAGTCGTCTTGATTGGGCAGATCTTCCAGAGCACCTACCTGCGCGGCTTTGGCAAAAGCGCGTCGGACGCGGTCGAGCTCATCTGCACTCAGGGCATCTTCGACGAGGAGATAACCCTGGCCTTCGTATTCGGCCTGCTGCCATTCGGTCAACCCATTCACCTCTCGCTTATGAGTTGGGCCGGCATCGAACTGGGACCAATACTACAAACTCTCCCGCTGAAGCCAAGAGCCAGCGGGAGAGTTTGTAGCGAAAAATTAAACGGTTGGAGCTTTTACCGATTGAAAGATGCCTTGATATGGCCCCAAGTATCGTTTTCGACGGCCGTCGCTAGCAGTTCCTCGTTGACCGGCAAGAGAATCCAGTCCGGTAGGAAGTCGGCGTTTTCGGAAGATTCATTGAAGTTGAGGGCCCAGTCGGAGAAGACTTCGCCGGTTTCTTCATTGCCGCAGCACAGGCCCACATCCCCGTCCTTGTTGCGGGCTGCCAAGCCGATGATCTCCCCTTCTTGCAGATCGTGGATGATACTGCCTTCGGGATCTTGCCAGTTGAAATCGTCCCACCACACGTGCCACAGCTCGATCTGCCAGTTGTATTCCTGGCCCAGTTCGGGCTCGGTCCACTGATAGGCACCATCGGAATAAGGTTCCCCCCGATACCAATCGGCCTGGGTCATCCAGTGCCAGTTCCAAGGGACACCAACCTCTTCCGTTTTGCTGTGGAAGAAGAAGTGGGAAATCTGGGCGTGGCGGTTGCGCTGACGTTGCGCTTCCTCATCGCTCTGCCCTTCCGAACTCCAGTAGAGCCCGCCCGAATGATCGGCATCGACGGCTAGTTCGATATCATCGCGCTGGTGGCTCCAATAGTCATCGTAGCGATCATACGCCAAGTAGATGCGCTCGGTTTCGTCGTTCCAGCCAAAGGTAAAACGCACGGCTAAGTCAGACGCATCCGGCTCGGTATCAGTGACGTCAATTTGGGTGATCAAGAGGTTGTTTAGATCCTGTTCAGTGATCCACAACTCCTCTGGCACGACCTCCCACTCAGACAAATCGGCATCCAGAACCGGTAAGTGCGAAGTGGGCCATTGCCACATCTCGAAGATTACGCCCGGCGGATCATGGGCACCAGCGGATGTGGTAAAGCCGAGCGCTATGGCAAAGGCCACAACACCCTTTAAGAGCTTGCTCATAGGTTCCTCCTTGTGGAAGGGCGAGAGAGCTTATGGATTGGTTGGTAATTATTTCAGTATAGATAAGCATCTATAGACTGCAAGTCAATGTTTTCGTACATAGTCGCCCAACCCAGAAACAAGGCGGTTGAGCGGCAGTTGCCGTTTCTGTACATTCCCGACCGTCAGTGAATTTGCGGCCGCGTTCTCGGTTAGTTTCACTGAAAAGGGACTGGCATGAAAAAGAGAATTCCCCTGCTCGTGATTTATTGGCTGAGCGCGGCAAATATCGGGAGCGCGGTCGAAGAAACCGTCCTAATTGGCAGCAGTGGATCACTGCCGTGGCAAGCAGGGGGTGGAACCATTGCGGCGACCGCGATCTTGGATGAGTCCACTGTCAATCAGACCAATACCCCCGGTGGAGTGATCGACTTCGAGTCCATTGATTTCCCCGGGTGGATTTTTCCGCAAAGGGTCGACACGACCGACAACATTCTCATCGGCCTCACCAGCAAAGAGCGCGGCGGCTCGATCAGCAGTCCCATCCCCAGTGCCCAAGTCAGCTTCAAAAACGATTATAAGAAATTGATCGACGCCGACGGTCAAACAGCGTTGGAAGTGCGAGCTACTTCCAGCGCCTCCAGTGCCGGTGCGCTCGGTCTGATCTTAGAATTCGATCTCAACGCACTATTCGCCGTCAATCGCATCCGATTCTTTCCCCGCAATGCCGCTCCCGAACTGCCGGCACCTGACTTTCCCTTTCAGAACGATTTTATCAAGGGGTACGAGATTTTCATCAATGACGGCCGGCCCGAATCCTATCTCAACAATCGGCCGATATGGACGACAATCGCCCTCGAAGGCCAGAACGAGGAATCAGTCGTCGATCTGAGCATCCCCACCCAATTCGTGCGCCAGATACGCTTCAAATCGCTTACGACAGCCGACTTCGAGATTGCCGAGTTCCAGGTTTTTGCCGAGGGGTTTGTGCCGCAGGCGACCTATCTGTCCAATGTATTCGATTTTGGCGAGCCGGCCTTGCTAGGCCACTTGCGCTGGCTCCAAGAAACCATCGGCGACTCCGTGCTCTCGGATATACAAATTCGCACGCGCACGGGTGTGGATCCCGAGCCAGTCGAGTTTACCCGAGTCGGCATCCAGAGTATCGGCCTGACCGAGGTGAGCCGCACGGTGGGGGGCGTGTCGAATCTGGAAGAAATTCGGGTCAAAGTGCCCTGGAAGCGCCCGCAAGACGTGGAGGACGATGAACTTAGGACTTTGGTCGAAACCGAGCTAGAGGACGATTTGCTGAGCGGAGAAGAGGCGCTTTTGGCCTGGACCCGGCTGCCATTGGAACTGCGCGCACAGCTCGAGATTTCGCAAGCCGAGTACGGCAAGATCAAAGAGCAGGGGCCGATTCGCGATGATCTGACGAACTGGAGTGCTTGGTCTCCCCCGTACTCGGCCGCCGGTATAGTCGAGGCCCAAGCTTTGGAAATACCCGGGTCGGGAACGCCGATGCTCTCTCCCAGTCCCCGCCGCTATTTTCAATTTATGGTCGAGTTTGCCAGCCGGGGCTTTGACGCGGCCTCTGGCTTGGGGGCCTTGGCCTTTGAGCTGTCCACGCCGGCCCTAGCTGACACCCTCATTGGGGAAGTGTTTCCCCGGCACGCCGCCGTCGGTGCAGCGACTGTTTTTTCCTACGCCGTCTTGGCGAAGATAGGCCAGACGACGGCCGGTTTTGACCAATTGGCGATCGAGACGCCGCTCGAGGTGGAGTCCATTGGCACGGTAGAGGTCCACGGGCCCAATGGCGAGATCGAATCGGCCGATTTTTCAGCGCGCTCATTGGACGATCTCCCCGTCGAAGCAGGCCGCGGCTTTGCAGTGTTGGCCGTCTCAGACCACGGCCTACTTTTGCAATTGCCGCCAGTAAACGAAAATAACGCGCTCGTCAAGGTAGAATTCGCAACAGCGGTTTTGCGTTTTGGCACGGTATTCTCGGCGCGAGCGTTCAATACCGAAGTTGGCGCAGTGGGGCAAAATATACTCGCGGGCAATGCGGCAGATTTAGGACGAGAGGCACTAGTAGATCCCGATCTAGCCCGCATTGGCGCTCCTGTTCCCACCAATCTGACCGTAGAGGTGGCCATAAGCAACGATCTATTGACCAATGTGCGCGCTGAGCCAGCCGTATTTACACCCAATGGGGATCAAATCAACGACCGCACTGCTATTCACTACGATATCACCAACATAGCTAGTCCCGTTCTCGTGGAGATCGAACTATTTGATTTGGCCGGCCGATCGATCCGATCTCTACAAATGGAAAAACAGACCAGCGGGCGTTTTGCCATTGCTTGGGAAGGCACCGATGATGAGGGTCAACTCGTAACTCCGGGGCATTACATATACACCGTTACGCTGAACGCCGATACCGGCGCTGACAGCAAGCTCGGTGCTGTCGGCGTCGTCTATTAACTGAATGTTACGCACGGGCTTGTTAGGTATGGGATGCTTCGCTTTCGCTCAGCATGACAAGGAAAGCGAGCGCAAGCCGCTGTCATGCTGAGCGGAGTGCAAGAGGAGTCGAAGCATCTAAACCTAGGTGCCTGCGCGTAACGTTAGTTATTAACAGCCTACGAGGTGAGCATGGCATCTGCATTGGGCCTATGGGCAAACCGACATGAGCTGAGGGGATTCTTCCTGCTGTTGTCGCTTTTGCTCGGTGTTGGCGGCTCGGCGGCCCAAGACTACGGATCTCGCCTCGGGACCCAGCGCGGCGGCGAGGTGAGCTTTGAACCCCGCGGCCCAGGGGTCCTGTTCGGAGCGCTCGACCCGTCGGTGCGCAAATGGTACGTGCCGCAGGAACTGTACAACGAATACCAGTGGCGTCAGTGGGAGTATTCCAACTACGCGCGTCAGCCCTACCAGCGCTATGTTAATACCGCCCTCGAAGGCAATTACTTCTACGACATCTACGGCCATTACGTCACGCGCGGATGGCTGGTGTACGACTGGCACCAGGACCAGCCCCAGGCCCTCGGCAGCAGCATCTTTAAGGATGGCCGCTTCAACGACTGGTTCAACAATCTCACGGTGAGTAGCGATTCCGAGGGCCAGTTTTCCTATGCGATCACAGTCGGCAACGAGATCCGCACCACCCTCACCCCCATGACATTTTCCAAGCCTCGTTTTAATGGGCTACAGATGGACTTCGCGGCAGATAAATACCAAGCCACCATCATTGCCTCGCGCATAAGTGACCCGGCTACGGGCGTGACCCCACAGCCGGCTAGAGTCTCCAATTCCACCAGTCTCATTGGCGGACGGGCGACCGTGCAAGTGGGCGACTTCATCACCCTCGGCGGCACCTTGGTGGACGCCCGCAACGCCAATACCGGATTGGACGTATTCAGCGGCGATCTGATCGCCGGCAGCCTGACTGCCGGTCAGTCTTCAACACCGGTCACCGCCATCGCCATGGTGCTGAGCGACGATTCACCAGCAGACGGGATCGGAGGAGCCGCCCTTTTCAGCCACGACATTCGCATCACCGCCCGCAATTTTGATACGGAGCTAGAGACGGTCTTCACGCTCCAGCAAGTGGTACGCGAGGGGCTCGAATGGCCGGTCGTCTTTGGTGGGTTTCCCAAAGAAGGCTTCACGGCCGCCGACGGCGACGAGCGCATTGTCTTGAACTACGATTTCAACAGCCCGGCCTACGTCGGTCCCGATCCGCTCTCGATTGTCAAGGTCGAATTCAACTACGTATTAGCCAACGATTTCAAAGTGGAAATGTGGTCCAACAAGCAAACCGGTCGGCGCTCCACCCCAGCACCGCCCATCACCAACCAAATCATCGAGGAAAGTGAACCCGCCCTGATTGTGCTGCAACGAGCGGAGGGCAATGTGCGAGATATATCGAACTTGCAACGGGTGCGGTATGAATACGGTTTGCCCACCGCCAATATGGTTGGGGGTTTCACCATCGAGGGCAAAGATGTATTTGGCTTTGATTTCAACGGGGAGTGGGACCGCAATTTGCGCTTTTTTCAGTATCCCAATCCCGCCATTTTTTCGGCTAGCGGCAATCACGAAATCTCTTCGCTGCACGCCGATGCCTATTTTTTCAACCTATCTAGGCAGCAATACCCGTGGTTCGGTTTTTTCGAGGGCTATTCCATCGCCGCAGACTATTCGACGACCGCGGCATTCGTCGTCGACCACTCCGGTGACATTCTCTACGATTCGCCCACGACCGCCTTCTACGAATTCGTCGATGACAACGACGATCAAGACCGTTTACCCGATTGGGTGCGCCGGGGGCAATCAGTCGGCGATAATATTGTTTTTCCCGGCTGGGATGAAAACAACGACTTCATCTCCGACTTCAATCAGAACGACAACGCCACCATACCCAATAGCTTGCCCGATTACGAAGAACCTTTTCTGAGATTTGCGGTGGACCGGCCGGAGTTTCTCTTCGGCATCGATCTCAACAACAACGACTGGATCGACCGCTTTGAAGACGATGTGCTACCGGACTATCTCTACAAGGCCGATCGCCGCGGCTACAATGCCTTTGTGGGGCTCGACATCGCTCCAGATGTGCGTCTTCTGCTGGGACGGGTGGACGAGCGCATGTTTTCCCAAAAGCGAGCAAACGAATCCACCTATGGATTATTCACCTTTGACCGCAATTGGGCGGGTTTTGGACGCGTGCGGGTTTTCGAAATGCTCAAACGGGTTAAAGACACCATCCCGGACGATCGCCGGGCACCAACGCCGTTCTTAACGGCCCCGGCCCGACCGCTGGTGCCGGATATTTTGCCAGCCGCGGATACCTATGTCAACTCGTCGTTCATCGCCGTCGATCATCTCGGAGTGCCAGGCCTCGAATTAACCTCTAAGCTGAAATACGACTTCTACCATCAAGTGCTAGACGATCCAAGGGACCTCAATGAACGGCCCCTCCGCGATTTTACCAGTTTTTTCGGTATGATCAACAAAGCGTCTTATACCGCGGAATGGGGTTCCTTTTTGCTGCGACCCGGCCTAAAGAGCGAGTACTTCCAGCAGAGCGAATTCTTGCAGGAAGAGGAGCCCCGCCAACACTGGGCCGGGATCGCCCAAGTGTTGGCCCAGACGCGGCTGACACCCAATACCAAGATCGAAACGGGCCTCGAGTTGTTGCGCTTTCGCGATCTGGTCGCCGACGAAGACGACATGCTCGCCAGAGGAGTCGCGGCAGAGACCGGAGATCTAACTTCGACTCAGGTCGCCGTCCAACTGTCGGTCACCTCGGGATACCTCGGGTATATCCTCACCACCCAGGTCGGCTTGCGGGTCGGGCGCATCGGCACCGAGCGCATTCGCGAAGTGGCACCGGGCGTCTTTGAGAAAGGGAGTAACGGGCGCTCGGAAACGACCAGTTTTATCACGGTTTTTGCAGGGGTCGAGTAACGATGAAATCGCGAGTCTGGAGCCTCTGGGTAGTACTGGTCGGTGCCACCTCTGCCCAACCGGAGTACGGCTATCGGCTAGGCGAACGAGTCGGCGACCACGTCGTCTATTCCACCCGTGGCGTGCCGATCTATACCGAAGCCCTACAGCCCACAGTACAGCGCTGGTATTTACCGGCCAGTTTATTCTCCGAAAACCACCACCAATGGGAGTACACCAACTACGCCCGAGATCACTTTCTGCGCTACGTCAGTCCCCGCTTGGAAGGAGATCTGTTCTACGATGGTTTTGGCAGCCTGATCACGCGCGGCTGGCTCATTTACGACTGGCGTCAGGTGCAGCCGCGCATCGCCGAAAGCTCTCAGATATTCAAGGCGAGCCAGTACATGCGATGGTTCAACAGGCAATTGCTGGCCGTCGATAGCAAGGGAGATTACAGCTTCTCCATCCTCGTCGGCGATGAACTCAATACTACCCTGACGCCGATGACGTTCAGAAAGGCCGGCTTCAATGGGGTCATGGCCAACTTGGCGACTAATCGCCTGCGCCTCACAGGACTCTTTTCCCGCATCTCGGGACCGGTGCTGTTAGAGACCGTGGGTCTGGTCGATCCCAGAGTCAACTCCACCAATCTGGTGGCGGGCCGCAGCGAAGTGGATCTGTTTAAGGGCTTGACCATAGGACTGAATCTGGTCAATTCCCACACTTCTAATGGCAGTCGGGAAAGTTTCGCCGGCAACCCCTTCAAGGGCGAGCTAGCGACCGGCCAGCTCGAGGATGCACTGCGCTCGGTCCTAGTGCGGCTCAGCGATGACTCGCCAGAAGACGGCGAGGCAGGGGCCATCCTCATCGACAGGGACATCGAAATAAAAACCAAGCTCAAACGTCCTTCCCCTGCTGATCCAGCCGTATTAGTGGAGCGGGACACCCTCATTGTCGGCAGTTCTTTTGGCTTCGACGCCACCCACATTCAAGGTGGTTCGGTGCAAAACGGTCTGCTCGTAGCCGATGGGGCCGAGAGCATTGTATTGCATTACGTCTTGGCCCCTGCGGAGGGCGAGAGCGAAAAAGGCTCCTTGCGGCTGTTGCTGCAACAGCGACTGAATCTGAGCTTGGCAGAGGCCCAAGATGTAATCCAAGCGATCGAAAATGTGCGCTTTCGCCTAGTATTGGCCAACGACTACCGCGTGGAAATGAGCTCGGATCGGCAGACCAACCCCTTTGGCGTGCCCCAATTCCTGCCGGTCACCAGAGCCGAAGGCAACATCAAGAATGAAACCAACAGTCGCCAAGTGGTTTTCGACTATGGCCTGCCCACGGCCAATCTGCTGTACGGCCTCAGCGCCGAATGGCGCAATATGCGCGGTTTCGATTTCTACGGGGAAGTAAATATCAATTCCAACTATCGGAAATACCCGAATCGGCAAAAAAAGCATCACCGCGCAATTGCGGGCATTGCAGGTGACAAAAGGTCGCTGGGCTGGCTGGCTAATCTCTCTTGGCGAAGCTACCCTTGGTCGGCATTCTTGGAAGGCTTTGGCATGGACGACTCCTATTCCACCAGCGTTCGCCCGGTGCCCCCATCTGGAGTGGCCAACTACGCACCCGAAGCCACCGAGGTTTTATACGATTTTGTCGAAGACAACGACGATCAAGATCGCCAACCCGATCAAAAGCGCGTCAATCAGGGTAGTCTGGTGCCGCCACAAGTAGGCGATTTTAACATCGACCAGACCGGCGTCGCCGACCCAGAAGTCTTCCCAGGTTATGACGAAAACGGAGATTTCATCTCTGATTTTAACCAGAACCACAATCCCATTCGCCGCAATCTGCTGCCCGATTACGACGAACCGTTTTTGCGCTACCACTCCGACCGGCCCGAGTTTCTCTTTGGTATGGATCTAAACAACAACAATTGGGTCGATCGCTTCGAGAACGACGATTTACCCGATTACCCGTACAAAAAAGATCACTGGGGCTACAATGCCTACAGTAGCCTCCAACTCGATCCGCAAACCAAGCTGACTCTCGGACAACTGCGGCAGGAAAAACGCGAGACGGGCGAAGAAAACCTGACGACCTATGGCCTCCTAACCGCGGTCGAGGATCTGTCGGGCAAGGGCCGCCTGCGCCTCTTCGATATGTTGAGATTGGCCAAAGACGATATTCCCGACCCCTTGTCGCAGTGGATCGTATCCACGCCCGAATTTGGCGATCCGGGAATCGACAGTGGGCGCCATGTCCAAGTTCTGGATCGCCTAGCGGCCGCAGATACGTGGATCAACACTTTCTATGCAGACTGGAAATACGCCAGTCCAAACCAGTGGAGTACCTTTCACCGGTTTAAGTGGGAAACTTGGCGTCAGCGCAATACGGGCAATCGCTTGCTCGTCGATGACGAGGGCAGTCCCGTCGCTATCTACGACCCCCTCGGTCCACAAGGCCGCAACGGTCGCCGATCTTCGGGATTTTTGGGCTTAATCGACAAGGCGGAATACCAGTATTCGTGGCGGGGTTTGACCATCGCTCCCAAAGCAAAAAGCGAGTTCCTCAGCCAGACTCCCTTCGACTGGACGCTGGACAAACGCCGCACTTGGGACGCGCTTTTCTTTTTGCAGATCCACTTTCGCGTCCTGCGCACGACCAAGATCGAAGGCGGTTTGGAACAGCGGTTCTTCTACGATGTCCTAGACTCGGAAGAAAATCTGCAAGTCGGACAGCTCAGCGGCGATTTTCGCGGCACGGTGCTGGCGCTCCAACTCACGAATCCAAGTACCTATTTGGGCTACAAATTGATCACCGAGGTGGGCATGCGCTACGATCGGAGATCCCTAGAAAGGGTCGGCGGCAAACGCCAGCAGAAGGCCTCGGGTCTGTTCTTCGCCTCCATGCTGGTGGGTCTGCGCTGAGTCACCTACTACTTTGTATATTACGTACGATAATTATGAGCACCCCTGAAAAAGAGGAACGAATAATGCCATTGGTCCAAATCGGCCGCCTAGCGTCTCTGCTGTGTTTTGGATTCTGTCTCGCCCTTTGGGGGCACCAAGACAGCGGGGCATTGACGGTTTACCGGATCGGCGGCGAAGATCTGCCCGCGCCCGAGGCGGCCGATTTCGGCGTTCCACCTGAATCTTTCCAATTCGAGCAGCACTCTTGGATGTCTTTCGAGGATGACGACTTTGGCAGCGCCAACCTGCTCGACCTAGAACCGGGTCATATTCGGCCCCAGACTCTGGACAAAGAGGTCAATCTCACGCCGTTGATCCGCGAGCGGGGAGGGTCCATCAAGATCAACGACGGTTACGGCTGGAAAGACGAGGCGCAGCTAGATTTCCTCTTTGACGACGACGAGACCACGGCCTTTTCAGGGGATACGGGGGGCAGTCTGCGCTGTGCTAATGGCACCCCGGGGAGAAGCGGCATCATGGATGCCCTCGGGGGCGATCCCATTGCGCAATGCAGGTATTTCAAATTCGATTTGGGCGGGGCGTTTATCATCGACCGGGTTCGATTTTTTGGCACTCCGAGACGGGGCGACACCTTTTTCCCGCGCTCCTTCCGGTTGGGCACCAACGACGGGGATGTGCTCAAAGACGGAGAGCGGGAGATCAAGTTGACTTGGCGCGGCAAGGCCTTCGTCGACTGGAATGTCGTTGTCGAACGCCTGGAGAACACGGACGCGGTCCTCGACTTTCAATTGCCTCCCGAGCCCGTGCAAATCCTCATGTTCGAGTCTCCTCAGGGCAAATGGGAAATCGCCGAGTTCCAGATTTTTGGCACGGGGTCGGCTCCCTTTGCCAGCTACATTTCGAGTATTATCGATTTGGGCGGCCCGGCCGTGTTGGGAGAATTGACTTGGTCCGGCAACCAATCACCGACCGGGCGCATCGACCTTGCTGCCCGCGGTGGCGACACGTCCGATCCCAATACGTACTGGCGTTTTACCTTCAGAGGGGATGAAAGGTCTCGTTTCGCTGCCAACGGCCAACCCCTCAGCCGCACCGCCTACGCTAGGTTGGAAGGGGGCGAGAAGGCGGGCATAACCCCCGACGAACAGAATTGGGAACTGTGGCCACCTTTTTTTTCTTATGAAGATGGCCGGGCCGAGATGAGCCGGCTCAAACCCCGTCAGTTCCTCCAGTTCAAGGCCGATTTCCACTCGCCGCTAGGAGGGGAAAACAGCCAACTCGACTATCTCCAATTCGCCGTTACGCAACCGCCCATGGCAGCAGGAGTTGTGGCCGAAATAGCACCCGCTGTCGTCGGCGCTGGCGAGCCGACGCGGTTTATTTACAAAGTATTGCCCGAGGTCCAACTCGGAGAGTCGGGTTTCGACACTATTGAAATCCGCACGCCCATCGAGCCGCGGATCGAATCCGTGTACATCAGTGGTGCCGAAGTGGAGTGGGAGGCCCTGCGAGTGGACGCCACCGGCCTGGAAGTGCGGATTCCCCGCATCGGCGACGACCGTTCGGGGGAGTTGATCGAAGTCGTTTTCGCGGCAGAGGTATTCCGTTTTGGCACGGTATTTCCCGGCGCAGTCTGGGACAGCGAGCGGCCCTACGAAGTGCGCCAACCAATGACGCCGGGCAATGCCGACGATTTGGTGGATAACAACAGGCTCAGTGTAGCTTTGCAACAAACGGGAAAGCAATCCATAGGGCGCTTCGATCTGTCTGCTCGGGTGGTAACGCCAAATGGAGATCGGGTCCATGACGAGTTGCTGATCGAGTACGACCTCATCAACGTCGATAACGCCGGCGCTGGCATCGCCCGGCTCGAACTCTACGGGCTGGCAGGAGCGCGCATCGGGGTGTTGCAGCAAACCGAGATAACCAGCGGTCGGATTCACTTCTCGTGGCCCGGCACCGATGGCGATGGTCAGGTGCTGCCGCCGGGCCTCTATATCCTCCGTTTGGTTGTCGCCGCGGACCGCGCTACGGACACGGCGTTTCGCTCCGTAGCAGTGGCGTATTAGCTGTCTTACAAGATAATCCGCAGATGGATGCAGATAGACGCAGAATAGGATGCACAAGACGAGTCACGTCTAGAATTGTTCAAATCATTCTGAATTGCTATATGCCTAAAACCTCGCCCAGAATTCTTGTAATCGGCGCGAGCGCTCTTTGGCTCCTCAGCGGCTGGACCTCGGTCCGCGCCCAAACCACCAACGAGTTTCGCACCCGACCAAACCAGATCGTTGTGAACGCCCAGAGCCATTGGCAGGATTGGAACTTTCCCGCCAGCACGCTTGAGATTTCTCCCCAAGGGGAAATACGGCCGCGCCGCTGGAATCGCAATACAGACGCCACGGAGGACATTGTCGATTTTCTGCGCTTCCAGCTCGAAGCGTCACGGCGCGATCCCACGCTGTTCAAAATTCCCCAGCGCCTGCAGGGCAAGGAGGCCGCTGAAATCTCTCTGCGAGACGCCGTCGTGGAAGCAGGTTCAAACCCCGCAGGAGTAGCCAATGTCCTCGACGGCGACCCCACTACCTTTTGGGAACCAGCGCCGCTGCCAGCGGGTGTGGATCCGGCGGATGTGGATGTCGGCGCTCTTTGGTGGTTTACAGTGGATCTGGGCCGTCTGGTTTTCCTCAAAAAAATCGAACTGAAATTCGTCGATGAAGATCTGGGCGACCCCTTCTTGTTGTACGATGTCCTCGTATCGGACGGACGCAAACCCATTGCCGCCCAATCGGGAAACGCCCCACCCGAATTTTTCCCCGTCCTGATCTCTCTCAAACCCAATAAGACCCAACGCAGCGTCGAGGTGGATCTGCGCGGCATCACGGGTCGCAGAGAATTGGGCGGCGAGCAGGATGAGTTTCTGGCGGAACAGATCCAATTTGAGGACTTGGTGGAGGAGTCTGGGCCGACAACAGACATGGCGACGTTGGCCGGACGTTTTGTCCAAGTCGTCATAAGAGGCAGCGACCTGAACCGAGGCCGCCAGATCACGCAAGCGGAATTCGAGCAACTCGCCCCGGCCGATACGGGCGCGGTTGACTATTACAAAAAACTGCCAGACGGCAGCCAGTTGCAAGTGTCGAGGCAAGTCTATTTCGACCGCCTCGCAGAGGAAAAGCGCGGCGACATCCGCTATTATATCCGCGAGCGCCCGCGCTTAGCCGAACTCAATGTCTGGGTCGAAGGAGATGATATCTTCCACGGGATATTGCGCCGGGGCGGGATCATAAGCTCGCCCGATCCCCGCAATGGAGCGATCCTCCTCGATAGCGATGTGGATTCCGCTCACTTTCTCGACCTCTACCGAGATCCCAAATTCAATTTGAGTCCCATCGGCACGGTGACTTTCGATCTGGGATCGTTTTTCTGGATCAACGCGCAAAGAATGACCTATACATTCATCGATAACGACGCCCACACTTTTGGCAACTATACCCTAGAAGTCTCGGATGGCAGCAGAGAGCCCGATGGCAGCCTCAAGTGGTCCATCGCCGTAGATCGCAGACAGGCCGAAACCCTCGGCGGTTTGATCGGCAAGATCACGGAGGGCAATAACTTCGATCCCGTCGTTGGCCGCTTTTTCAAGATCCAGTGGAACGTCCAACCCATCGCCGCGAGGATCCTGACCGCACTGAGTGAGTTCCAGCTTTTCGGCGCAGGCTTTCAGCCCCAAGTCGAGCTGACGTCGGGGCGCATCCCGCTGGGAAACAGCAAAAATTTGCTGTCTATCGAATGGGATGCCGATACGCCTCCCGGCACCAAGATAGAGCTACAGACGCGGACGGGGGACACCTTCAGTTCGGATACGCTCTACTATCACGGCGACAATATAAGACTCTACGAAGGAGGTGCTGCAGAATACTACGATCGCAAAAACCGGCGCGACAAAGGCAACAAAATAGGCATCTGGGTCGATGGGCCGGAGTGGGAAAAGTCCTTTAGTGCACCGTACGAAAACGCCGCCGGCAGTCCCATCACCTCGCCCTCGCCGCGCCAATTTGTCCGCATTCGCGCCACATTGTTCTCCAACGATCCAGAAGTCCACCCCACCCTCAAAGAGATTCGGCTCAATTTTGCCGAGCCAGTGGCTCGGCACCTGTTGGGCGAAGTTACCCCTACACAGGTCGATAGCCTCGGCGTCGAGCGTCCTTTTTCAGTATACATCCGGCCGGATACCGTCAGTGCCGACGGATTCGACCAGCTCTTGCTCGCGGCCCCTTCCCAGATGCGTCTGACCTATCGCGGGCTCTACGGGGGCAAAGGCAGTGATTTTTCGCCGGCCGCTGATCTCGCTTCTCTAAAGATCGCAGATGTCGATGTCCGCAGCGATCACTCGGATAGCCTGCATCTAACTTTTCCAGCCGTACTGTCGGAGTCGGATATTGAACTGTTCCGCCTCGATTTCGCCACCTCTCTCTTCACGATAAGTGCACCGCTGAGGGCAGCCCTGCGGCGGGGAGACGATGGTTGGTGGCAGCGCGTGGACGCGGGAGACGCCGCCGCGCAAGTCACCGACAACGATCTAACGCTGGTCGCAGTACCGAGGCGCAAGGAAATTTTCCGCAACTTAGCGATCGAGCCGCAGGTATTCACGCCCAATGGGGACGATATAAACGATGCGGTGAAGTTTACATTCGACGTCGTGTTAATCCGTCAGGACACTGCCGTCGAAATCCATATCCACGATCTGGGCGGTCGCCGGGTGAGAAGCATTTCCGCGCGGCGTCCGGTGATCACTGGTGCCCATGCGCTCGAATGGGACGGCAGAGACCACGCTGGCAATCTCGTGGCACCCGGAGTGTACGTCGTCCTGCTCAAGATCGATGCCAATACGGAGGGGGCTGGCCTAGACGAGCGTGATCTCGCCCGCACAGTGGCGGTCGCCTACTAGCGCCTCTGGACAGAAATCCTCCCCCGCAAACTAGGAAATCACTTATGCCCATAGGCACTAATGCTGCCACCCAATCACCAGATTCAACAATGCCGGATGCCAAAACAATTCGTCGCCAGATTAGTACCGGCGAGTGGCGCGGTATGACCGTTGGCAGGGCGGGGCGTTATGTGCAAACCGGCCTGGTCATTCTCCCCAAAGCCGAGGCTTATGATTTTCTCGTCTTCTGCCAGCGCAACCCGCAGCCGTGTCCGTTGCTCGAAGTGACGGACCCGGGTTGTCCAACGCCGAAAACACTGGCACCGGGCGCGGATATTCGCCATGAGGTCGGGCTATATTCGGTCTGGCGCGACGGTGAGTTGGTGGAAGAAGTGACTGATATTGCGCCGTTGTGGCAGGATGATTTCGTCGCCTTTTTTTTGGGATCGAGCCTGACTTTTTTGCAAGCTCTGGCCGACGCCGGGTGCGTCAGTTCGGTTGGCGTCGTGTTATATAAAACCAATATCATGTGCAAACCAGCGGGGCGTTTTGCCGGGCCAATGGTAGTGACCATGCAAACCTTGCCGGCGGCAAAGGTGGCGCGCGCCGTGCAAGTGACTTCGCGATTCCAAGCCACGCACGGGGCCCCGATACACATTGGCGATCCAGCCGCCATAGGCATCACCGACCTTGCGCAAACCATTGGCCCCGCGCCCCCCAACGGCATTCCCCCCGGTGATGTAGCGCTATTTTGGGCCTGTAGTGTTACGCCTCAGACGGTGGCGCAGACTTCCGCCATTCCATTCATGATAACCCATTCGACGGGCCACGGCTTTGTCACCGATCTCAAAGACCACGACCTAGCCGTGCCGTGAACAGCGGATGGAGCGCTGAAACAAAAAAGGTGCTATTAATGTATTTCCCCATCTTTGCTCGAACGGCCACGTGCGATACTGCATGGACCATTTTGTTCGTCTGCTTTGTCCTAACTTTGCAGGTCGGGTGCGGCTCACAGCCCCAGAGCCATGTGGTCGCAAGGATCGCTGGACAAGAAATCACCACGGTCGAACTGCAAGCGTTCGCCGCCCGCCTGCCGGACGGCATCCACGAAGGCAAAAGCGACAGTGAGGCCAATATCATGGTCTTGAATGCGCTGATCGACAAAAAAGTGCTGCTAGCCGAAGCAGAGGCGCAGCAATTGCAGAGCGATCCGGGCTTGGTCCTCGATTTATCCGCCTTCAAAGATCGAGAAATGATGAAGTTGTACAACCATCTCAAAGTGGATCAGCAGATTTCGATTGCACAAGAGGAACTAATCGAACTGCACCGAGACGAGGCTTGGGACAGAGCACTGCGCCTTGCAGCCATAGTGGTCGAGACGCGGGAAAAAGCCGACGAACTAGTAGCCGAGCTCAACAGCGGCAAGGCGTTCCGCCAGCTCGTCGATGCCTATTCTGTCGATGAAACAACCAAAGCCTGGGGTGGAGACACGGGACGCTATTTGTCCAAAGACACCGCCGATGAGTCCCTACAGGAATTATTGACCCTGCAGGTAGGTGACCTATCAAAGCCGCTGCCCTTCGCCTATAAAGGGCAAAAGCACTACGCCGTATTCAAAGTACTGGACGAGATGCCCATTGCCTTAAACGAGGTGCAAGGCGTCCTCGAGGAGAAAATTTTCGGCTCCAAACGAACTGCCCGCAGAGCGGCCTTGACCGATTCGCTGGCAGGCGTGTACGAGCCTTTAGTAGATGCCGATGGGGTGGCATTTTTGGCCCAGCGATCAGCCAGCGGCCAAATCAATGTGACCGAGGCGGAGGCCACTATGCGATTGGGTTCCTACCGCGACGGCGATCTGGCCATCGACGAATTTCTTTCCGTTGTGCTGCACAAAGCCGGTCCAGAAACCCGGCACCAACTCGCCGATACTGCGTTGGTAGCAGCTAAGGTCCGCAGCCTACTCACTGCCCAGATGCTACTCCAAGAATCCTACGCCCTCGGCTTAGATCGGGATTCCGCCTTGGTAGCCAGCGTGGAAAACGAGCGCGAAAATCTACTCGTGAGTCTGCTGCGCAAAATCAATGTCGATGCCTATATCAGGATTGCAGAAGAAGAAGCTCGCGCCTTCTACGACAAAAACCCCGAAAAATTTCGCTATCTCGAAGCCACCATAGCCGCAGAGGTTCTGTTGTCCAACCAAGAGGAAGCTCAGCGAGTAAAAGAGCAATTGCAAGAAGGAGCCGATGCAGAGCAATTGATCGCAAAATACGACACTCGCGGAGTCCATGGGGAAAAAAGGGGATTTGTGCGCCTCGACGCCTACAAGCGACTTCACTACCCCCATCTATACGATCTGTCCGAGGATATGGAAATAGGCCAAGTCGGCGGACCCATCAAGGTAGCGGAAGGGTATTCCGTATTTAAAATAGTCGCCCGGGAAGCGGCCAAGCTCAAACCTTTTAATGCCGCTTCGCAAAAACGCGCCACCGCCTATGTCAGGATCAATAAGGCCAAGCACGGCTATGTGGAGTTCGTGAGTTCTTTGCGGGAGAAATACGACGTGGAAATTTTCCCCGCCAATATTCCCAACATGATCAAAGACGGAAAATTTCAGGCCGACAATTAGCTACTGACGTTACTCACGGGCTATCCCAGTATGAGATGCTTCGCTTCGCTCAGCATGACAGGTACTAGTGCACTACTTCTCGGTGTCATGCTGAGCGGAGCGCAGCGGAGTCGAAGCATCTCAGACCTAGGTCTATGCGTAACATCAGTTACGCTATTTATTCGCTAGTGAAGAGAACGCATTATCTCTTCGGCTGCTGGCCGGCTCCTTCTAACCTTCTCAGCGCCCGCAGGGCCGTTCTTTCGTCCGGGTCGGTTTTGCGGGCCTGTCTATAGTGCCAAATCGCGTCGCCTGTTTTGTCGTTTAGCAGGGACACCGCACCCTCGATCGAGTACTTACGAGATCGGAGGCGGCGCTCGATGTTTTGTTTCTCCTCTTCGTCCATGGCGAAAAGAGACTCGTTTGCCTCCACTACTAGGTAGGGCAACAGGCTTGACAGAGCGGGCCGGCCCGCGCCCGTATCCCCGCGCCGGCGGTCGGTAAAGCTTATATAGGGTCGGTCGTCAGTGTTCAAAGGGCCGTGGCCGGCGTAGTCTGCAAAAGCGCGCTCGTCTAAGGCCAAGGTCCCGGCAAAAGAAACCGGATCGGCCAGATCTACCTCTTGCAGAGATTCTTGCAAAGCTGCGGCTGACAGTCGTTGTGCCAATAGTTCAAAGTCGATGTGTTGAGGCTGGTTTGCACCCAGCACAATGGAGTATTTGTCGGTCAGCCACAGCGTCGCGTGGGGAAAAACCGCGCGAAATGTTCGCAAGATCATCTCGTAGTCGGCTACGGCCAGCCCGTGCAGGGGGATCCACTGGGCTATCAAGCCTTCTTTCTTGAGTCGCTGGCGACAGAGTTGGTAGAATTCTTCCGTATATAGCACCCAGCTATCCGCCGTGCCGGGATGGGTCGCATCGGCGATAATGATATCGTAGCGCTCTGGGGTCCGCATCACGTGGTTTCTGCCGTCGCCGTGGATCAGTCGGAGGCGATCCGTGCCCACCCTGTTGAAGACGTAGTTGTTGTAGCGGGCAAAAAAATCCGCGGCCTCGACCACACCGGGTACGACTTCGACGCAATCCACCCGCTCGGGTTGGTGCAGCAAGACCGAACTGAGGGTAACGCCGCCCCCGAAGGCAATCACCAGAACTTGCCGGGGATCGCTGTGCAGGGTCATCGGCAGATTGCCGAGGAGGCGAAAAATTTTGATTGATGCATGGTCTGTCGGCACTTCTCCCATGCCATTTACTTTGAGGATGCGGTTGCCGTGGTCCATTTGATGGACCGTTACCGTCCCGGCAGTACCCTCGCTATAATAGACGAGTTCGCTGTCTTTTTCTGTATTTGTGAACAGCGCGACAAAAAGATTGCTCGGCATGGCCCAAGTCAGCAGCAGTACCGCGCCGACAGGCAGGCCTATGGCTGGCAGCTTAAAACGGCTACTGGCGTTTGGATGGACCAGCAGCAGCACCGCCCCCAAGACGATGTTGGTCCAAGCCAAGGCTTGCACTGCGCGCTCTGTGCCCAGTAGCGGCATCAATAAAAAACCAGCGCCAAAAGCGCCAGCGATAGATCCCAGTGAATTGACGGCATAGACCTTACCGATTTTTGTGCCCAAGGTCTTTAAATGCGTAACGTTGAGTTGTCCTACGAGCGGAAAGAGCACTCCCATCAGACAGGTGGGAATGAGCGCGATCGAGAAAACCAAGATAGCTGTTGCGAAAAGATAGCCCGTCCACGAGGTAAGCGCACTGAGATACGGAATGAAATGAGTGCTAGCGCCGAATGCTCCGATGGAGATATGACCAAACAGGCCCAAGAGTATCTCAACAGCGCCGAATGCAATGAGCAGATCCGGCCAGCGGCCGACAAAACGAGAGGCGATAGCCCCTCCGAGCGCCAGACCGAACAAGAAGGCGATCAGGATGATGCTGAGACTTTGGGCCGTGCTCAGCCCCAGTATCATGGTCAGCACCCGCGTCCACAGCACTTCGTATCCCAGCGCGGTGAACCCCGATGCGCAGAAGACCCAAAGCGTCAATTGCACCAGCCAGTTCGGCAGCGCTGGAGGATTCTTTTGCTGTGCGTTGTTTCTTTGGTCTGGACTTATCCGATATGGCTCGGCTGAGTCCGACAAACGGCGAGACCACGTTAGGGAAAAAACCGCAATGAGGACATTGCCAACAGCGGCGACTGTAGTAGTGCCGCTGATGCCCAAATACTCAATGGTCAGATAAGCCGCGGTCCCGACCCCGCAGGCAGCTCCGAACGTATTGGCGGCATACAAGGTCCCCACACTCCAACCCACCTGCGACATGTGCCGAGTTGCAAAGCGGATCAGAATCGGCAGGGTGCCCCCCATCAGCGTAGTGGGGACGAGCAGGACGAGGAAACAAAGCGGGAAGCGCATGAGGGCAAAGACATAGGGCGTCGACTCCAGTTGCTGGTAGAGCGAGGTGTGGATTTCGTCCAGTCCGCTGAGGATTAAGGGGAAAGTTAGGGCAAAGGCGGCGATGCCCAGTTCGAGGAAGGCGTAGAGGCGCAGATTGTTTTTGCTCCTGTCGGCCAAGCGCCCGAAGTAGAAGCTGCCCAGCGCCAACCCCGCCATAAAAGCTGCTAGGACCGTGCTGACTGCAAAAGCCCCAGTGCCGAATACGAGGACGAGCATTCTCACCCATACCACCTGATATACCAAGGTACAGGCACCAGAAAAGAAGAACAGGACGAGCAGGAAGATGTGAGCACCGCGGCTCAAAATGGCAACCTATGCAGTTTAATTGGGCTATGGGCCTGGTAGGGTGTGTACCGTTTATTCACCGGACGAGTCGCTCCGTCGACCTTATTGTAACTGATGTTACCACGGGCCTCTTAGGTATAGGATGCTTCGCTTGCGCTCAGCATGACAAAGAAGGGAAACGCTAGCCGCTGTCATGCTGAGCGCAAGCGAAGCATCTCATACCCAGGCCTGTGCGTAACATCACTTATTGTAATGATAAAATTAAAACGCTTAATCGCATTCCTTTGCCCGCTCTTTTTTAGCTGCGGCCAGCCCGAGACGGAGGTCATCGCCTTGGTCGGGGATGAAAAGATCACGGCGGCAGAACTGCGCAACTTTGCGGAGTGGGGAGAAAAAAGAACTATAAGAGTCGGCCCTGCAATCTCCGCTACGAGCGATCCGCTGCAACAGCTCATCGCCAGAAGGCTACTGCTGCTAGAGGCCCGCAATGTCGGTATGGTCGCTGACTCGGTCTTTGTGCGCCGGTTGGAGCGCCGGCGGCGAGATGCGGTGATAGAATCTTATCTCGAGCGCCAAGTCGAAGCGAAAATCGTCGTGACAGCAGAAGATATTCTGCAGGAATACTACGATGCGAACTGGAATCGCGGCCTCAAGTTTATCTATTCTGCAAGAGCGACCAAAGCCGCCGCTATAGAGGACTTGGCCGCGGAAAAATCCATTTTGAGTCTCCCCGGTTATGTGCTCAAAGGACAGGTCAACGAGCAAGTGGCCGACGAATTGTTCGCTCTGCCCGTGGGCTCCATTTCCCCAGCTCTCCCTCTGCCGATTAAAGCGGATACAGTCTTTGTGGCCTTCAAAGTTCTCGCTGAAAAGCGCGTCCCTCTCATCGCCGTGCGGCAGCTTATTGAACGCCGCCTACGCTCCCGTATCAGGGCAAAGATGGAGCGTGCCCTCGGCATCTCTCTGCGCGACAAATACGCCAGCGGCACTGCTGAAAACCCGCCTTGGGACCATATCCCGTCATTCCCGCGCAAGCGGGAATCCAGTGGGCGGAGCCTGAACACAAGGGACGGTACTCAGAGTTTTCAGACCGCTTCTCAGGACAATCCATCTAGCTTGCACAAGTTCGATTCCTCGTCCGTTGAACCCGACACTGCGCGTATCTCCGATCTCTATTTTACCGCAGCACGGCAAAGTGGTATCGACGAGGAACCCGAGCTACAGGCAAAACTCAGAACCATCGCCGAGGATGTACTCCTGAGCTATTATCTGGAACAGATCGACATATCCCCAGCAGAGGCGCGAAGTTATTTTGCGCGTCATCCCGATCAATTTCCCGCCTATGAGGCCATCACCATCACCGAGATTGTAGTCCACAATCGCAAATTGGCCCAAGATTTGCGCCTAGCAATAGCGCAGGGTGTCGATCCAGAGCTACTGGTCCCCATATTCTCCGAGGGCGTCGGGGCAAGCGGGGGGCGCGTAAAGCTCAGCCCATATACCATGCCATCAATGCGCTACGAGCGCGCCAAAGGCATGGAGATCAACGCCGTCGGGGGGCCAGTGGAGTGGGCCGGAAAGTTCTCCGTATTTGTCGTAGAGGACAAAGTGCGGGAAGGGGGCCAGTGGGATCGGGCTTCGCAACAGCGGGCCGAGCGGCTGGCCAGAGAGGAAAAAGAACGTCTGCACTTGGATGCGCTGCGACAGAAATTCTCAGTCCGGGTATTGGCTCCCGATGGACCCTAGCACCTAAATCCCCACCCCGAACTCCACCGCAAAATCGCGCCATATCTCCGGAGCAATATCCGCCGTAGCCGCCTCGTAGGCTTCTTCGACCTGCGCCTTTGAAGCCGCCCCGGGCAGGACAATGCTGCTGATGGGTGCCGCCAGACAAAACTGGATGGCCAGATGGCGAATGTTCACGTCTCGCTTCCGACACCAGTCCCACATGGCTCGGGCGCGGACCGCCGGATGGAGTCCGCGTTCGGGGTATTCGCGGTTGTCGAAGTAAGCCGCCGAGCGCTCGAATACTTTTTCATCGCCCGTCAACAGCCCCATGCCGAGGGGACTGGCGAGAATGAGACCTACTTGGCGCTGGCGGGCGAGGGGAAACAGATCCGCAACTGCGGCCGTATTGAACAAGTTGTATTCTAGATAAGTGAGGCAGATTTCTATTTGGCCAGTCTCGATCGCCCGGCGGTGCACGGCCGAATTGCGCGCGCCAATGCCGATGTGGCGGATTGAGCCTTCTTCTTTCATCTTTACCAGTTCATCTAGGGCATGGCCCGGACCCAGCGGATCCACCATGCCCTCCTTGCTGCCAACGTCCTCGGGCTCGTCGTAGCCATGGATGAGGACATTGTCGAGATAGTCCGTTCGCAAGCGCCTTAAACTATCTTCCACGCTGCGGCGCGTCTGCGGCCCCGAGTGATCTGAAATCGTCTCTTTGGGGCCATTAGTAGTGACCTTGGCTTGCAGGTATATATCATGCCTTCTGCCGCCTGCTAGTGCTCTACCCCACCACGTTTCCAGTTCGGGATATGTATCCAGATAATTAAAACCCAGTTCAAGGGCTCGGTGGATGCCAGCAATGCATTCGGCCTCCGTTCCGGCACCCCACCAGGCCCCGCCCAGTCCCAGAGATTTGGGCTGCATCCCGGTCTTGGCAAAAGCTCTCGTTTCTAGCGCTGGCATATTTCGCTCCTTATGTGAAAGTTCCTACGGCTGCACTAGGCGCAAAATCTGATCGGCTGCGACGTCGGCCAGCGTCTGCACAGTGCCATCGGGCCAGCGCACCTCCATATCCACCCTAGCAACGGCACCCAAACCAAAGTGCAGGCGGTGGTCATGGCTGGAAAGGTAGCTGCTGCCGGACTGGCGTTCCCGCACTTGGCGGTGGCCCCCAGCCGTGACGGCGACTAGGGTGCCGATTGCGTCGCGCTGCTGGCGGCCGACTAATTCGACGAGGAGCCAGTGGTTTTGTTTGTCGATGTCATTGCGCAACAGGCGCGCGGGGCTGGCCACAGCGCAAATTAGCAGATCGAGATCGCCGTCGTTGTCGTAATCGGCCAAGGCCGCGCCGCGGCCGACGTTGGGGGTGGCAAAACTGGGACCCAAAGTGGGAGAAATATCGACAAATTTCCTCGGATTCGGCTCGGTGGAGACGGCATCCCAAGCGTTGGCCTCGTTGCGCAAAATCTGGTTGGTCTGGGCATAACTAAGCGTAGAGTCGATCTGTTCCACGATGTCGAGGACGTGGCCGTTGGCGACGAACAAATCGAGGTCGCCGTCCAGATCGACGTCGAGGAATTTAGTGCCAAAACCGAGGGGATTGTAGCTAGGCTCGAAAAGGCCGACGTCAGCGCTGATATCGGCGAATTGGCCTTGGCCGTCGTTGTGGTAGAGCGTATTGGTCTCGTGGGCGAAATTGGTGACGAACAAGTCCTGATTGCCGTCGTTGTCCCAGTCGCCAAAGTCCACGCCCATGCTGGCCTCGGCGCGGCCGTCTTGGTTGTAGCGGCCCCCGGCCGTCAGACCTGTTTCGACGAAGTGGGTCTGGCGGTTTTCATAAAGGAAGTTTAGCGTGCCGTCGTTGGCCACGTAGATATCGGTATCCCCATCCCAATCGTAATCAGAAAAGGCCACGCCCAAACCAGGGCCTTCTAAGGTAATGCCCGCCTCATAGGTGATGTCGGTGAATTGGCTTTGGCCGTCGTTGCGGTAGAGCAGATCGCTCGTTGGGCCGTATTCGTCCGGGTCGCAATAGGTGCGGATATCACCCCGCTTGCAGATGATGTTGTTGGCCGTAGTGAAGTCCACGTAGTTAGCGACGAAGAGATCGAGGTCGCCGTCGAGGTCGTAGTCTAGAAAACCGCAACTGGCACCCCAGCGGCCATCGTCAACGCCCGCCCGTTTGGCGCTGTCGCCATCGGCGAATTTTCCCGCATCGTTGCGGTATAAAGCGTTGGCCCCAAAGCGGGTCACGTATAAGTCCTGGTCGCCGTCGTTGTCCCAGTCGGCGGCGGCCACACCCGTGCCGTAGCCACTATCGCCGCTGCCAGAAGCGGCGTCAAAGCGGCCGTCGCCCCGGTTGCGGTAGAGTTTATCGGTCGGCAAAGGCTCGGGGGCCAAGCCGGTGAGATACGTGGAGTTGACCAAATAGATATCCTGCCAGCCGTCGCCATCGTAGTCCAAGAAAGCAGCTCCCGAGCCAAAAGTTTCTACGTAAAAATAATCGCCTTGGGCGCCGTTGTAGTGTACAAAGTCAAGACCGGCCGTCTGGGCGACATCGACAAAGCGCAGGGACTGCGTCGGTTCTTCCCGGACACAGGCCACCAGCAATGGGAACAGGAAAAGGACACAGACGGAGCGGAACATGAATCAGCGCAGTAAAAAGGAGAGCAGGACGGCAGTGCAAAGGCTCCAAAAGAGCCAGCCGGAAAGGGCCTGCAACAGGACCAAGAAGCGCACTTTGCCCTGGGGACGCACGGATGCCGCGCCCACAATAAAAAAAGTGTGCAGGCTGAAAAGCAGGCACTCCACCAGATCATCTATCAGCAACCAACGGTACAGCAGGGCAAAGAGCGCCACCCAAGCCAAAGCGACTAGGGCTAAGCGCCTCAGGTCGGTACCGTAGCGCGAGCTCAGGTCAAAGGCGATGAGGGCGTAGCGCTCGATAGAGGTCCAGGGCAGGTGATGGCGACGACGATCCAGCGACTCTATATAACAGCCGCGGGCATCAGCGGCCATGCCGGAGATGAGGAACTGGTGGCGCAGACCGGCATAGACGCGGTCCAGATCGTAGTTGGCCTGCTGTGGGGGCTGGGCTACGTGGCCGCGCAAATGATCCCAAGTGGAGAACAGGCGCTGAAAACGCGCGTTTTGCAACAAGAGCTGGGCTTTAGGGCCCAGCAGCGAGTCGGGCATGGTGGCAGAAGGCCGCAGATCTAGGCTGGGAGTGACTAGGTGGCGCAAGTCGAGACTGACGCGAAAAAGGGCATTGAGCAAAAGATCGTTACCGCTGTGGACACCGGCAAAGACCGCTTCTTTTGCGAAGATGCTGCCGTCGAAGACGGCTCCGTCGTCAAAACGGGCTTGTTCGAAGTGGGCAGAATGGGCAAAAGCGACATTTGCAAAAGTCGCCCGCTGCGCGAAAGCGGCTTGCTTAAACGAGGTTTCCCCGGCAAAGCGGGCGCTGGAAAAATCCGCGGCGGCGAATTGGGCTTGCCAAAAAAAAGACCGCTCCAGAAAGCGCACCCCGGCAAAGGAGACAGGAGCGCGCCAGCGCGCTGTCTTGAACGAGGCCACACCGGCAAAGCGGGCGTCGCTGAAATCGACTTGGCCGGTAAAGAGAACGTCCTCAAAATAGGCCCCGCCCTCGCAGCGCAGGCGCGCGAAAGTGGCGTCGCTGAAATGGGCTCCGGCGCAGGAAAATGCGGCGGCGAGGTGACTTTGGCTGAAGTCGGCCGTGGCGGTGAAGCGAGCATCTCTAAGGTTGGTTTTTTGCCTTACCTCGCATTCTCGCAGGGCAAAGGATTGCAAGAATTGCGCTTCAGCTAGCGAAAGGTCCGCGGCAAAGGTAGTGCGAGAAAAAGTCACCGGACCGAGAAAAACAACCTCGGCCAGCAAAACTTCGTCGAGGAAAAGCACATCGGCCAATTCCAGCGCCGCTCGCACGGTGTCGAGATTGGCCGCTAAACTAGAGAGGCGACCCTTTACGGCTGTCTGCCGCAAAGCAAGACGGCTGTGGTCATTGGCCGAGCCTAGGAGATCCATTAATTCCCCGGCCTCGAGCAGGGTGTAGCTGCGGCCCGCGATAGTGGTATCGGTCGGAGCGCTCGGCTGGGCACCAACAGTCGTGGTCAGAGCGATTATCAGGGCGAAGGCGACCCGCTTCGATTTAACCCAGTTCAATATCGACATGAGAAATATAGATACTCTGTAGAGGTGTCTGGTGCAAGCTATCGGCTCTCTAACAGCGCAGCGCGTCGCCCTTTTGAGCCGACCGCCGGAGTCTTTAGATTTTTGCGCTATATTGTCGAGCTAAGTACGCGCCAGTACTACAATGGAAGTTCGGCATGAGCGGTTTGAGATGAGATGCTTCGACTCCGCTTTGCTTTGCTCCGCTCAGCATGACAGGTGATGACGCCTCATGTTGTCATGCTGAGCGAAGCGAAGCATCCCATACCGCTCTACTGTCGTGTACTAAGTTGTCGAGTATCAGGAGTGTAAACCTTGGCGCATAAGCAACGGCTTCTAAGAGTATCGCGGCGCGACCGTCTGCTGGGGCTGCTCCTAGCTCTTTTTATGGGCAGTTGGGGATGGATTGGCTGCGATCAAAAAGAACAACAAACACCGGCTGGTGAGCCGTCACCCAACGCGCAAAAGGAAGGCAAACCCCAACCGTTAAAGGTCGAACAAAAGGAGCAGATTGCTGCCGAGATTTACTATCGTCGCGGTCGTCGCTACCTGCAGAATGGTCAGTATGAAGAAGCGATCGGAGAATTCAGCCGGGCCGTACATCTGAAGCCAGATTTTGCCCTAGCCCTGGACCAGATCGGTTTGGCCTATACGCTGCAGCTAAGACCGGGGGAAGCCATTCCGTACTACAAAAGGGCCATCGCTCAAGCACCCGAGAATGGGATTTTCCTCATGCATCTCGGAAAAACCTACATGGACCTTCGCGATTATGTCGCAGCCAAGAGGGCCTATCAACGCGCTCTTGAGTTGGGAGTAAGACGGGCAAAAATCTACTATGATCTAGGAGTGGTCAGTGAGCGAGAAAACGAATTGGAAGCTGCCAGAAGCTATTTCCAGCAGGCCATTCAGGTGAATTCCGAATTTGCCGACCCCTATTGCCGTCTAGGTGCCGTCCTAGAAAAGCAAGGAGAGCCAACAGAGGCCGCTTATCTCTACCAGCAAGCGCTCAAAAAAGATCCCCGCCACATTCCCACCCACTACCGTCTAGCTCAGCTTTATCTCAAACAAGGGCACCGGGAAGAAGGTCTGCGGTTGTTGCGGGATTTCCAACATCTAAAGCAAGCTGAGCGCGAACAGCCATAGGCTGAGCCGCACTTGCGATCGGCAAGACTTGACACCCAATAGACAAAAGGGATAGGTTGGGTCGCAACGACCAAATCTTAAATGCGGGTATGAGATGCTTCGCTTCGCTCAGCATGACAACAGGGGCGTCATCACCGGTCATGCTGAGCGAAGCAAAGCGGAGTCGAAGCATCTCAGCGCTCCCGTGCCTAACGTCCAGTGGATTACTGTCGTGTACTTAGTGCGGCGATTTAAAGCTATGTTTAGCCCCCATAGGAGCGTCTAATGTCCCAGCAACCAGCACTCAAACCCATCAAGCGCGGGGCCGAAGCCCACAGCAGCGAAGGCATCGTGCCGCCGCTCTTTCCCCGCACCATAGGCCCCAATAGTCTAAAGTACGTCCAGGAAGTATTGGATTCGGGGCTAACCCTCGATTCAGTGGGCGAGTTCGAGCAGGCGTTCGCCGCAGAACTGGGCGTCAAGCACTGCATCGCCACCCCCACCTGCACCACGGCCATGGCCGCCCTAGCGCTGGCCTTTGACTTTGATCCCGGCGACGAGGTCATCATCAGCCCGCTCACCGATTACGGCACCGTGTACGGCGTGCTCATGCACAACTATATTCCCGTTTTTCCCGATACAGCGCCGGGTACGGTCAACTTCAGTGCCGAGACCATAGAGCCCTGCATCACCGATCGCACGCGGGCAATTCTGGCGGTACACAAATGTGGCCTGCCCAACCATATGGATCCGATCAACGAATTGGCCGCCAAACACGGACTGATCGTCTATGAGGACATCTGTCAGGCCATATTCAGCGAATACAAGGGGCGCGTCGTCGGCACCTTGGGGACGGCCTCGGCCTTCTCGCTGGATTCGGAGAAAACCTTCAGCTCGGACAAAGGGGGTTGCATCGCTACTGACGACGACGAACTAGCGGAAAAAGTGCGCTTCCTCAGTTCGGGCCGCGCCGGGGTGGATGTGCCCCACTTCGGCCGCACTCACACGGCCTTTGGTCATGCCTACGATATGAGCCGCATGACCGCGGCGCTGTGCCTCGGTCAACTGGAGACCATCCGCGCTCAGGTAGCTAAGATTGACCGCATCGTGCGTCTGCTCACGGAGAAGCTCTCCTCTATTGCCGGCATTACGCCATTGCCCATTCCCGACTACGTCACCAAATATTCCGCCTGGATGTCCAGCTTCAGCATCGACCCAGAGGCCTTCAAATGCACGGGCGAGGAGTTTGCCGCCCAGGTCCTAGAAGCCGGAGTAAATGGAGCGGGCCAGGGCAAGTATTACCTGATGCCCGCGGCCCTCCCCTTCCTCCAGCAATACGTGGACGCCAACAAGTACCCGTTTTCGCGACCGCCAGCCTCGCATGTGTACCACTACAGTTCCGCTACTTGCCCCACAGCCTGGGCTTTTCTCGAAAACTGGGTCCGCACCTGCTCGATTTCCGAAAAGTGGGAAGACGAACACATAGAGATGATTGCGGCCATCGTCGCAGAAGTGGCAGACCGCAATCGGGTGGGATAGGTCCGATGGGTAAGACGCTTAAACTCAAGACTCGCCATTACCGCGCCCTGCCCATAGACAAAGCTGGCTACGCAGAGGACGTCTTCGAGTTGCCAGTGGAGCGCACGGCGCTCATTGGTTTGCACTGCTGGAATGTGGGGCTGCCGGATGGCCCTGCCATCGACGTCAACTACGTCACGGGCATGGGTTGGCCTCAGGCCACCGAAGAATCCTGGCGCGTTATGAAAGAAGTGATCCGGCCGGCCATGGATATCGCCCGGCGGATCGGTATGCCGGTGTGCCACGTCGAGCCCGATGATTTTGACAAGCACTACCCCGAGGTGCCTTCTCGCCGCACCCCGGAAAACCAGCGCCGCGCGGCCTCTCTGCAGACCCAGTCGGACCGCTGGACCATCGTCCGCACCGGCGAACTCCAAACCATCGAAAAAAGATCGACCGGCGTCGATCTGGCCAAATCGCCCGCTGTGCGCATGAAAAGGGCCAAAATCGTCGAGCCAATGGGGGACGAACCCCTCGTCTTTTACACCAACCAGCTCGACGCATACCTGCAAGAGCGCGGCGTCGAGACCCTCATCTACACGGGCTTTGCCGCGGATATGTGCGTTCTCAACTCAGAGGGGGGGGGCCGCCCCATGCTGCGGGCGGGCTACCGCTGTATTCTCATGCGGGACGGCACGGTGGGCGTGGAAACGCCCGATACCTTTCCCGAGCGTCTGGCCACGCGTTATGGCATTCACCGCTTTGAAATAGCCGTGGGTTATTCCACCACATGGGCGGATTTCCAAGCCGCCGTTGCAACGATAGATAAATAACCGATGTTACGCACCGGCCCTTAGGTATGGGATGCTTCGCTTGGCTCAGCATGACAAGTGCTAGTTTGCTGCTTCCCCACGTCATGCTGAGCGCAGCGCAGCGCAGTCGAAGCATCTGATACCCAGATGCCCATGTATAACATCAATAAATAAAAAGACAACGAGACTATGGCCCTGCGCATCTGCGACTGGAAATACGGCAAGAGCTGGGTTTATTCGATTACCTACGACGAGGCGCTGGCCGATCTACACCGCTTTGCCATTCCCCATCACGAGGAATTCGGCATTCCCGGACACGTAGAGGTCGTGGGCCAGCAGATCGGCGAAATCCGCAATATCGGCACTTCGAGCTTCAACGGCTATCGGCACATGAATGGCGATGAACTCAAGGACTTGCTCGCCCGCGGCTGGGGCGTGGGCAGCCACGGCTGGAGTCACCACTTTATCAGGCCCGATATGGTCGATCAGGAAATCCGCCTGTCGCGCGATGTTATAGAACAGGCTATCGACGCTCCTGTGCTGCTGTACTGCGCCCCCAACGGCATTGAAAATATGTCCGACTATGTGCTGGACGCCTGTCGCCAACTTGGTTACTTGGGCACCCTGAGCATAACGGATGGGGTGAACGCGGCGAGCGATGAATTGTACTACCTCAATCGCACGCCGTTGCACGAAAGCTATGAGGAGCCCTTTTACAGCGCTTACGACCCGTTCCGCCATATTCTGCTGGCTCAAGAGGTTAGAGGCTGGATTATCGACTACTGCCACTGCCCATTGGAACAAGCCGTTCACCCCAACAAAGACTGCTCACAAGCGCAATTGCGCCTGCGTTTGCAGACGATCATCGCAGAGGGCGGCGACCAAGTCTGGTGCGCCGTGCCCGAAGAGGTCATTTCCTATCACTTGTGCCGACGGCACGCCGTGGTCGAAACTGTGGCCGAAACGGCTCGCGAACAACGATACCGAATCCGCTATGAGGCATTGCCTGACCGGGTTGAGCGCCGGGAGTTGACCTTTGAAGTGGAGGTGCCGGCGGCCTGGTGCAATTTTCCCCGAGTGTGGGTAAACGGGGTACCCCAATCGGCCTCTGTGGTGCGCCCGCGCCTGCTGCGGACGACGGTGGCGGTGGAGGACGGGACGGAGTTGCTGTTTGGTCCAGCTTTCTGAACTGGCTAAAACCCGTTCGCTACGAAGGATTGATTATGTCGCTGCGCATTTGCGATTGGAAATACGGCAAACGCTGGGTCTACTCCATTACCTACGACGAGGCCCTAATCGATCTGCACCGTTTTGCCGTGCCCTATCACGAAGAATTCGGTATTCCCGGGCACTTGGAAGTAGTCGTCGGGCAAATAGGGGAAGTGCGCCGGATCGACGGGTCGAGCTTCAATGGCTACCGGCATATGAATGCCGATGAGCTCAAAGACCTGATGGCGCGCGGCTGGGGCGTTGGCAATCACTCGTGGACGCACGTCTTTATCAAACCCGAGATGGTCGATCAGGAGTTGCGCGTGGCCAGGGAGGTTTTGGAGCAAGCCATTGACGCGCCGGTGCCGCTGTATTGTGCCCCCGGCAGCAACCGCAATATGGCCCCACACATTCTCGAGGCCTGCCGCCAACTCGGCTATTTGGGCGCGATGAGCATCAGGGAGGGAATCAATCGACCCGCGGACGAGTGCTATTGGCTCGACCGCAGTCCTCTGATCCACGAATACCCCCCTCCCTTCTTTAGCAAACACGATCCCTTCCGCAATATCCTCCCCGCCCACCAGTCCCGCGGTTGGGTCATCGACTACTGCCACTGCCCGATCGAAGAACCCATCCACATCAATAAGGATTGCTCCGCAGCTCAGCTACGCAAGCGCTTGGAGACAGTGCTTGCAGAGGGCGGCGACGAAGTCTGGTGCGCCGTGCCCGAAGAAGTCGTGTTCTATCATCTGAGCCGGCGTCACGCCGCCATTGACGTTGTTGACGACAGCGTCGATGAGCGACGGTATCGAATTTCTTTCACCGATCTGCCCGCCGGCGTGGCTTGCAAGGAGCTGACCTTTGAAGCGGAAGTGCCGGCGGCCTGGTGCAACTTTCCCCGTATATGGATCGACGGCGTAGCGCAGACCGCGGAGTTAGTGCGGCCCCAGGTGCTGCGAGCCACTGTCGATGTAGGGGATGGGGTCGAAGTGGGGTTTCGCGCCGGATAACCCTCAAAACAGAGATTTGGCGAAGGCCAAGTCTTCGGCGAGCAGTCGCTCTGTGGAGGCTGCATCGTGGTATTCGGCATCCATGCAGACGACACCGCTGAAGCCCCTTCGTTTCAGTTCCGCGACCGACCGCGGCCACGAAGCCAAACCCTGCCGTCCCGTGGTCCAATAAGGACGCCATTCCACGTTTTCCGCTTCCGGTCCAATCTGCCGCCGCCAGTACGCATTCTTGAGCTTGAACTGGGACAGATGCGACCAGACGATATCGATTGCCATCTCGGGAGATTCTCCGTTGAGAGCCGTGTGCCCGGCACAGGGTATGGCGCAGATATGGCTGGGATCGTAGCGGTCGATTAGGTGTTTAATGCCCATCGCATTGCACACCCATTGGCCTTCGTGATTTTGGATGCCCAAAGCCACCCCGTGTTTGTCGAGCAAGGGAATCAGAGCGTCAAAGGCTCGCTGGTGACCTTCTATGCTGGTCAAATACCCTTCGGCAGCGATGGCTGGACAGGTGCGAATGACCGGAACTCCGGCCGCGCCGCAAGCCGCAATGGTTGCTTCGTCCGTCGGTCCGGCCACACTGGTAATGGCGACACCCAAAGCGCCGAGTTCCTTTGCCGCTTTGGGCAAATCGCGTCCAATACTTTCGGGGGGCACTGGATAACCCGCACGCACGGACAGTTCAATGCCGTCGAAGCCCAGATCGAGTACAAACTCTCCGAGTTCGATTGGCGACTTGTCCTTCCACATTTTGGTAAAAACGGAAAAGGAAACGCCTTTTCTTTGCATTAAAATTCCTCCACCGCCTGCAAGGCCGCGTGGATATAGCCAAAGGTATAGGCAAAACCGACTTTGCCCGGCTCGGGGCCGCTGATTCCGGGGACGTGATCCGGCATGATCATGTACTCGTAGCCGATCTCCTTGTACACCTTCAGCGCCCGGATCATATTGACATCGCCTTCGTCGGGAAAAACCTCGACGAAGCTCCCCAAGCCCCCTTTGATATTGCGGAAGTGGACGTTGAAAATCTTCTTGCGCTCGCCGAAGTAGCGAATGACAGCAAAAATTTCCTCCGCCGGATTGGCCAGCGCCTCCGACATGCAGCCTTGGCAGAAATTGAGGCCGTTGTACGGGCTGTCGTAGAGTGCGATGAGCTTTTTGAAGCCCTCGACCATCCCCAAGGTACCCACGCCAATGCCCGGGTCGGACGGATGGCAGGCCATCTGGACTTTGTATTCTTCGGCCACGGGTATGATCTCCTGCAGCCAGTGGTCAATGCGCGCCCACATTTCGTCTTCATCGGCCGGCCCGTCCTCGAACTCGCCCAGCGATTGATCCAATTTGTCCAACTCAAAGGTCGATACGGTGGCACCCCCGCGCCCCGTCTTCGAGGGCGTCCGCAGGTGGCCCAAGATGGTGATATTGTAGTTGAGGCCGCGGATTCTCTTTCATCCAGTCGATCTGGCGGTCGCGCTCGTCGCTCGGTTTGAGAAAGATCGCCCCGGCCTCGTTGTCGTAGGCACTGCGCGAGCCCAAGGGAATGTGGATCATCTCCATGCTGATGCCGTGTTTGGCCCACCGCTCCTTCATCTGCAGCAGCATCTCCGCGCTCCATTCCCGCCACGGCGCAGCAGGCGTCTGATCGACGTTTTTGATGCCGAGTTGCGACAAGACCTGCATTTCTTCGTCGGTCTGTTCCCCAAATTGCGATCCAATGTACATAGCGTATCCTCCGAGTGATTGATTTAGTAACTGATGTTACACATGGCCATCTGGGTAAAGATGCTTCGACTCCGCTTCGCTGCGCTCAGCATGACGCGGGGAGCAGCAGACTAGCACTTGTCATGCTGAGCGTAGCGAAGCATCCCATACCTAGGGCCTGTGCGTAACATCAGTTAGTAATGGACGATTAACATACGGCTACGCCAAAGCCTAGCTCGGCGCATCCCCTTGGAACAGCGTAAATCCCATCTCCAGATACTTGTCGCGTTCTTCGGGCGTAGTGCCCGTTCCCATAGCTAGACTGATGCCAGTACCAGCCAGTTGCGCGGCGACATTGCGCACACAGTCATCGACCGTGCGCAGTGGATAGTCCGGGTGATCCTCCAAGCTGAAGGTAAGGTCGTTGGGCCCAAACGTGACCACACTCACGCCCGGCTTGGCCAATTGGCGAATATTGGTCACCGCTTCGACGGATTCTACTTGGATTGCCAAGATCACATAGTCATTCCACCACGCCGCATAGGCGCGCCGGTCCACCCCTTGAGTTACACCGCGCAAGCCGCGGCGATTTGCGCCACCCCAACTGCGCCGCCCAATGGGGCCGTAATAGGCATAGGCAATGGCGTCATCTACAGTCTCCGGCTCCATGACCTCGGGGATCAAGACCGCGCTGGGGCCCAAGTCGAGATAGCGCCCGACCATGTAGGCCTGCCGAGTGTGCGGGATGCGCAATTGCACGTCGATATCCAACTCTTCGGCCGCCCGGCAGTAGGCGACCAATTGCTCTTCGCTGAAGGGAGTGTGCTGGCTGTCGATCCAGATGTAGTCGAACTGGCCCGTTGACCATATATCGGCCAACTCCT
>JAGWBY010000004.1:2379-2803 GCA_021295675.1 Candidatus Latescibacterota bacterium | reverse complement strand
CCCGTGGTTAGATTCGATGAAACCAAACAGGAAGGTGAATAAATTGACATGACCGCGAAAGAGCTTTCTTCTGCCCCGGCCCCCCTAGCCTACAGCGAGCCAGACCAACTAGTACAGGACTTCGCCAGCCGAGGATTAGTCGTCCTAGCCCCGGAAAGCCTCGGCATTCCAGCCGCAGTCCACGAGCGGATATACCAGCGCGAAAAACAGGCGGTCGGCGGCAGTGAGCGCGTTACGCCCGAACTCATTCCAGACGTGCTCGAAGTCATCAACGCCCCTGGCGTCGTCACGGCCTGCAACCAATTAGTCGGCGAGAACTGGGCCATCGTACCCTTCACCCACAACGCGACCTTCTCCAGCGGCGGCCGCGACCAGCACTGGCACAAGGACGACAACGGCCCGTTCAACGGCCGCAAACAGCGCC
>JAGWBY010000004.1:0-2371 GCA_021295675.1 Candidatus Latescibacterota bacterium | reverse complement strand
CGCAGGCCGTGCGCGAGGACATGGGCCCGACGGCGACCGTGCCCTACTCGCACTACTGGACCTTCAACCACGAAGAAAACCACGACAATTTCGCCGGGGCCGATCACCTCGATTTCGCCTACCACCTCAGCGGCATGGAGGGCCAGCTAGTCAGCGGCCCCGATTCCCAATACGACCCCAGCGATATTGTCCATCGCCGCACCGCCCACGACGTGCGCATGCGGGAGGCGGTCACCAACCTAAAGTGGCCGCTCGTGCAGTCTTTTGAAGCGGCCCCGCTGCGCGCCGGCAGCGTCGTGTTGTACTCGCACAATACCTTCCACCGAGGCAACCACCGCCGCGACGATTGGCGTACTTGGCAAGACAATCCGCGCTTCATGTGGCGCTTCTGGATCTATCGCACCACCGATCCCACCAGCGGCAATGGCTCGCCAGCCGCAGTGCAGTGGAACGGCCTTGGCGTGGACCCGCTGACCCGCATCGATCGCTCCGCAGCCAGCGACGACGTCACCTCGGTCTGGCGCTATCACCACCACTGGATGCAAACGGGCCAAACGCCGCCGCCGCGACCCGAGGCCGCCGCCCTATCGTCGGCGGACCGAGAAGCGGAGGCCAACCGCTTATTTGCACAACTACTCGCCAAAGGCGAAGAAGCCGAGCCAGCGCGCATTGGCGCGGCGTACAAACTGGCTTCCATCGGCGACTCGGCACTGGCGGTGCAGCTACTCAGGCGTACTCTGTATAACGACCGGGAGAGCGTGCGGCGGGCCGCCACCTATGGCCTAATTGCCGTTGGGGAAGAGGCGACCGACACCTTGCTCAAAGCGGCGAATTCCCCCATCAAATGGGTTCGCAAGGCCGGCGTGTACGGCTTGGGCGATGCCAGCCCCCTCAACGATGCGGTTTTACAGGCTGTGGTGACGCGCTTGAATGAAGATCCGTCGGTATATGTCCGGGCCGTCGCCGCTGGCACCCTCGGCTGTCTCGGCCGCCGCGCCATCGCCACCGGGGTCGGCCGAGCACTGATTCCCGCCTGCCTCAAAGCACTGGTGCAGAGTCTGGGCCGCGAGGAAAACCGGCTGGCCATGGACCGAGCGCAAGGGCGGAGCATAAAGTTTGTGCGGCCCACCGATGAGTGCGATGTGTGCGAGGGCGGTGGCGTCGATTTTGGTCTTGAGCGATTCAAGCCGGTGCGCTCAGCCGTGCGCGAGAACGCGCTGTGGTCCATGGTCATCCTCTGTTCCCACGGCACCGCGATTGCTGGCCCGGCGCTGGAGCTGACCGCCCGGGCTTTGCAAGAAGTCATCCGCAGCGACGAGAACGCCATCTGCGTCGGCTTTGCCATGGACGCGCTGGGCCGCTTAGCCCATTTGCGTCCCGCAGGCGAAACCGCGAGCGACCTACAGGCCGAGGTCTCGACGCTACTTGAAGAGTCGCCCATGCGCTGCTGGGAATCCTTAGTCCGCAGCGGCCTTCGCCCCACATAGCGCGATCTGCTGAACAGTGGGCCAAACAAGAAGCTAGCTAGTGTGCGTGAAACTATAGCTAACCGATGGCACAATCACTACCTGAAAGCGAGTCCGCACAATGGCCGCGATCCTCAAACTTCAAGACGCCAGTAGCACGTGGCGTCAATTCATAACGAGCCTACGTAGCAAGCCTCAGAAAGCCATCATACAAGACGAGCAGAACCGAGACTTGGGTGTGGTGTTGTCAATGGAAGAATACCTCCTATACGAGCAGGAGTGGGAAAAAGATTTTGCGGTAGCCGATCGCATCCAAGAGAAAATGAAGGGTTACAATTCTGCGTACGTCGAGAAACAGATCGAGAAAGCCGTAGCTGAAGTAAAGGCCGCCTCAAATCCCGCCAAGCCTCTTTAGACGATGCTGTGCGTTGTACCGGATGTCAACGTACTGGTCAGCTCGATTATTACTCCCTCTGGTACACCGGGCCGTATTTATGCAGCTTGGAGACGGCGGGAACTCGTATTCATCACTTCGCCAGCTATCATTGACAAGACCGTCGAGGTCTTGCGTCGTCCTCACATTATAGACGAATTTCCAATCGACGAAGCCGATATCCAAGCGCTGCAATCCCTTCTTAGACGAAGGACGGTTTCCACGCCTGGTGCGCTCGATCTACAGGTCATCAAGGAGGACGCCGAAGACAACGCGATCCTCGCGGCTGCCGTTGAAGGGCGGGCGGATTGCATCATCTCGGGTGACCGGCACCTAAAAATTTTAGGCGAATACCAAGGCATTCCTATCCTATCTCCGGCAGAATTCGTAGCTCAGCACCACATTCCATAATACTTCATAAAATGCGCTGCCAAAGTCGGTATATCTTCGCGCCGCTGGTTGTAGGTCAGTA
>JAGWBY010000200.1:1814-2931 GCA_021295675.1 Candidatus Latescibacterota bacterium | reverse complement strand
CTCTATCTGCTCGGAGGCGTTGTCGTTTTGGCGCTCCTGTGGATCTGGTTGCCCGAAGCTCCTCATCGACAGCGACAGACGATGAGCACTATGGCCACCTTCATGCTCGCCATTTTCTTTGCGTTGCTGTGGTTGCTCTTTGCGTCGCGGCTGGCTTGGGGAAGGCGCTTCCGCTATTTCGGCGGCATTGTCCTCGTCATTGCGCTTAGTATTGGACTTTTTCGCATTAAGGGTATGAGCGGCGACTTCGTACCGGTCCTCGAATGGCGTTGGAGTACTGAAGGCGAAGCCACCGCGGTCGAAGGAGGGGACGCAACCGCGCTCGATGCCCGCGATTGGCCGCAATTCCTCGGCCCCGAGCGCAACAACCGCCTGCGCGGCGTTCACCTCGAGCGCGACTGGACTAAGCACCCGCCGCGCGAAATCTGGCGTCGCCCTGTCGGCGCAGCGTGGTCCTCCTTTGCCATTGTCGGCGGCCGGGCCGTAACGCAGGAGCAACACGGTCCAGAGGAGCAGGTCGTCTGCTACGATTTGGCAACGGGCCGCAAGCTCTGGCAACACGCCGACTCGACTCGCTACGAGACCGCCGTAGCCGGCGTCGGCCCGCGCGCTACGCCCACCATCGCTGGAGACCGGGTTTTCACGCTGGGCGCTACTGGCATCCTCAACTGCTTAGAGCTGGACAGTGGGAAGTTGGTTTGGTCGCGGGACATTATCGCCAGCAATCAGGCGAAGGCCCATATGTGGGGCATTAGCTGTTCGCCGCTGATCCTCGACAGCTTGGTCGTGGTCAGTGCCGGAGGCCCGGATGAGCGCTCGCTAGTGGCATATCACCGCCAAACCGGCGCGTTTGTCTGGGGCGGGGGCACGGACAAGGCCGGCTTCAGTTCGCCGCGTCTGGTTACTTTAGCTGGACGCGAGCAGATCCTGATTTTCAACAGCTACAGCGTTGTCGCGCACGATCCGCAGAGCGGAGCTCCCCTCTGGCGCCAGCCCTGGGATCAGGCCGAATGCGTTGCCAACCCCCTGCCCTTGCCTGGGGACCGGGTTCTGGTCTCTACGGGCTACGGCATTGGTGCCAAGCTGTATCAAGTGAACGCCGCGCCCGACGGCGGCT
>JAGWBY010000200.1:0-1742 GCA_021295675.1 Candidatus Latescibacterota bacterium | reverse complement strand
TGCTGGTCTGCCTCGACCCGCAAGACGGCAAGCGGCGCTGGAAGCGCGGGCGCTACGGCCACGGCCAGCTCATCCTGATGGACGATATTCTGCTGATAATGAGCGAAAAGGGCGACGTGGTGCTGGTCGAGGCGCGCCCCGACCGCCACGTCGAACTAGCGCGCATGACGGCCTTCGACGGCAAAACTTGGAATCCCCCGGCCTTTGCTACCCCCTATCTGTTGGTGCGCACCGACAGCGAAGCCGCCTGCTACGAGCTGGCGCTGGCGGACGGTGCCATGTAGGGGGCGGTTTGCAAACCGCCCCCTACCAATCGGTTTTTAAGGAGGCACAAGGCAATTAAAGGAAGAAAATCATGGAAGACTATTCGCACATTCAGAAGCCGGATTTGGGCTACCGCTATGAGTTCGCCACCGACGAACTCGACGCGATGGACGAGTGCTTGGAGGCGCACGGTTTCGCGATAATCAAAAACGCGCTGCCGCCGGAGATCGTCGCCAAGCTCAAGCAGGCGGTGTGGGACGGCACAGACCCGGAGCACGCGTTGCAACCGGGCGAGAGCCGCACGCGGCACGCTTGGATCGAGTCCGGCCCGGGTGCTTGGGATGTGCTCGACTACGAGCCCTTCATGGACATTCACCGGCACCTGATCGGCACGGATGAACTGACGCTCCACCGCTCGGCCGCCATCATCCGCCGGACTGGCTCGGCTCCTGTGGGGTGGCATACCGATTGGTGTGGCTATTCGACCGAGATCAAAAATTCGGGCGATGTGCTCAATCGCGGGCTGTGGCCGTCGGGCAAGTGGTTTTATCTGACCGGTTCGCGGCCCGAGCACGGCGGTTTGTGCGTGATTGAGGATTCCCACGTTGAGGACTGGGAGGGGCCGGAGGGATTTAGCATGACGGCCGATCGGCGCTCCTTTTACCCGGAGGGCACGGAGGAACGCGGGTACAACGGCTTCGACATCCCCGGCCTCGTTCCCCTCTTCACCAACGGCGGCGACATGATCGTCTTCGCCCATCGCACGTATCACGGCGCGTTCCCCAACCGCATTGAAGAGACGCGCCTCTCCTGCGGCATCGGCTTCCGCCCCCGCAACCACCGCATCGACATCCCCTGGGAAATCCCCGAGGAAGGCCAGTGGTTTTTGGCCAATCTACCCGAGCATTTGCGCCGCTATACGGACGGGTACACGAGCATCAATTTGTCGTGGCAAGGGTGACTGACCGAGGCTAATCCTCGCGGCGTGGACGGACCACAGTTTTGCCGTCCGGTTCGATGAGGGGGTGGTGGTAGATGTAGGGCGGTTCGAGTACCGCCTGCTGCGCCTCGGTCAATTCTGACACCCATGCTGGCTGCGTGACCTCGTACGTGCCGCCGTCGTAGTGCAGGTACTTCGGCGTGTACCGATAGAGGTCGTGGTCCGCCTGCCACGGCAGGGTGCCGTGCAAGGTGTTCTCGCTGAAGATGACCATGTCGCCGGCCTTTAGGGGTACTTGGTACACGACCTCTTGGTGTTCCTCCCAAGTGGTGATTTTCGGAGGACAGGAAAAGTTTGCCTTGTGGCTGCCTGGGATGACGCAGAGGCCGCCGTCGCCGGGGTTTTGATCGTGCAAAGTGTACTGGGCGACGAGCAGACCGCAGCGCATCTGGCCGTTGGTGTACGCGTAGAAGCGGGAGCCATTGAAGAGGACGTTGGTGGTGCCGTGGATGCGCAGACCTTCGATCCCCTTGGAACC